>DAHUZL010000065.1 GCA_027306655.1 Candidatus Dormiibacterota bacterium
GCACTGGGCGCAGAACCTGCGCTCGGACCGGTTCTCGGTGCCACACGTCGGGCAGGCCACGTCATCTCCCCGGCCCGGACCAGGCTCGCCGAACCGGCCTCGGCCGCGCACTCCCGTCGCGGCCCGGATGATACCAGCCGGCCGGCGCGATCCCCCCCGCCGGGGCCTGGAGCCGGGATCGCCCCCGGGTCCCGTCGGGTGGCCGGGCCCAGCCCGTAGACTCCGGCCAGGATGGCAGTGCCCGCCGGCCCCGTCGCGAGCCCGGCCTGATGACTCCGCCCGAGCCCGGTCCCTCCTTGCTGGGGCGGCTGGCGCGCGACGCGTGGCCGGCGGTGGCCCCCCGGGCGGCCGACGAGCTGCTCACCACCATCACCTCCACCGCGCGCCGGCTCCTGGGAGCGGCGGCGTGCTCGATCGCCCTCCTCAGCGCGGACGAGTCCGAGCTCGCCTACACCGCCTCCGCGTCCGGGGGCCGCGGCGACGTGCGGGGGCTGCGGTTGCCCGCCGACGAGGGCGTGGCGGGGTGGGTGGTGCAGTCGGAGCAGCCGATCGAGGTCCGCGACCTGAGCCGCGACCCCCGCTTCTCGCGGGAGTCGGCGGAGCGGACCGGCTACGTCCCGGACGCGATCCTGGCGGTGCCGGTGCGGACCCCCCGGCGCCTGCTCGGCGTGCTCTCGGTCCTCGACCGCGACACCGGCCGGCCGGGGGCGGCCCATGACCTCCAGCTCCTCGGGATGATCGCCGACGTGGCTGCGCTGGCGCTGGAGACGGTCGCATCCTTCGACGACCTGGGACGGGTGCTGCTGGTGGGCCTCGCCGATGCCGCCGCCGATGCCGAGGCCGGGCGGGCGCTGCGCGCCGCGGCCCGGCGCCTGGGCCCCACGGATCGGGACGTGGCCCGCCTGGCCGCGCTCTTCTCCGAGCTGGGCCGCCCGGGGAGCCGCGAGCGGCGGCTGGCCCTCACGGTTGTCGAGGACGTGCTCGCCGACGTGAGGGAGCGGCGATCGCCCGTCCCCTGATCCCCGCCTGGTCGGAGCCGTTCGCGAGCCGGCCGCGGGCCGGCGAGCCGGCCCTGGGCCTGCCGATCACCTGGGAGTGGGCCGTGGGGCCCTCGACCGGTGAGGGGGTCACGGTCGCCATCGTCGACAGCGGGGTCGACGCCGACCATCCGCGGGTGGGCTCGGTGGCGGGCGGCGCCGCCCTCTCGTTCGACCCCGATCGCCCCGACCCGATCACGATCGAGGAGGGCCCCCACCGCGACCTCTTCGGCCACGGCACAGCCTGCGCCGGGATCGTCCGCGGGCTGGCACCCGGCTGCCGTCTGCTCAGCGTCCGCGTCCTCGGCAAGCGGCTCACCGGCAAGACCGCCTGCATCGCCCGGGGGGTGCGTTGGGCCCTGGACCAGGGCGCGCACGTGATCAATCTCAGCCTGAGCACGCCCCGAGCCGACCAGACCCCGCTGTGGCACACGATCGTCGACGACTGCTACTTCCGCGACGTGGCCCTGGTCTGCGCCGCCAACAACCTCCCCGGGCCCACCTATCCGGCCCAGTTCGCCTCCGTGATCGCGGTGGCGTGCCACCTCGGCTCCGACCCTACCCAGCTCGCCTACAACCCCGACCCGCCGGTGGAGTTCGGCGCCCGCGGGCTGGACGTGGAGGTGGCGTGGGCCCGGGGGTCGGTGATCACCGCCAGCGGCAACAGCTTCGCGGCGGCCCACATGAGCGGGCTGGTGGCGCTGATCCTGGGGCGGCATCCCGGCTGCACGCCGTTCCAGGTCAAGACCATCCTGCACGGGCTGGCGGCCGGGGGCGGCCACTCGGATTCGGCCTGACGGCACCCGGGGAGAGCCCCGGGAGAGCCTGGGGAGGAGTGACCGTCGCCGCGCGAGGCGCCCGCCGGATCGCTCCGGCGGCGGCGCCCCGCCCGCGGCAATCGGTCCTAGTCACCGCTCCGTCAGGTGCCCCTCGGCGTCGTCGGCGTCATCGGGGACGGCCTTGGCGAAGCGGTGCCCCTCAGCGTCGTCGGTCTCCTCAAAGATCAGCTCGGTGACGCGGTGCCCCTGGGCGTCATCGGAGGTGGTGGGCTCGGCGGTCGGGTCAGTGTCGTTCGGTGTCATCGGGGGACCTCCTTCGGGGTCGGGCTCCGCGGTGAGGGCGGAGGCTTGGCAGCAGTGTGCGGATCCCGGCCCGCAATCGGGGTCGTGCCGGCGACGATGCGGGTGTCAATCGGGCGACACCCGGCGGGCAGCGGGCGCGGGCGGGGCGCGGGGTCAGGTCAGGACGCGGCGAAGCGCCGGAGAGCCTCCAGGTCCGAGATCACGATGTGGCGGCCCGACACCGCCAGCCAGCCGCGCCGCTCCAGCGCATGGAGGGCCGAGTTCACGCTCTGGCGCGTCCCCCCCACCCGGGCCCCGATCTGCCCCTGGGTCTCGGACAGCTCGAGGTCGCGGGTGCCCGCACCGTCCACCTCCTGCACCAGGAGCTTGGCGACCCGGCGCGGCACGTCGAGGAACACCAGGTCCGCGGTCGACCCGGTGAGACGCCGGAGGTCGGCCGCCAGCTGGGAGAGGAGGTGGCGGGCCAGCTGCGGCCGGCGCTCCACCAAAGCGAGGAGGTCGGACGCGGGCAGCTGGATGACGAGGCTGTCCTGGAGGGCCTCGACGGTGGCGGACCGCGGTCCCCCGTCGAGGCAGCCGACCTCACCCAGGGCGTCCCCCGGGGTGACGACGCGGAGGACGAGCTGGCCTCCCTCGGGGGACGTGACCAGCACCGTGAGCCGTCCCCAGGCCAGGATCACGAGCGAGTCGGCGGGGTCGCCCTCGGCGAAGAGGATCTGGCCGCGGCGCACCCGCCGCGCCCGGCAGCTCGCCGCCAGGAGGTCGAGGTCCTCTGAGCCCAGCCCGGCGAGGCTCGGGGTCGCGGCCAGGAGCCGTCCGATCCGCACCGGGTCCAGCCTCGCTCCTCCCTGGCCGGCGCCCTGGCCGCACCGCCCGGCCGGCCGGCGGTGACAGGGGCTCCGACCGCGCGAGTGTGACGCATGGGGAGCGTGGGTGCGCGTCCGCCCCCACCGCCGATCGCCCGAGTGCCGTAAGCTGTCAAGGTTTTGGCCTTGGCAGCCGACAGTCCCACGGTCCGGCGGGTGAGCCATCAACTTCTCTTCGACGCCTACGGCGCCCTGCTCACCGCGCGGCAGCGGGAGGCGCTCCGGCTCCACCTGGAGGAGGACTGGTCGATGAGCGAGCTGGCCAGTGCCCGACGGGTGTCGAGGTCCGCCGCCCACGATCTCGTCCGTCGCGGCCTCCTCCAGATGGAGCGGGCCGAGGAGCGGCTCGGACTCGCCGCCCGGCTCAGCCGCCTGGAGGACGAGCGGCGGCGGTTGCAGCGGAAGGTGGCCCGCCTCGAGGCCGAGCGGCGCCGGCCCGCGGTGGCGGCGATCCCGCCGAGCCCCGCCGGTGTTTGACGCCCTCACCGACCGGCTGGGCCTGGCCTTCCGCCGGATCTCCGCCAAGGGCAAGCTGACCCCGGCGGACGTCGAGGCAGGGCTCCGCGAGGTCCGCCTCGCCCTGCTGGAGGCCGACGTCCACTTCCGGGTCGCCCGCGACTTCATCGAGCGGGTCCGGGCGCGGGCGGTCGGCGAGGAGGTGCTGGGGAGCCTCTCGCCCGGCCAGCAGGTGGTGACGATCGTCCACGAGGAGCTGGTCCGGCTGCTCGGCGGCGAGACCCGCCGGCTCACCTACGAGCCCCGTCCGCCCACGGTCGTGATGCTGGTGGGGCTGCAGGGGTCGGGCAAGACCACCACCGCCATGAAGGTGGCGCTGCTTGCCCGACGGGACGGGCACCAGCCCCTGGCGGTCGCCGCGGACCTCCATCGCCCGGCGGCGATCGAGCAGCTGGAGCAGCTCGGCCGAAGCCAGGACGTGCCGGTGGTCCGGCCGGCGGAGCGCCCGCCGGCCGGCTCCGACCTTGCCGCCGCCACCGTCGCCGTCTGCCGCGCCGGCATCGCCGAGGCCGCGGCGCGGGGTGCGGACGTCGTCGTCGTCGACACCGCCGGGCGGCTCCAGCTCGACCAGGCGATGCTGCAGGAGCTGGACCAGGTGCGGTCGGCGATCCCGGTGCACCACGCGCTCCTGGTGGTGGACGCCATGACCGGCCAGGAGGCGATCACCGTCGCCGCGGCGTTCAAGGAGCGGGCAGCGGTCACCGCCGTCGTCCTCACCAAGCTCGACGGCGACGCTCGGGGCGGGGCCGCGCTGTCGATGCGGGCCGCGACCGGCCTGCCGATCCTGTACTGCGGCACGGGCGAGCGGCCGCAGGACCTGGAGCCCTTCCACCCCGACCGGATGGCCCGCCGGATCCTCGGGATGGGCGATGTCCTGACCCTGGCCGAGCGGGCCCAGGAGCAGGTCGACCGGACCACGCAGCAGGCGGTCGAGGAGCGGATGCTGGCGGGGCGGCTCACCCTCGACGACTTCGTCGCCCAGCTGCGCCAGCTGCGCCGCATGGGCTCGATGGAGTCGGTCCTGGGACTGCTGCCGGGCGGCCGCCAGCTGGTTCGGGGGGGGGCCGCCGAGCTGCCCGACGACCGCCAGCTGCGACGGATGGAGGCGATCGTGCTGTCGATGACGCCGGAGGAGCGTCGCCGCCCGGAGATCGTCGATGCCTCGCGGCGGCGCCGGATCGCGACCGGCAGCGGCAGCACCCCGGCCGACGTCAGCCGGCTGCTGCGGGGGTTCGCGCAGCTGCAGGGGTTGATGCGCGGCCTCGGGGGGGCCGGCGGGCGGCGCGGACTGGCCCAGCGGTTCCTCCAGGGCGGGCTGCCCGGGCTCCCCCCGGGAGCGCTGCGAGGATGAGCGCGTACCGACGGGCCGGCCGCGCCGGACCCATCACCCAGTGAGGAGAGCTCTGTGGCTGTGAAGATCCGGCTGAAGCGGACGGGGGCGACCAAGCGTCCCTGCTACCGCCTTGTCGTCGCCGACGCCCGCTCCCCGCGGGATGGTCGCTTCATCGAGTCGGTGGGGTTCTACGACCCCCTCACCCACCCCGCCACCGTCCGCGTCGACGCGGCTCGAGTGGAGCACTGGCTCAAAGTTGGGGCGCGACCGTCCGACTCCGCCCGCGCCCTGCTCGAGCGCCAGGGCCTGCTCCCCCGGACCGAGCGGCGTCCCGTTCCGGCGGCGTCCGTGGCTCCGGCGCCCGAGCCGGCGGCGACGTCCGAGCCGGCGGCACCGGAGGCATCCGACGCGGCGCCGGAGGCATCCGACGCAGCGCCGGACGTGCCGGGCGCCGATGGGGGCGCCCCCGGTGCGCGGAGCTGAGGCGATGCCGGACTATGCCGAGCTCGTGGCGTACATGGTGCGCGCCCTGGTGACGGCGCCGGACCAGGTGGAGGTCCGCGCCGACGGGGGCGACCGGCGCGTGCGGGTGGAGGTGCGGGTGGCGCCGGATGACGTCGGCCTCGTCATCGGACGTCAGGGACGCCACATCGAGGCGATCCGGATGGTGGTGCGCTCGGCCGCGCTGCGGCAGCACCAGCAGGTCCAGGTCGAGGTGGCCGAGTGACCGAGCCGGATCGGCTGCGCGCGGCCTTCGTCCGACGCCCCCACGGCCTCGCCGGCGTGCTTGTGGTGGAGCTCCTCGGTGGCGACGCCGATCGGCTGCAGCCCGGGCTCCGAGTCCACACCGCCGTCGGTCCGCTGGCCGTGAGCTGGGCGCGGGCGTCGGGAGCCGACGTGCTCTGCAAGCTGGAGGGGGTCGACGACCGCACCGCCGCCGGCCGTCTCAGCGGCGGCTACCTGGAGGTCGACCGCGCCCAGGCGCGCGCGCTCCCGCCCGACGAGTACTTCCATTTTCAGCTGGTTGGTCTCACCGTCGTTGACGACAGCGGGCGGGCGGTCGGCGAGCTGGTGGACGTCGAGGCGCTCCCGCAGCACGACATCTTCGTGGTGCGCGCGCCGGACGGCGAGGAGACCCTGGTCCCGGCCGTGCGCGATTCGGTGCGCTCGATCGACGTGGCGCGAGGCACGATGGTGGTCGCGCGGCACCAGGTGGAGGAGGTTCGCGATGCGGGTTGACGTGGTCACCCTCTTCCCGGAGATCTTCCCCGGGCCGCTCGGCGTCGGGGTGGTGGGACGGGCGATCGAGCGCGGCGCGCTGGTCGTGTGCGCCCACGACCTGCGAGCCGACGGGATCGGTCCGCACCGCCAGGTGGACGACGAGCCGTTCGGCGGAGGTCCGGGCATGGTCCTGCGCCCGGAGCCGATCTTCGCCGCCGTCCGCCGCCTGCGCGCGCTGCCCGGCCATCCGCGGGGGCGCGGCATCCTCCTGGGCGCTCACGGGCGCCGCTTCGACGCGACGATGGCGCGGGCGATGGCCGCTGAGCCGCGGCTCATCGTCGTCTGCGGGCGCTACCAGGGGATCGACGAGCGGGTGGTGGACGGCCTCGACCTCGACGAGGTCTCGATCGGGGACGTCGTCCTCAGCGGCGGCGAGCTGGCCGCGATGGTGGTCATCGAGGCCGTCGCCCGCCACCTCCCCGGCACCCTGGGCACGCCCGAGTCCCTCCGCGACGAGAGCTTCACCCGTGGCACCGTCGAGCACCCCCACTACACACGCCCGGCCACCTTCGAGGGGCGGCCGGTGCCGGATGTGCTCCGGAGCGGCGACCACGCCGCGATCGCCCGCTGGCGCCTGCGATCGGCGGCGGAGCGGGCCGCCCGACTGAGACCCGACCTTGTCACCCTCGACCCCCCGCCGGAGGGCCGCGTGGCCCCGGCCCCGGAACCATCGGCGCTCGCCGCCGCTCGCGGAGGACAAACATGAACGTGATCGACCTGCTCGAGCGCGACCAGCTCAAGGCCGACGTGCCTGAGCTCCGGCCGGGCGATACCGTGCGCGTCCACGTGCGCGTGGTGGAGGGGACACGGGAGCGGATCCAGGTCTTCGAGGGCGTCACGATCGGTGTCGGGGGCGGGGGCAGCCGGCGGACGTTCACGGTTCGCCGGATCACCCACGGGGTCGGCGTGGAGCGCACCTTCCTCCTCCACTCGCCGCGGATCGCGACCGTCGAGGTGGTTCGCCACGGCGAGGTCCGGCGGGCCAAGCTCTACTACCTACGCACCAAGGTGGGCAAGCGGGCGCGCCTGCGCGAGCGGCGGGAGACGACCGTCCGCGGTGCGGGCGCCGGCACGCCAATTGCGCCCGGATCCGTCACCGCGGAGGGGACGCCCGAGGCGTGACCGCGGCCCTCGACGCCGCGGCGCAGGCGCGCCAGCGCGGGGCGTGGGGCGAGCGCCACGCGGCCCTGTGGCTGATTGCCCGGGGCTGGACGGTGCTGGCCGCGGACTGGCGCTGCGCCGATGGGCAGCTCGACCTGGTCGTGGCCCGCGCGGGAACGATCGCCGCGGTGGAGGTCAAGACCCGCCGCGGCGATCGCTACGGGCCGCCGGAGGCCGCCGTGACGGCGGCCAAGGTGAGGCGGTTGCGGCGCCTCCTCGGTGTCTGGTGCGCGACCGAGCGACCCGGCGCCACTCGGCTGGCCATCGACGTGGTCGCGATCACCCTGGGGCCGGACGATCGCCCGCTCGCGGTCCGCCACCTGCAGGATGTGTCGGATGGGTGACGGACGACTTGGGGCGGCCGTGACCCGGTCGCCACGATCGTTGCACGGTTGCGATCGTCGGGCGACGGCGCCGGCCGGGCCGCCCGCCTAGACTGCGGAGGTCGTGGCTGATCGCCCCAGTGTCGTCTTCATCACCGGCGGGTCGGTCGATGCGGATCTGATCTCGGCCGAGCTCCGGAACGTCGGGCTGGAGCCGGTGATCGAGCGCTCGGTTCCCGCCGACCTGGCCGCGTTCGCCGCCGCCGACGGCGTGCTGGTGGCCGACGCGGACCGCATCCCGGCGCTGCCCGGTTTCGTCGCGGCCCTGCGAGCGACCGAGCGCGGCGCGGGGATTCCGATCGTGCTGGTGGCGGGCGATCCCCGCGCCGCGGTCGTCGCCGCGGCGCTGGCGTCGGGCGCATCGGAGTGCATCGCCGCCACCTCGCCGACCCGATCCGTGGCCGAGCATATGGCGGCCCGTGCCGGCGCGGCTCGCGCGGTCCGGACCCCTGCGGCGCCGGCCCCGGTCGCCGCCCCCACCCCTGCGGCGCCGGCCCCGGTCGCGGCCCCGGCGGCGGTCCCAGACCCGGCGCCTGCCCCTGCTACGTCCCCAGCCCCGGCGCCTGCCCCGGCCCCCGCCGCGGAGAGGCTCGCGGTCGTGGAGGACGTGCAGCCCGCCGTCCCATCCCCATCCCCATCCCCGGCGCCGGCGCCGGTCGATCGGGGCGGCAGGCCCGCCCGGCCTGAGCCCCCGAGCGCCGCGTCGCCCCGTGGCGATCCGGCGGACCCGGGCCAGGCGCTGTGGGTCGTGTGCGGGCCACGGGGCGGCGTTGGACGCACCCTGATCGCCGCCAACCTCGCGGTGCTCGCCCAGGAGGGCCGGCGGGTGGCCCTGGTCGACAATGTCCCCCGCTTCGGCAGCATCCTCCTGGCCTTCAACCTGCCCCCGCAGACGCCCACCTGGGTGCAGCTGCACGGCGAGGCGCTCAGCGAGGACCTCTTCGACCGGTTGCCGCGCCACCCCAGCGGGGTGACCGTCCTGCCCGCGCCGTCCAGCCCCGAGCTCTCCGATGCGGTGGCCCCGGCGGCGGTGAACAACCTGATCCACCGGCTGGTGATGGCCAGCGACCTGGTCGTGGTCGATCAGGGCGGACGTCTGGACAACGGCGGGATCGACCTGATGGAAAGCGCGGACCGGCTCGTGGTGGTGGGCACGCCCGACAACCACGGGGTGTTCGCGGTGCGGACGTGGCTCTCCATCTGCGACAAGCTTCGGATTCCCCGATCCCGGATCACGGTGGTGCTCAACTCGGTGCAGTCCTACCACCAGGCTGACCGCGAACGGGCGGGCCGGGTCCTGGAGCACCCCGTCCACCTCCTCCCGCACGCCGGGATCGATGGGGTTCGGTCGATGTCGGCGGGCGAGCCGCTCGCCTGGAAGCAGCCGAAGTCGGGGTTCGTCAAGGCGCTCCGGGCGGTGTCGGCCGCGATGCTGGAGTCACGCCCGGCGCTGGCGGAATCCGCCTCGCGCTGACCGGCGCGACATCTCCGCCGCCGCCGGCGCGGATCAGGCCCCGCCGCCCCCGATTCGGGGCCGGGGGACGACCCGTCCCGCTGGCCCCGTCCCACCGGACGATGCGGGCGATGGGTGGGGGGTCGCGGGCACGCGCGGGGTGATCACCACCGTGCTCAGCGCGACCGCCCACGGGGCGGAGGCGCTGGTGGTGTCGGTGGAGGCCGACCTCAGCCCGGGGCTGCCGAGCTTCCAGGTGGTCGGGCTCACCGACCGGGCGGTGCAGGAGGCCCGCGAGCGGGTGCGCGCCGCCATCCGCAACAGCGGGTTCGACTTCCCGCGCCGCCGGCTGACGGTCAACCTCGCCCCCGCGGAGGTGCCCAAGGGCGGGACCGGGTTCGACCTGGCGATCGCGTTGGCGTGCCTGGCCGCGGGCGGACGGGCGCTCACCCTCGGCGGGGTGGCCGCGCTGGGGGAGCTGGCGCTCGATGGGGCGGTCCGGCCGGTGGCGGGCGTGGTGGCCCTGGTCCGGGCGCTCGCCGTCGCCGGGGTGCCGGCGGTGGTGGTGCCGATGGCCAACGCCTGGGAGGCGGGATTGGTCGGCGGGGTGCGCGTGCTCGCGGCGCCGACGCTGGCGGCCGCCGTCGCCCACCTGGAGGGCCGAGCCGTGCTTCCCCCCGTCCCACCCGCCCCGGCGGGCGGGACGGTGTCGAGGGGCGCGGCCCTCCCGGTCGCCGGACCCACCGACCTCGCCGAGATCCGCGGCCAGGGGGTCGCCCGTCGCGCTCTGGAGATCGCCGCCGCCGGCGGGCACACCCTGCTCCTGACCGGTCCCCCGGGGAGCGGCAAGACGATGCTGGCCGGAGCCCTTGCCGGCCTCCTGCCGGACCTGACCGCGCGCGCCACCCTGGAGGTGGCCGCCCTCCACTCCCTCGCCGGGGCGTACCTGGCCGGCCCGCCGCCGTCGATGGCGCGGCCACCGTACCGCCACCCTCACCATTCGATCTCGCTGCCCGGACTGATCGGCGGGGGTCGCGGGCTGCCCCGTCCGGGCGAGCTCAGCCTGGCCAGCCACGGGGTGCTGTTCCTCGACGAGCTGATGGAGTTTCCACGATCGCACCTGGAGGCGCTGCGGCAGCCGCTGGAGGAGCGCCGCCTCACGGTGGTGCGGGCGCAGGGGGCGGTGGTCCTGCCGGCGGAGTTCACTCTGGTCGCTGCCGCCAACCCCTGCGCATGCGGTCGGCGCCGAGGCTGCGTCTGCTCGCCGGCCGACCTGCGCACCTACCGGGCCCGTCTCTCGGCGCCGCTGCGGGATCGTCTCGACCTCGTCGTCGAGGTGGACGCGGTCCCGGCCGCCGACCTCCTCCGCTCGGAGCGATCGGAGTCCACCGACGCGGTGCGACGGCGGGTCGCGGACGCCCGCGGTCGGCAGCGGCGCCGAGCCCCGACCACCGGGGTCGCGCTCAACCGGGACCTGCCGGTGGCGACGCTGCGGGAGCGGGTCGGGCTGGAGCGTCACGGGGAGGTGCTGGTGGAGCGGGCCATGGCCAGTGGGGTGACCGCGCGCGGCGTCCATCGGGCGCTCCGGGTCGCCCGCACCATCGCCGACCTGGCGGGCCGGGAGCGGGTCGCGACGGCGGACGTCGCGGAGGCGCTCGGGTACCGCGAGCGATGACCCGCTGAACCCGCGGCCGACGGGACGATGGACGGTCGGACCGGCCGACCCGGCGTGGCCGGCGGGGCTGCGGAGCCTCCCGGACCCTCCCGCCCGGCTCCGCGGCCAGGGCGACTGGCCGACCGCCCCGGGACCCCGCATCGCCGTGGTGGGCACGCGCCGGCCGACCGGCTACGGGATCGCCGCCGCCCGCCACCTCGCGGCCGGGGTGGCCGCCGAGGGAGGCATCGTGATCAGCGGTCTGGCCGATGGGATCGATGCGGCCGCCCACTCGGGAGCGCTGGACGCGGGGGGTGTCCAGATCGCGGTCCTGGGCCACGGCCTCGACCACCAGTATCCCGCGGCCCACCACCGACTCCGGGTCGCGATCGCGACCCGCGGGGCGGTGTGCACCGAGTGGCCCGACCCGGTCCCGCCGGCGCCGTTCCGCTTCCTCCGCCGCAACCGGCTGATCGCCGCCCTGGCCGACGCGGTGGTGGTGGTGGAGGCGGATGCCCGCTCGGGGGCGCTCGGGACCGCGCGGCTGGCGGTTGCCCTCGGTCGCCCGCTCCTGGCCGTTCCCGGGGGGATCTTCACCCCCCAGAGCCGCGGCACCAATCACCTCCTCCGCGGGGGGGCGACGCTCGCCCTCTCGGCCGCCGACTGCCTGCGGGCGGCGGGGGCGACGACGAGCGGGCCCACCCGGTCAGCCGGCGCCCTGGGGACCGCCCCCGGCGCATTCCCGGACGCCCTCCCGCTCGACGGGGACGCCCGCCGGCTCCGCCGGGTGCTCGCGGATGCCGCCCTCCCGGTTGGGCAGCTCGCCGCTGCCGCCGGGCTGCCGGTGGCGCGCGCTCTGGCGGCCGCGACCCAGCTGGAGCTCTTCGGTCTGGCCCGGGCCGAGGCGGGCGGGTTTCGCCTGGGGTCGCCGGAGGGTACCGTGCCGATCGAGAGCGCGGCCGCCGAGAGAGCGGTTGTTAGAATCGCGAGTCGCTCCGCTCCCCCCTCCCCGGTCCGGCCTGAGCGTCCGGACCCCGCCACCGATCCCTCCCCCTGGTGATGGCTGCCGCCAATCTCGTGATCGTCGAGTCGCCCAGCAAGGCCCGCACCCTGGCCAAGTTCCTCGGCCAGGACTACGAGGTGCGGGCCTCGATGGGGCACGTCGTGGACCTGCCCAAGTCCACCCTCGGCATCGACGTCGACCACGACTTCGCCCCCCAGTACGCCGTGATCCCGGGCAAGGAGGCGCAGGTGCGCGAGCTGCGCGCGGCCGCCCGCCGCGCCGGCCGCACCCTCCTCGCCTCCGACCCCGACCGCGAGGGGGAGGCGATCGCCTGGCACATCGCCAAGGAGCTCCAGCTCCGCCAGCCCGAGCGGATTGTCTTCCACGAGGTGACCCGCCCCGCGGTCGAGGCGGCGCTGGCCCGTCCCCGGCCGATCGACCAGCGCTTGGTGGACGCCCAGCAGGCGCGCCGGGTGATCGACCGGCTGGTCGGCTACACGCTGAGCCCCCTGCTCTGGCGGAAGGTGCGCACGGGGCTCTCGGCGGGGCGGGTCCAGTCGGTCGCGGTGCGTCTGGTGTGCGACCGCGAGGAGGAGATCGTGGGCTTCGTACCGGTGGAGTCCTGGACCGTGGACGCCCACCTCGCCACCGAGGACGGGGTCCTGCTCCGGGCCCGGTACCACGGCCGCCGCCAGGGTAGGGAGACGGTCCGCCACGAGCTGGCCGACGAGGCGGGGGCCCGCGCGGTCGAGGCGGAGGTGGCGGAGACCCCCTTCCGGGTCGACGCGATCGAACGGAAGGCCACCCGGCGCAACCCGCCCGCCCCCTACATCACCAGCACGCTCCAGCAGGACGCCTCCGCCCAGCTCCGGCTCAGCCCCAAGCGGACCATGCGTCTGGCCCAGGAGCTCTACGAGGGGGTCGAGCTGGGCGACGAGGGGCCGGTGGGGCTGATCACCTACATGCGCACCGACTCGACCCGGGTCAGCGACCTCGCCGCCGGCGAGGCGCGCGACTTCGTGCGCGCCGAGTACGGTCCGGAGTACGTCGGCCCGGGCGCGACGCTGCGGCGCTCCAAGAGCCCGGTCGCCGCCCAGGACGCCCACGAGGCGATCCGGCCGACCGCGGCGGCGCGCACCCCCGACGCGGTCGCGGCCCACCTGAGCGCCGACCAGCTCCGGCTCTACCGGCTCATCTGGCAGCGGTTCATCGCCGGGCGGATGAGCGCGGCGCGCCTCGACGCCACCCGGGTGGACGTCGTGAGCGGCCCCCTGGTCTTCCGGGCCACCGGGTCACGTCTCGTCTTCGACGGGTTCCTGCGCGTCCTGCCCCGCGAGCCGGAGCGCGAGGAGACGGAGCTGCCGGCGCTGGTCCAGGGCCAGCCCCTCCGCCTGCTGCGGACCGAGGCCGAGCAGCACTTCACCCAGCCGCCGCCGCGGTACTCGGAGGCGACCCTGATCCGGGAGATGGAGGAGCGCGGGATCGGGAGGCCCAGCACCTACGCGCCCACGGTGGACACCATCGAGGGGCGGGGCTACGTCCGCCAGGTGGAGCGGCGGCTGCACCCGACCCCGCTCGGCCAGGCGGTCAACGAGGCGCTCAAGGGACAGTTCCCCGACATCGTCGACGTCGGCTTCACCGCCCAGATGGAGTCTCGCCTCGATGCCATCGAGGAGGGGGGCAGCGGCTGGGTCACGGTGGTGCGCACGTGGTTCGGGCCGTTCGCCCGGAACCTGGAGCGCGCCCAGGCCGACATGCCCCGGGTCCGGGTGGCGGCGACGCCGGTGGGCGAACCGTGTCCCCGCTGCGGGGCCGACCTGGTCGTGCGCAGCGGGCGGTTCGGCGAGTTCGTCGGGTGCTCCCGCTTCCCCGAGTGCGACTTCATCCAGGGCAAGGAATCCCGGCCGGCGCCGACCCCGACGGGCGAGGCCTGCCCCGACTGCGGCAAGCCGCTGGTGGAGCGGACCGGTCGCCGCGGTCCGTTCGTCGGGTGTTCCGGGTATCCCGCCTGCCGCTACGTCCGCCCGCGGGCCGGCGACGAGGCCACGTCCAAGCCGGACCGGCCGGCGCCCGAGCCGACCGGGGAGATGTGCCCCGAATGCCACCGGCCGCTGGTCAAACGCCGGGGACGCTTCGGCCCGTTCGTCAGCTGCTCCGGGTACCCCGCCTGCCGCCATCGGCCCGCCCGCGCCGCGGCGGCCGCGCCGGCTCCGGAGGGGGCGGGCGCCCGGCCGGCCCGGAGGGTGGCGGCCCGCACCGGGCGGGGCCGCGCGGGGGGCAGCCGGCCGCCACGTCCCAAAGACGGCCGGCCCGCCGACGCCGGGTGAGGCCTCCCGGCAGCGGTTCGCCGCCGGGCGCCCCGGGTAGAATCTCGACCACGTGAGTCCGAAGAGCGGGACCCGCCCCCGGGCCACCACGATCCTGGCGGTCAAGCGCGGCACTGAGGTGGCCCTCGCCGGCGACGGGCAGGTGACCGTCGGCGACGTGGTGATGAAGCACCACGCCAGCAAGGTGCGCTACCTCTACCACGAGCGGGTGCTGGTGGGCTTCGCCGGGGCAGTGGCGGATGCCTTCGCGCTCTTCGACAAGTTCGAGCGCCACCTGGACCAGCACCAGGGCAACCTCCTGCGGGCGGCGGTGGAGCTGGGCAAGGAGTGGCGCACCGACCGCTATCTGCGCCATCTGGAGGCGATGTTGGTGGTGGCCGACCACGACCAGATGCTGCTGCTCACCGGCGAGGGCGACATCATCGAGCCGGACGACGACATCTGCGCCATCGGTAGCGGCGGCCCCTTCGCCCACGCGGCCGCCCGGGCGCTGCTGCGCCACACCGACCTGGATGCCTCGGCGATCGCCCGGCGGGGCTTGGAGATCGCCGCCTCGCTCTGCATCTACACCAACGACGCCATCACGGTCCACACCCTGAAGCCGCCGGCGGCGCTGGCGGACCCGGCCATGGCGGGCCTCGCCGGGGGGCCCGATCGCGTCGCGGCGCCCGAGGCCGCGGAGGAGCCCGTCGGGGGCTCCCGGAGCGAGGAGGCGGAGCATGGGCCCCGAGCTGAGGCCGGCTGAGATCGTCGCCGAGCTCGACCGCTACATCGTCGGGCAGGCGGCGGGCAAGCGGGCGGTGGCGATCGCGCTCCGCAACCGGCACCGGCGGATGCAGGTGCCCGCGGAGGAGCGCGACGACATCCTCCCCACCAACATCCTCATGATCGGCCCCACCGGGGTCGGCAAGACCGAGGTCGCGCGCCGCCTGGCCCAGATCGCTGGCGCCCCCTTCATCAAGGTCGAGGCCACCAAGTTCACCGAGGTCGGCTACGTCGGCCGCGACGTCGAGTCGATCGTGCGCGACCTCCTGGAGCAGACGATCTCGGACGTCCAGGGCCGGCGCGTCGGCGAGGTCGAGGAGGAGGCCAAGCGCCGGGCCGAGGCCCGGATCGTGGATCGGCTGCTGGAGGCCGACGCGAGCGGTCCGCCTCCCCTTTCCGCGAGTGAGGCGTCCCCGGGCGCCGAGAGGTCGGCCCCGGCCGGCGCCGCGGAGGACGCCGGGGCGGCGCCGGTCCTGGCCCGGGCTCCGGAGCGGGCGGGACCGGCCGGCGGGGAGGGCGGCGCCGCGCCCGCGGCTCGGATGGAGAACCACCAGCTCACCCGCCGTCTGCGCACGCGGCGCCGGGTGCTGGCCCGCAAGCTGGCCGCGCGCCAGCTGGAGGACCGGCTGGTGGAGATCGAGGTGGAGGAGAGCTACACCCCTCCGATGGAGGCCTTCTCGGGCACCGGCTACGAGGAGATCGGCTGGTCGCTGGCGGACTTCTTCAGCCAGATGGCGCCGCCCCGCAAGCGCCTCAAGCGGATGAGCGTCGCCGACGCACGCCACGTGCTCACCCAGGAGGAGACCGACCGGCTGGTCGACATCGACAGTGTCTACGACGACGCGATCCGGCAGGTGGAGGAGAAGGGGATCGTCTTCATCGACGAGGTGGACAAGATCGCCGGCCGCTACACCGAGGGGCACGGCCCCGACGTCAGCGGCCAGGGCGTGCAGCGCGACCTCCTGCCCGTCATCGAGGGCTCGGCGGTCACCACCCGCTACGGCACCGTCCGCACCGAGCACATCCTGTTCATCGCCGCCGGCGCCTTCACCATGACCAAGCCCTCCGACCTCATCCCCGAGTTCCAGGGGCGGTTCCCGATCCGGGTCGAGCTGAAGGCGCTCACCGAGGCCGACCTGCGCCGCATCCTGGT
>DAHUZL010000066.1 GCA_027306655.1 Candidatus Dormiibacterota bacterium
CCGGGCCTATGCCGCCCGTCATCCCGACACCGTGCCGCTGCCGCGCGACTGGGGCGGCTACCGGCTCCGACCCGACCGGCTCGAGTTCTGGCAGGGACGGCGCGATCGGCTCCACGACCGCCTCCGCTTCACCCGCGACGCCGACGGCGGCTGGCGCGTCGAGCGGCTGGCCCCGTGAGCCGGCCCGGGGCCCTGCTGCCGGAGCAGAGCGCCCGATGGGTGGCGGACGTCACCGGTCCCGGCAGCCGGGTCGCGTCGGTCCGGCGGCTCCGTCGGGGCGGCTGGCACGTCAATCACGCCCTCCTCGTCGTGGACCCCGGCGGCGCCATCCACCAGCTCGTGCTCCGGCGCTGGGCGCGGCCGGGCTGGGACGCGGATGACCCGGACTACACCGTCGAGCGCGAGGTGCGCGTACTCCACCTCCTCCGCTCAACGCCCGTCCCGGCACCGGAGGTGGTCGCGGCTGACCCCGACGGCGAGCGCTGCGGCGTGCCGGCCATCCTCCTCACCCGGCTCCCCGGCCATGCACCCGTGGCAGCTGACATCGCCGACGACGACTCCTGCCGCCAGCTCGCCGAAGTCCTCGCCCAGATCCACGACATCGGCGACCGTGCCGAGGGTGGGCTGGCCCCCTATCGCCTCTACTTCGACCGCGTGCACGCGACCGCCCCCCCGTGGATGCAGGCCACGCCGGTCTGGGCTCGGGCGATCGCGGCCGTGCAGGCTCCACCCCCGCCCACGGCGATGACGATGATCCATCGCGACTACCACCCGGACAACACCCTCTGGTCCCGCCGCCGGCTCACGGGAGTGGTGGACTGGACCCAGGCCGCCTGGGGGCCGCCCGGCCTCGACCTGGGACACATGCGCTGGAACCTGGTCGCGGACCACGGCGAGGGGGTCGCCGACCGATTCCTCACCGCCTACGCCGCGGCGACCGGGCGGGCGCTCGGCGAGCAGCCGTACTGGGACCTCGTCAGCCTCCTCGACCTGCTGCTCGACGGGGACGGCCCCGGCGACATCGAGCCCATCGACCTCCGACGCTTCGAGGACCACGCCCGGGCGGCCCTGGCGCGATGGACCTGACCCAGCCGCGCGCGAGTTGCCCGAGCAGGTAGGGCCGGCGGAGCGGGACCTCCGCGACCGGCGCGCACTCCAGGACACGGCCGCCGAGGCGGACCACCCTGTCGCCGAAGTCGGTCGCCCCGTCGCACTGCCAATCCTGTATGGCGAGACACGTCGGGTCCACCACAGCGCGCGCACTCACACGTGGAAACGCAGAACTGGCGGCCACGCCCGCCGCTGCGGGGCTCCCAGAGCCGAGCCCGCCGGATCGCTTGCCGACGCCCCTACCGTCGCCCGCGACGGCGGAGCAGAAGGCGGATCAGTCTGCGGATGAGGAAGTACATGCCGACTCCTCCGAGGTGGGCCTGGCCCGGCGCCGCGCCCCGGGTGGGGCCAGCCTCCTATTCTACCGGGCTCACTGTCCTGCCGAGCCCCAGCACGCGCTGGCCATAACCCCTCCAGGCCAACCCGCCGCTCCGGCCGACCACCTCCAGCAGTGCCATCAGGATCAGGGCCGGGCCCCAGGCCGCGATGGTGAGGCCGTGCGCTACGGTGAACCGGTACACGTTCTGGCCCCCACCATCTTCGGCGTAGGCTGCGAAGGCCAGTCTCGCCCCGACCCCGACGATCCAGACGATGGCGGCCCAGAGCCCGACGCGCGCGTAGGGGTTCCCCCCCGGTCCGGGGTAAACGTGGGTGAACACGGCGCAGAGGACGCCCAGCGCAAGCCCGGTCACTGAGCACACCACGATCAGGGCCAAGTCATTGCCGGAGGTCGGGATCCTGTGCAGCAGCAGGGCCGCGATCACGCCCACGACCAGCAAGGGCAGCCACACCATCCACCACGCCAGACGCCGCGGCTGGACCTGCCGCAGCACGATCAGGATCAGGACGATCGACGGCAGATAGTCCGCCGGGGACACGCCCGGATGCTATCAAATCGGACGGCCCCCATGACTGTCGGCTCGATGTCGGCGGAGCCGGCCGCGAGCGACCCCGTCATCCGAGCAGGTAGCGCCGGCTGAGCGGGACCTCCGCGACCGGCGCGCACTCCAGGACGCGGCCGCCGAGGCGGACCGTCCCGTCACCGGGGTCGGTCGCCACGTCGAGCACGGCGGTGTTGGCGACGAGGTCGGAACGGCGGATCCCGCGGGTCCCCCGCACCGCGAGGAACCGGCGCCGACTCTGGAGGCGAGCCTGGATCCCCCCCTCCAGCGCCGCCCGGCTGACGAACGTCACCGCGAGCGGGGCCGCCGCCCGCCCGAGGGCGGCCCAGCCGGGCCCGTACCGGGTCGGCTCGGCGCCCTCGACCGCGGCGTTGCCGCTCCCCTGGGGGGCCCAGGCGACCACCCCCGCCTTGAGGACCAGCTCGGGACGCACCCCGAAGTGGGACGGCCGCCAGAGGACGACGTCGGCGAGCCGGCCGGGGGAGAGGGCGCCGACCTGGTCCGCGATCCCGTGGACCAGGGCGGGTTCCACCGTGACCTTGGCGAGGTACCGGAGCACCCGCTCGTTGTCGTCCGGCTCGCCCGCCGCCGGCTCGGAGACCGCCGTCCCGGCAATGGGGGGGCGGCGACAGGCCGGTGCCGCGGGCCAGCCCCGGCCGGCGTCGGTGGTGCGCCAGCGCTTCATCGCGTCCGCGAGCTGCCACGTCCGCCGCACCGTCTCGCCGATCCGGCCCATCCCCTGCGAGTCGCTGTTGACGATGCTGATCGCGCCCAGCTCGTGCA
>DAHUZL010000071.1 GCA_027306655.1 Candidatus Dormiibacterota bacterium
TGGCGCCCCCCGCCTACACTCGGGGGGGTGGACGCATGGCGCCCCGGCCTGACGGCGCTGCTCGCGGTCCTGGCCACCGCGCTGGGCCCGCTGCCGCGGGCCGAGGCGGCGCCGCCACCGGGCACGTGGCGGATGCCGACCTACACGGTCACCGCGCCGCCCGGAACGGGGGCGCTCATCCTCACGACACCTGCCGGCGCCCCCCTCACCCGCCTCCCGGTCTTCGCCGGTCCGTGGGGACCGGACTGGGGCGCCGCCGGGGTGGTCACCATGGACCGCCTGGCGCCCCGGGTCCTCCGCTACGTCCTCCAGAACGGGGCGGGGACGACCGTGGCGGCGACCACGGTCACCATCGCGCCGCAGGGGCTGTTCCTCACCTTCGACGGGCTGCTCGACCCGACCTCGGTGGCGCCGATGGCCTTCTTCACCGACGGCGACGGCGGGGGGATCACGCTCCCCAGCTCCTACTCCGCCTTCGCTCCGGTCGGGGACATGGCGCCGGCCCCCGGCCTCCCGGGCCTGGACGCGGCGGCACCGTCGCCGCTGGCTCCGCCCCCGCTCGATCTCCAGGTGCAGCTACCCGGGGGATGGCTCGGCACCGGGCTGGTCACCCTTCCCGACGCCACCACGATGGACCTCATCCCCAACGGGTCCGTGATGCTGAACATGCCCCAGGCGGCCGGCTGCCCCGAGCAGGCGCCCACCCTCGCCCTGGCGTCCGGGTCCGTGGGCCCGCTCTGCACCCTGGCAACGTTCGTGGTGACGGTCGCCGCCAATCCGTGGCAGGGGCTCACCCGCTACGGCCTGGCCGTCAGCGCCGCCACCGGTCTGCAGCCCGCGGCGCCGCCGGGTTCGCAACCCGCCTGGTGGCACTGGCCATTGGTCGACACCTGGGGTCAGCAGGTGGTGGACCGCGCCATCCGCACCAGCCCCGCCTACACGACCGCCTGGGTCCAGGCCTTCGTCCGCAGCTGGCGCGCCGCCTACGGGCTCGACCACTTCACGGTGGTGATCGACGCCGACTGGCAGGCCGGCCCCGGGCAGGTGACGCCGAGCGGGCGCTTCGGCGGGACCCCGGGGCTGCAGGCCCTGATCGCCGGCCTCCATCGGGCCGGGCTGCGGGTCGTGCTCTGGTACCCGCTGTGGCGCGGCCCGCTGGTGCTCGGTCCCACCCAGGTGATGACCACGGTCCCGGCCACGACCGTGTTCGCGGACGAGCTGAGCCAGCAGATGCAGTTCCTCCTCGGCCACGGCCCCCAGGACCTGGGCGCCGACGGGCTCAAGGTGGATTGGGCCGGGCAGATGCCGGACCCGGCCCAGGCCAGCGCCCTCGGGGCGGACAACCTGGGCGTCCTCGGCCTCTGGCAGTACCTCGGCGACCTCTACCGTGCGGCCAAGGCGGTCGCGCCGGGGGCGATGGTCGACACCAGCGCGGCCTCTCCCCAGTTCCAGGGCATGACCGACCTGGTCCGCCTCTACGACGCCTCCGACCTCAGCCAGTGGACGGCCCGCGCCCGGGTGGTGACCAGCGCCGACCCGGGGATGCTGATCGACGGCGATCAGTGGAGCGTCCCCGCCGACCAGGCGGTGGCCCAGGCGGTGCAGAGCGTCATCTACGGCACCGCGGCCTCCTACT
>DAHUZL010000076.1 GCA_027306655.1 Candidatus Dormiibacterota bacterium
GTGCGACGGGACACCGCCCGCGCCCGGTCCCTGGCCGGGGTGGTGGCCGTGCTGCTCGGCGAGGACGTCCCTCACAACGAGGTCTGGGTGGACGTTCCCGGGCAGCAGACGGAGGTGCGCGCCCTCAAGGCTCGCAGCCAGGTCCTGGCCACTGATCGCATCCGCTACCACGGCCAGCCGGTGGCCCTGGTGGTGGCCGAGTCCGAGGACGTGCTCGCGGAGGCCGAGGCCCTGGTCGACGTGGAGTACGAGGAGCTCCCTGGGGTCTTCGACCCCGAGGAAGCCCTCGGCCAGGAGGCGCCCCGTGTCCACGAGGATGGCAACCTGCTGGCCGAGTGGCATATCGACGCCGGCGATGCAGCCACCGCCCTCGAGCGTGCCCCGATCGTCGTCGAGGGCCGGTACCGGACGCAGTTCGTGGATCACGCGTACCTCGAACCCGAGGCCGGGGTGGCCTGGCTGGACGACGACGGCGTGATCACCATCCGCGCCTCCACCCAGGTGGTCGAGCACTTCCGCGACATCGCTGGCATCCTGGGAGTCCCGCAGGCCCGGATCCGGGTCATCGCCCCGTACGTCGGAGGCGGCTTCGGCGGCAAGGAGGACATGACGGTCGAGCCCTACCTGGCGCTCGCCGTCCTCCGCACCGGGCGGCCGGTCCGCATGGTCTGGACCCGCCAGGAGTCTCTCCTGGCCAGGCCCAAGCGCCACCCGATGCGGCTCCGCTATCGCACCGGCGCCGAAAACGATGGAACTCTGGTGGCGCAGGACATCGAGATCCTGGCCGACACCGGCGCCGAAGCCTACCTCGGCGCGCTCGTTCTCCTCTACTCCAGCGTCACCGCCGCCGGTCCCTACCGATGCCCCAACGTTCGAGTCAGGGCCCGGGCGGTGTACACCAACCATCCACCTTGCTCCGCGATGCGAGGGTTCGGCGCGATGCAGGTCGTGTTCGGCTGCGAAGCCCAGATCGACGAGCTGGCCCGGCGGCTGGACCTGGCCCCCGACGAAATCCGGCGGCGCAACGCGATCCGGGAGGGCGACCGGCTTCCCGTCGGCCAGCAGATCGTGACCCCGATCTGGCTGGGGGAGACGATCGACGAGGTGCTGCGGGCCGCCGGTCCGCGCCCGGAGCCGTCCCGGCCCCAATGCCGGGTCGGACGGGGGATCGCCTCCAACCTCCAGCCCTACGGCCGATTGGTTTGGCTGCAGGACACGGCGGCGGCCTGGATCGGCTTCCAGTTCGACGGTAGCGTGACCGTCCGCTGCGGAGTGCCCGACATCGGCGGCGGCCAAGCTGCGTCCCTGGGCCAGATCGCGGCCGAGGTCCTGGGGGTCGACCCGGCACGCGTCCACGTCCACTTCGGCGACTCAGCCCGGACCCCGCTGGCGGGGACCTCGACTGCCACCCGCCAGCTCTACATGTCCGGTAACGCCGCGCACCTGGCGGCGACCCGGCTGCGCGACCAGACACTCGACGCGGTCGCGGAGGCAACCGGCCGCGCCCGCGGTGCGCTCCGGCTGGGACCGAGCGGTGTCGAGGGGGGAGGGGATCCGATCGCGCTGCCCCGGGCGCTCGAACTTGTGCGGGGACTCGGGGTCCCCCTGGAGGTCCTCGCCACCTTCCATGGTCCTCGGGGACGAGCGGTCGCGCGCGATCTCGCCGCGGAACGGGTCTTCCCCGACTTCACGGTGGGCACCCACCTCGCCGATG
>DAHUZL010000087.1 GCA_027306655.1 Candidatus Dormiibacterota bacterium
GCCACGCCCCCCGCGGCACCTCCATCGAGCTCCTGGTGCGCAGCGAGGGCGCCGAGGCGGTGATCGAGGTCTGCGATCGCGGGCCCGGCTTCCCCCCGGACCTCCTGCCCCGGGCCTTCGAGCGGTTTCAGCGGGGCGAGCCGGTCGCTGGCCGTCGCGAGGTCGGCAGCGGGCTCGGGCTGTCGATCGTCCGGACCATCGCCGAGGCCCACCTGGGGCGCGCGGAGGCGGCCAACCGCCCCGGGGGCGGGGCGGTGGTCCGGCTCAGACTCCCCCGAGCCCGTCCGGCCCCGGCCGGTGACCCGGGCCTCGGGGCGCCCCTCGACCCGGCGCGGCCTCCGCCTCCCGCCTCCGACCGCGAGGTGGCCGGGGCCCCGCCCCGGGCTGCCGGCCACGGGTGAACCCGCCCCGAGCCCGCCGTCCCGTCCGCACCGTCGCCCATTCCCCCGCCCGTGCCCACCGGCCCCCTGCGGCCGGTCGGCGGCGATCCACGCCGGGCGAGACCGTCGGGGTGTCCGGCGCCCGCGCTCCGACCCCCCGGGGCCGGCCGATGGGGCTCAGGCGGGGATCGCGCCTGCCGGATCGAGGCGGGCGGCGAGAAGCGGCACGACCTCCTGCCAGTCGCCGACGATGCCGACGTCGGCGGCCTCGAAGACCGGTGCCGCCGGATCGCAGTTGATGGCGAGGACGCGGCCGGCGGCTCGGACCCCGACCATGTGGTTGAACTTCCCGGCGATCCCGACGGCCACATAGAGCCGGGGGCGGATGCTGCGGCCGGTGAGGCCGATCTGGCGCGAGCGGGGCAGCCATCCGCGGTCGGTCACCCGTCGCGTGCCCGCCAGCTCGGCGCCGAGCACGTCCAGCAGCGGCTGCAGCTTCCGGTGCTCCTCGGGCGGCACCGCGCCTCCGACCCCGACCACCACGGCCGCGGTCGCCAGGACGTCGAGGTCGTCGTCGCGGCCCTGGTCGAGCTGCCGCACGCGCCCAGCGGGCTGGATCCGGATCTCGTGGCGGCGGGGGCGACCGGGGCGGGGGGCCGCCCGGACCAGCGTGCCGGGGCGCACGGTCACCATCTGAATCGGGGAGGTGGCCGTGATGGCGGCGACCAGGCGGCCGCCGAAGGCAGGCTTCCAGGCGACGAGGCGGCCGCCAGCGACCTCCAGCTCGACCGCATCCCCGGTGAGGCCCGCGCCCAGGCGCGCAGCGGCGCGGGCCGCGACCTCGCGGCCCCACATGGTGGCGGGGGCGATCACCGCCCAGGGCGCGCGGGCGAGGCACCAGTCGGCGAGGCCCCGCGCCACGTCCGCACCGTCGGCGGCACCCGCCAGGAGGACCGACTCGTCGGCGCCGTAGGTCGCCGCCAGCTGGGCATCGGCGGCCGCCGGCCCCACCGTGGCGATCCGGCCAGCGCCGACCGCTGCGGCCAGGGCGGCCGCGCCACCGAGCAGCTCGCGGGCGAGCTGGGGCCGTCCCGGCTCGACCAGCACCGCGATCAGCGTCGGCAGGGCGCGATCGGATCCCCTGGGGGATGCGGGCGCGCCCGATCCGAGGCTCCCGTCGGGCCGTCCCCGGCTCCCGGCCGCGGACGGGCCGACGGGGGAGTCGGGTCCGGTCGCCGGTGAACCCGCTGCCCCGCTCGGTCCCAGCGAGCCCCACGCCTCAAGCAGGCGCACCGCCTGCCGAACCTGCTCGGGGACCGGCCCGGCCAGCTGCCGCCGAGCCCGGGGCACCTCGATCGGGCGGATCGCACCGACCACGGTCGGGCTGCCGGCGGTCCCCCACGGCCCGCGGCCCAGGTCGGCGGCGGTGAGCGAGCGCAGGCGGTCGGATGGGACGGCGTCACGACGATCGGCGGGCACCTTGCACGGCGCGCAGAGCCGCTCTGCGCACGAGATCAGCACCGGGGGCTGCACCTCCACCTGCGACCAGCTGTCATCGTGCTCGAGTCGCGCGCGCAGGGTGCCCCGGTCCAGCTCCAGGGTGCGCACCCCGCCCAGGAACGGCAGTTCCAGGAGCTCGGCCACTGCCGGCCCCACCTGACCGGTATCGGCGTCGACCGAATTGCGTCCGGTCAGGATGAGGTCGTAGGGCCCGGTCCGGCGAATGGCGGCGGCCAGCGCCCGCGCCGTGGCGAGGGTGTCGCTGCCGGCCAGGGCCGGGTCGGTGATCAGCACGCCGTCGTCGGCTCCCCAGGCCACCGCCTCTCGGAGGACCTCGATCGCGGCGGGCGGGCCCATGGTGAGCACGGTGCACGACCCGCCGTGCTCCTGCGCCAGACCCACGCCCCGCGCCACCGCTCGGCGGCAATAGGCGTTCATCTCCAGCTCCAGCCCCTCGCGCTGGAGGCGGCCGTCGGGACCGAGCGCGAGGGTCTCCACGACGGGCACCTGCTTGACCAGCACCGCTACCCGCATGGTGGCCGCTCAGAGTCGGTGATCCGCATCACATGCCTGATTGTCCCAGCCCGGCGCCGGGGCCGGCCGCCGCGTCCAATGGAGGCCGGGGCGCGACTCGCGTCGAGGCGCGGGCCGAGGCCGCGTCGCCACGCGGTCGTCGCGGGTGAGCCGGGGACCTGCGCATCGAGACGGTCGAGGAAGGCGGTGAAGACGGTGGCGGGCCGCCGGGGCGTGACCAGGATGAGGACCTGGCCCGTGCGGCCCTCGAGGCCAGCGACGAGGCAGCGGGTGCGGTGGCGGACGTACGCCGCCTCGCGCGTGATGAGCTCGCCGGGCCGCCCCATCGGCACCTCCGGGAACCGACGCGCCAGGGCTTGGATGCTGGTCCTTTCATCGATCGACCACACGGGCCCGCTGGTCGGCGGCTGGAGGTGCAGCTCGATGATCGGCCGTATCGTGACGTCGACGTCGGGGTCGGTGCGGCGCTTCCCGCCGTCGCAGCGGTGCGGTGTGAGGTCCGCCCCATGGAGGACGCATGCACGACGGCCTCGGGAGCGTGGATACTCGTCCGGTTCCAACGGGCAGGCATCTCGGAGGTTTTCCCCTGCGGATCCCGGATAGCACCAAAGGGTCGTTGGAGCTGCGGCCGGGCGACTGGCAGCGGGCACGCTGGTCGCAGCTGGCCCAGGTCCACGTCTGCTGCCGCGGGCCGCTGGCCTGCGTCGATGCGGTGCTCCTGACCGGGGAGGTGTGGCCGCTCTGCCGACTCCGCTTCGGGGGCTATGCCAGTGCCTTCGGCGACCCCTCCGCCTGGGTCACGAACTGACGCCGGGGTCCACTAGGTGGGGGCCGACCTCGGTTTGCTCGGCGCGAGCCTCCTCCTCATGGTGGCTGCGGCGGAGCTCTTCACCAACGCGATCGAGTGGGCGGGCCAACGGCTCCGGCTCAGCGACGGCGCCACCGGCAGCCTCCTCGCCGCGGCGGGGACCACCCTCCCCGAGAGCATCGTCCCGGTCGTCGCCCTGGTCGGGGGCCGCCCCGGCGCGGACGGGATCGCGGTGGGGGCGATCATCGGGGCGCCGCTCCTGCTCGCCACCCTGGGAGCGGCCATCACCGCGCTGGCGGCGCTGGCCGCCCGGCGCACCTGGCTGCAGGTGGACGCGGGCCATCTCCGCCGCGACCTCGCCACCTTCCTGGTCAGCTTCGCGCTGCTCATCGGCAGCACCGCCCTGCCCCGGCCCGCGCACATCGCGGTGGCGGTGGTGCTGGTCCTCCTCTATGGCGGCTACGTGGCGCGCATCCTCCGGGCGCCGCGGGACCGCTCGGAGACGGTGCCGGACCCACTCCACCTCCTCCGCCTGCGGCGGGGGCGCCCCCCCGCCGCGGGCGGCTCGGGTCAGCCCGGCTGGCTGCCCCTGGCCCTCCAGCTGGCCGCCGGCGCCGGTCTGCTGGTCGGCAGCGGGGAGCTCTTCGTCACCGCCCTGCACGGCCTCGCCGCGGCCCTGGTCCTCCCCGCCCTGGTCCTGTCCCTGATCCTGGTGCCGATCGCGACCGAGCTCCCGGAGACCCTGGCCGGGGTGGTCTGGGTCCGGGGGGGACGCGACGGCCTGGCGCTCGGCAACATCGCGGGCGCGATGGTGCTGCAGTCCACCCTCCCGGCCGTGATCGGCCTCGGGTTCACGCCCTGGCAGCTGGGGCGCCCGGCCCTGCTGGGGGCGGCGGCCGCCGCCGCCGGCGCGGTCCTGATGCTGGCCTGCCTGCGCCGGGGCCGTGGCCTGGAGGCGCGCGCGGTCGCGGCCGGCGGCGCTGCGCTCTACGCCGCCTACCTGGCGCTGGCGCTGGTCTGGCGCGGGTGAGCCGGCGACCGAGCCCGGGGTCGGCCCCGGACCGCGCTCAGCCCGGGCCCGGCGCCGGGTACCCGGGGCTCACGACCAGGCGCGCCGCCTCCGCCCGGAGCTCGTCGAGGCGTCCCTGGACCGAGGCCGCCGCGCCCCCCAGTGCCACCACCTGGGAGTCGTCGGCGTCGCGCCGCCGCAGCTCCACGCCGCCGCCGGCCAGCGAGCGCGGGCTGACCGTCGCCCGCAGCGGCATCCCGAGCAGGTCGGCGTCGGCGAACTTCACCCCCGGGGCCACGTCGCGGTCGTCGTCGAGGACGTCGACCCCGGCGTCGGCGAGCTCGGCCACGAGGCGGTCGGCGGCCCCGTCCACCTCCGCCGAGGAGCCGCCCAGACGGACCAGGTGAACCGCGAACGGGGCCACCGCGAGGGGGAGCCGGAGGCCCCGGTCGTCGCGGTGGGCCTCGGCGACGCAGGCGAGGATGCGGCCGATCCCGATCCCGTACGAGCCCATCACCACCGGGTGGAGGACCCCCTCCGCGTCGCTGTAGGTGGCCCCCATCGGCTCGCTGTAGCGGGTGCCGAGCTGGAAGATGTTGCCGACCTCGACCCCCCGGCGGAGCGCGAGCGCGGCGCCGCACCGAGGGCAGGGCGCCCCCGCGGCGGCGGCGGCGATGTCGCCCACCCGGTCGGGCTCGAAGTCCCGCCCGCAGTTGACGTTGCGGAGGTGGATCCCCTCGCGATTCGCTCCCGCGACCAGGTTGGGGCTGGCCGCCACCAGGTCGTCGGCCACCACCATCACCGCCCCCGGCCGGAGCCCCACCGGCGACGCGTACCCGGGCTCCGCCCCGGCGGCACGGATCCGCTCGGAGTCCGCCGGGCGGAGCCAGCGCGCGCCGACCAGGTTGGTGAGCTTGGTCTCCTCGACCTCCATGTCACCCCGGACCAGGGCCATCACCAGGACCTCCCGAGCGGCGGGGCGCGCCGTCCCGGGGGAGGTCGCCGCCCCCGCGGCGGAGGCGGCCGGCTCGGCGCCCGGGCCCAGGTCGGCGCTGAAGAACACGACCTTGGCGGTGCGCTCCGGCCCGATGCCGAGGAGGCGGGTGAGGTCCTCGATGGTCGCCGCGCCCGGGGTCGCGACCCGCTCCAGCGGGGCCGGCGCCTCGGCCGCCGGGGCCGGCTTGACGAAGCGGGCCACCTGGCGGTTGGCCGCCAGCCCGCAGTGGTCGCAGACCACCAGCACATCCTCTCCGATCGGGCTCGGGACCATGAATTCGTGGGCGACGGTGCCGCCCATCATGCCGGCGTCGGACTCGACCGCGAGCAGGTCGGTGAGCCCGCAGCGGCTGAAGATGCGGTGGTAGGCGGTGTAGTGGCGGGCGTACTGGACCCGGAGGCCGGCCAGGTCCAGGTCCAGGGTGTACGCGTCCTTCATGGCGAACTCCCGGGCGCGGAGCAGGCCGGCCCGCGGGCGGGGCTCGTCGCGGAACTTGGTCTGGATCTGATACAGGCAGAGGGGGAGCTGACGGTAGCTGGTGATCTCGCGGCGGGCGAGGTCGGTGATCACCTCCTCGTGGGTCATCGCCAGCACCATGTCGCGCCCGCCCCGATCGCGGAAGCGCACCAGCTCCTCCCCGATCGCCTGCCAGCGGCCGCTCTGCTGCCAGAGCTCGGCGGGGTGGACCACCGGGAGGAGAACCTCCTGGCCGCCGATGGCGTCCATCTCCTCCCGCACGATTGCCTCGATCCGGTGGAGGGCGCGGGCCCCCAGCGGCAGGGCGCTGAAGATGCCGGCGGTGAGCTGGCGCACGTAGCCGGCACGGAGGAGCAGCTGGTGGCCGGCGACGTCGGTCTCGGCGGGGGCGCTGCGCAGGCTTCGGGGGAAGAGGACGGAGAGACGCACGGGCGCCCCATCCTACCTGGGCGGGTCGCGTGGGCCCCCACCCAGGCGCGGGGGCGGGCCCAGGTCAGTCGCCGCTCGCGGTTCGCTCCCACCTCGCCCGGGCCGCCCGCGTCGCCGCCGAATCCGCACGGCTCGCAGGCGGGGAGTCGCCTCCGACGGTGACCCAGTATTCGACGCCGTGGTGCAGCAGCCCGTCCCGGGTGCGCCAGAAGGCGGCCATCGCATGCCGCTGCCCGCCGGGGTCCACGATTCCCGCCTCGGCGGCAGCGCCCTCGCGGTCCACGAGCACCCGCAGCACCGTGAGAACTCCCCACGGCTCCGGGTACGAGCGCTGGAAGGCGATCACCTCCTCCCGCCCGTCGAGGCGCTCGCCCGTGCCGGGCATCTCGACCAGGGCCCCGGGGTGAAGCCGGGCGGCGGCGCGCGCCCAGGCTCGCGCCTGGTAGGCCTCGTAGAGGTCGCGCACCAGATCGGCGGCGTCCACTCGCCCAGCGTAGTCGCCCGGGCCTGCCCGGGGAGCGGATCGAATCGGCAGCGGTTAGACTGGCCCCCTCATCCGCTGGTCGTGGGAGGACGCCACCGGACGCGATGCACGGCGCACGCGGAGCCCGACCTCGGGACGGGGCCGGGGCGGAGGCCGCCTCCGTGCCCCGGGCCCCGTCCGCGCTCCCCCGGCGGCCCCGTCGGCTCAGCGCGGGCCTGGCGGCGGGGGCGCTGGCCGTCGTCCTCGGCCTGACGGTGGCGGCGTGCGGGGCGGCCCGGCCCTCGCCGACGGCCGCCACCCTGGTGCGGGCCGCGGCGGTCGCGATGCGTCGCGCTCCCGTCCTCAGGGTGGTCGGCAGCTCGGCCGCCGGACCCGTGATCGTCCAGTTCGCGGTGACGGTGGTGCCGAGCGGCGCCTTTGCGGGCACGGTGGAGGCCACCGCGCCGCGGCTGGGGACCATGCGCAGCGACGTGATCATGGTCGGCCACCAGGTCTTCGTCCGGTCGCCGCTGGAGCTCGCCCGGCTCGGGATCACCCGGCTGCCGGGGCGGCGCAACCCCGCCACCACCTGGGTCCTGCAGCCGGCCCGGATCGCGGCCCAGTACCGCAGCAGCCTCGCCCCCTTCACGGGCCGTGGCCTTGGCCTAACCCTTCGCCGCTACTTCCAGCACGCGACCGTCGCCGGCCTCTGCCGGGTGGGACGGGTCGCCGCCTACCGGCTGGTGGCCGGGCGCCGCCAGATGCGGGCCGTGGTGTACGTTGACGCGGTGACGCACGCGGTCCTTCGCCTCACCGTCGGCGGAGCTGATCCCGTGGTTCTCGACTTCGCCGACCCCGGGCGCGGCGGGGTGGTCGCCCCCCCGGCCGGAGCGATCTACGCCCCTCCCCCCCTGGCCGCCGCCGGCTGAGGTGGCGATCCGGGTCGGGGCGCACGTCTCCGCCGCCGGCGGGCTTCTCACGGCGTTCGACCGGGCGATCGAGATCGGGGCCGAGGCGATCCAGGTCCACCCGACCGCGCCCCAGACCTGGCGCCGGCTCGCCCTCGACGACGCCGCGGTGGCCGCCTTCCGCGACCGGATGGCCGCGACCGGGCTCGACCTCTTCTTCTTCCATGCCGTCTACCTCGTCAACCTGGGGACGCCGCGACCCGAGCTCCTCGCCCAATCGATCGGCTCCCTCCGCCACTACCTCGAGCTGGCGACCAGGCTCGGGGTGCGGGGGGTGATCTTCCACCCGGGCTCGCATCGCGGCCAGGGCTTCGACACCGTCCTGCCCCAGCTGGCGGCGGCGATGGGAGACGTGCTGGCGGGGGCCGGCCCCGACGTGCGGCTCTTGATCGAGAACAGCGCCGGGGCCGGGGACAACATCGGCTCCACCTTCGTCCAGATCGGGCGCATGATCGAGGCGGTCCGGGATCCCCGCCTCGGGGTGTGCCTCGACACCGCCCACACCCTCACCGCGGGGTATGACATCGGGACCGGGGCCGGCCTCACCGCCGCCCTCGACGAGCTCCAGGACGCGGTCGGGCTGGAGCGCCTCCTCGCCATCCACGCCAACGACTCCAAGGCCCCGCTCGGCTCCAACGTCGACCGTCACGAGAACATCGGGCTCGGCCACCTCGGAGATGATGGTCTCCGCCGGATCTGCCGGGAGCCGCGCCTGGACGGGCTCCCCTTCCTGCTCGAGGTCCCAGGCCTGGAGCGACAGGGGCCCGACCGGGCCAACGTGGCGCGCCTGCGCGAGCTGGCCGGGCTGACGCCGCTTCCCGGGCCCACCCCGCCCGCCCCCGCTCCCGGGGCCGCCCCCAGCCCGCGGCGGGAGCCGACCCGCGCCGGCCGGCCGGGCGGGTGACCGCGACCGCGGACGTGGCGGCGGCGGACGCGGTCGGCGGGGTCGACTTCGGCCGCACCTGGCTCCGGATCGGGGTGGCGGACCTGGCCGGGGCCCTGCTCGCCTCCGACCGGGTCCCGACCGCTCCGGAGCGGGGGCCCGAGGCCGTCATCGCGACCATCGTCTCGGGCGTCCGCCGGGTCTGCCGGGCGGCCGGGCGCGCCCCCGACCGGCTCGGAGCGGTGGCGATCGGCGCTCCCGGCCCGCTCGACCCGGTCCGAGGGGTGCTCCTGCATCCGGCCAACCTCGCCGGCTGGGACGAGGTGCCGCTCGCGGATCGGGTCGCGGCGGCGCTGGGCGTCCCCTGCCGGGTCGAGAACGACGCCAACCTCGCCGCCCTGGCCGAGTTCCGCAGCGGGGCGGGGGCCGGCACCACCAACTTCGTCTATGTCACCGCCAGCACCGGGATCGGGGCGGGACTGGTCCTCGGCGGCCGTCTCTACCGGGGGTCGTTCGGGACGGCGGGCGAGCTGGGCCACGTCGTGGTCGATCCCGCCGGGCCGCGCTGCGACTGCGGCAATCGCGGCTGCCTGGAGGCGATCGCCTCGGGGGCCGCGATCGCGGTCCGGGCGCGGGACGCGCTGGCGGCGCGGGAGGCGATCCCGGGCACCGATTCTTCGGGGCGCGGTCCGCTCGCGCGCCGGGCAGCGTCCGGGCCGCTCGACGGCCCCGCGGTGGCGGCGGCCGCTGCGGAGGGGGACCCCATCGCCAGCGACGTGCTCGTCTCCGCCGCGCGCCAGCTCGGGATCGCCCTCGGCGGACTGGTCAACCTGCTCGGCCCCGACGCGATCGCCCTCGGCGGCGGCGTGACCCAGGCCGGGCCCCTCTTCTGGGACGCGGTCGGGCAGGGGCTGGCCGCCGGCAGCTTCCCGGACATCCTGGCCCGCTGCCGGGTGGGACCGGCGCAGCTGGGCCAGGACCAGGGGCTGGTCGGCGCGCTGGTGTGGGCGGGGCTCGCCGCCGGGGAGCGCTGAGACGCCCCCCGAGCCCTCGGCGACGGCGCTCCGGGACGCCCTCCTGCCGATGGAGGCGGCGCTCGGCGGCCGCGCTCGCATCGTCGGCGGACATGTCCGCGACCTCCTCCTGGGGCGCGACCACGAGTCCGATGTGGACGTGGTGGTGGAGGGCGTCGACGCCGAAGCCGCCGCCGCCTGGCTGCGACGGCACTGGCGCCGTCCCGAGCCGGTGGTGGCCTTCGAGCGCTTCGGCACCGCCCAGCTCGCCTGCCGGACCCGCGCCGGGCCGATGACGGTCGAGGTGGTGCGGGCCCGCTCCGAGGCGTACCGGCCAGAGAGCCGCAAGCCCACGGTGCGGCCCGGCACCCTGGCGGAGGACGTCTGGCGCCGGGACTTCACCGTCAACACCCTCCTCCTCGACGGTCACGGGGTCGTCACCGACGTCACCGGCCGGGGGCTCGCCGACGGCTTCGCCCATCGCCTGCGCACGCCGCTGGCGCCGCTCGCCACCTTCGCCGAGGA
>DAHUZL010000089.1 GCA_027306655.1 Candidatus Dormiibacterota bacterium
TCATGACCTACCACTTTCGGCCGACGCGCCGCACCTGGGAGCGGTGGGACAACGCCGTCCCCCCGATCGACACCGCCACCGGCGCGTCGCCGGCGGTGCGGAACCTCATCGTGCTGACCGACCAGTGGCACGACACCCACGACGTCGAGGACAGCAACGGCAACCCCAGCATCTACGACGAGCTCGGCGGCGCCGGTCCCTTCCCGGCGTTCATCGAGGGACGCCACTTCGGCGGGACCTGGAGTCGCCCGCTGGCCGACCAACCGATGACCTACACCTGCGCCGACGGACCCCCGCTGCCGCTGGCGACCGGACTCACCTGGATCGAGGTCGTCGGTCCCGGCACCACCGTCGCCGCCGGTCGCTGAGGAGAACGGCGCTCCGCCCTCCGGGCGCCGGTGACAACCGTCGCCAACCCGATCGCCGGCCGCGGCCGGGAGGCCCGTCGGCGCGGGGTGGCAATCCAGCCATGGGCGAGTCGGCAGATGCGAACCCGTTCCCGCCCCAGGCAGTCGAGCAGCTCGCTCGACTCGGCCGACCGCCGGGTCTCGTCAAAGCCGCCGACGCGCTGAAACACGTCGCGCGTGCAGTAGAGGGTCTGGCAGCGGGCGCCGACGAGCCTGCGAGCGCCCTCCACCACCCTCAGCATGATCCGCTCCAGCAGGCGGTCGGACTCGACCACGATCGGGATGCGCCCGACCGGGTAGCCACAGCCGATCATCTCCGCGGTCGCAGCGACCAGGCCCGGACGGCCAGATCGCGGTTCATCCGAGCGAACGCGCCCACCTCCGCGCTGATCCGACCCGATGACTCGGTCTCGACCACGACCGCCTCCAACCGGCGGCGACCCCACGCCTGGCCCGCCACCCACCGCAGCGCCTCGACCACCCCAGCGGCGTCATCGCCCGCGGGGATCGACGAACGAGACGTCGATCGAGTCGGCCGGCGGGGCGGGCAGGGGCGGGGGAGGCATCAGGTGATGGGACGCTCGCGTTCGGCCGACCCGCCCGAGGCGGATCATCCCCAGGGTGCCAGCGGCACCAGGGATGGACACGACGCGCGGGCGAAAACGGTACAGCGGCTGCGGCCGGCGGCAGGCCCGGAGCGGTGCGGTGCCTCCCGGGGCGACGATATGATGGCGGCGGAGGTCGCCGCCGCGCCGGGGACCGGAACGCCGGGGCGATGCGCGCCCACACCGCTGTGAGGTGAGGCAGCTGGCGGGCAGGCGGCGACCACACCTCTCCCATACCGTCGGGTTCTGGCTCGTCGCCTACGCGTTCGCCGTGACGATGGCGGCCACCACCGTCCCCACCCCGCTCTATCCCATCTACCAGCAGCGGTTGGGCTTCCCCGGCGTGCTCGTGACCGTGATCTTCGCCGTCTACGCGCTCGGGGTCATCGCCGGGCTGCTCGCCTTTGGCCAGGTCTCGGACGCGGTCGGGCGGCGACCGGCTCTCCTCGTCGGATTAACCCTGTCCGGTCTGGGCACGGCGGTGTTCCTCCTCCCCGCCCACCTGCCGGCGCTGTTCGCGGGGCGGGTGCTCACCGGACTGGCGGCCGGGATGGTGGTCGGGGCCGCCTCCGCCTGGCTCGTCGACCTGGCCGGCGACGGGCGGCGCGCCCAGGCCAGCATGGTCGCGATCGCGGTCAACACCGGCGGCCTGGCGGTGGGACCGCTCCTCAGCGGAGTGCTCGCCCAGCTGGTCCCCAATCCGCTGACGGTGCCGTATGCGGCGGAGCTGATCCTGCTCCTCGTCGGTCTGGCCAGCGTGTGGGCTGCGCCCGAGACGGTCACGCGGGCGCACCGGGCCCGGGTGCGCCCGCAGCGTCTCGGCGTACCGCCGGAGGTCCGCGGCGCCTTCGCCCCGGCGGTCGCCGCCGGCTTCTGCAGCTTCGCGATCTCCGGTCTGTTCGGAGCGGTGGCCCCGACCTTCCTCCTGGTGGTGCTGAAGCTCCCGAGCCATGTGCTGGCGGGACTGCTCGTGTTCGTGCTGTTCGCGAGCTCGGCGGCGGGGCAGCTCCTCGTGAGACGGGTGGCTCCGCGCCTGGCGCTGGTCTCGGGCTGCACCGGGCTGGCCGCCGGTGCCGGCATGGTCGCGGCGGCGGTTGCCCTGGCCCAGCTCTGGCTGATCATCCTGGCCGCGGCCGTGGCCGGGTGCGCGATGGGCCTCATCCTGGGGGCGGGCCTCTCCGCCATCAATGCCCGGACGCCGGCCGACCGCCGGGGCGAGACCGCCTCGACCTACTTCGTCATCCTGTATGTCGGCCTGTCGCTGCCCGTTATCGGCGTGGGGATTGCGGCCGACCTGGTCGGGCTGCGCCTTGCCGGATTCGCCTTCGGCCTCGTCCTGGCCGGCCTGGTGCTGGCCATCCTGGTGCTCCTGCGCCGCACCGGGGCCGAGCGCGCGGCCCCGGTGTCCGCCGGCTGATTGAACCCAACCGCGTCATCCGTCGCGGGGACGCGGTACCATGCCGGCGCAGCGGCTCCGCCCGGCTCAGCGGCTCCGCCATGCCGACGGCTCGGAGGAGGATTCCGTGACCGGCGCATCGGTCGATGGCGACCGTGAGTTGCTCGCCGGTGACGATGGACGGCCAGCGGGGCGCCTCGCGTCGCGCACCTTCTGGGTGATCGCGCTCGGTGGTGCCCTCGCTCTCCTCGGACTTGTCGGTGGGAT
>DAHUZL010000093.1 GCA_027306655.1 Candidatus Dormiibacterota bacterium
ATGCCGTACCCGGTGGCCGCCATCGCCACCGCCACCACCAGGGCCGCCCCCGCCGCGCGCCCGCGGCGGCCACCGGCGGGAGGCGCCGCCCCGGTCGGCGCCGTCACCGCGATCCTGCCAGCCGGCGGGCCAGGTCGAGCGCATGGTAGGTGCAGATGAAGTCGGCGCCGGCGCGCCGGATCGCCAGGTGCACCTCCCAGACCGCCGCCGCCTCGTCGAGGTGGCCGGCCGCTCCCGCCGCACGCAGCATCGCGTACTCGCCGCTCACGCAGTAGGCGCCGAGCGGACGGTCCACCAGCGGGCGGACCAGGGCGATGATGTCGAGCGCGGTCAGCGCGGGCTTGACCATCACCAGGTCGGCGCCCTCGGCACAGTCGAGCTCCACCTCGCGCACCGCCTCGCGGCTGTTGCCGACATCGAGCTGGTAGCCGCGGCGGTCGCCGAACCGGGGGGTGGAGCCCGCCGCCTCGCGGAAGGGCCCGTAGAACGCCGAGGCGAACTTGGCCGCGTAGGCGAGAATCGCGGTCTCGGCACGGCCCGCCCGGTCCAACCCCTCGCGGATCGCCGCCACCTGGCCGTCCATCATCCCCGACGGGGCGACGACATCGGCGCCGGCCTCGGCCTGGCTCACCGCGGTGCGCTGGTACAGCTCCAGGGTGGCGTCGTTGTCGACCGACCCGTCGGCAGCCAGGGCCCCGCAGTGGCCGTGGTCGGTGAACTCGTCGAGACAGGTGTCGGTGATGAGCAGGAGCCGGTCACCCACCGTCTCGCGAATCGCGGTGCAGGCTCGCTGGACGATCCCGTCGGGCTGCCAGGCGCCGCTGCCGACCGCGTCCTTGCGCAGCGGCACCCCGAATAGGATCACTGCCGGCAGGCCGAGCGCCACTGCCTCCTCGGCCCGCTCGACGCAGGTGGCGAGCGTCTCCTGGGAGACGCCGGGCATGGCGGCGACCGGTCGGGGCCGGTCGATGCCCTCGGCCACGAACAGGGGCAGGACGAGGTCGTCCACGCTGAGGCGGGTCTCCCGCACCAGCCGGCGCAGCGCGTCGGTGCGCCGGAGGCGGCGCGGCCGCTCGACCGGAACACTCACGGCGGTCCTCCTCCGGCGCCCGGCGCCGCCTCCTCCCCGGCACCGGTCGCGGCGCACAGGGCACAGAGCAACCCCGTCATGGTGTGCTCGGCGGCGATTATAGCCGCGGGGTGGCCAGCCGCCCGGGCCGCCTGCGCCGTCACCGGGCCGATGCAGGCGACCCGGCACCCGGATGGGAGCGGCCGGCCCCGCCGCAGCCGGTCGAAATGGCGGACGGTGCTGCCGCTGGTGAAGGTGACCCAGTCGAGCGGTCCCGCCAGCGCGGCGGCGAGGGTCGCCTCCATCCGGCGGGCGACGACGGTCCGATAGCAGGGGAGCTCCGTCACCCGCGCCCCCGCGGCTCGGAGACGCTCCGGGAGCACGGGTCTCCCCTCAGCGGCGCGGGGAAGCCACACGGGACGGCCGGCCACGCCGAGGGCCACCAGCCGCTCCGCCACCGCCTCGGCGACGAAGGTCTCCGGAACGAGGTCCGCCCGCCGGCCCGACCGCGCCAGCGCCGCCGCGGTGCCGGGACCGATCGCGGCCACGGTGGCCGGGTGGTGGGCGAGGTCGAGGCCCGCCCGCCGGGCGGCGCCCGCCACCAGCTCGGCCGCATGGCCGCTGGTGAGGACGATCACGGCGCCCGGGACGGCATGGTCCCGCAGCCCCCGCGCGATCACCTCGTCCGAGGCGATCCGGCGCCGGCCCATCACCGGGACCGTGACCGGGTCGGCGCCCAGCTCCCGCAGCCGGGCGGCGAAGGCCGCGGCCGACGCCCCCGGACGCGTGACCAGCACCCGGCGGCCGCCCAGGGGCGTCATCGCAGCCGGGCCGCCAGCCGGGCCGCCAGCTCGGCCGCCAGCCGAGGTCCCGAGCCGGCCGGGCCGCGCAGGGTGACCCGCCGGGGCCGAGCGCCGGGACCGTCCGAGGGGGACTGGAAGGAGGCCGACAGCACCATCCCGGCGGCGCCGTCGGCCTCGGCGAGCACCCCCAGGGGGAGCCGGCACCCGCCTCCGAGGGCGGCCAGCACCAGGCGTTCGGCTTCGACGCAGGCGCGGGTCGGCGCATCGTCGCAGGCCCCGGCCAGGACCTCGGCGGCGGACCCGGTCCGCGCCTCGACCGCGATCACCCCCTGCGCCGGTGCCGGGGTGCACTCCTGGTGGGGATCGAGCGGCTGGCCCCGGGCGGCGAGCCCGAGCCGGTCCAGCCCCGCCATCGCGACCATCAGCGCCTCGGCGGCCCCGTCGGCCAGCCGTCGCAGCCGGGTGTCCACGTTCCCCCGGATCGGCTCGACCCGGAGCCCGGGTCGGAGCGCCAGCAGCTGGGCCGCCCGGCGGGGCGACCCGGTGGCGACGCGGCTCCCGTCACGGAGCTCGCGCCAGGGTGAGCCGTCTCGGGTCACCATGGCATCGCGCGGGTCGTCGCGGGGAAGGTAGGCGACCACCCGGAGCGCGTCGTCGAGGCGGGTGGGAAGGTCCTTGGCGCTGTGGACCGCGAGGTCGGCCATGCCCTCCACCAGGCTGCGCTCGAGCGCGGAGGAGAACCAGCCGTCGCCGGGCAGGTCCGCGGGAGGCGTCTCGGGCAGGAGGTCGCCCGCGGCCGCGACCTCCACCACCGTGACCTCCAGCCCGGGGCGGTGGCGACGCAGCCGGGCGACCACCAGCTCGGCCTGCCGCCGGGCGAGGGCGCTGCCCCGGGTGGCGACCCGGATCGCCGAGCTCACCCGGGCTCGGCGTGGTCCAGTCCGAGGACCTCCTTCGCCCACGCGGTGCGGGCGGGGTCGGCGGCGTGGGCCCGGAGGTAGCGGATCGACGGGTGGATCAGCTTGGCGGCGAGCGCCCGGGTGCAGCGCTCCCACTGCGCCCGCTCGGACTCGGAGACCCCTTCCAGCCGGCCCAGGGTGCGGTCGAGCTCGGCCCGGCGCAGGGACTCGGTCCGCGCCACCAGCCGGCGGATGACGGGCGCCGCCCGGCGGACCTCCAGCTCGGCCTGGGCGTCGGCGACGGCGGCGGCGATCAGCGCGTCGGCGCCCGGGAGGGAGCGGGCGCGGGCCGCCAGGTTGGCGCGGACCGCCGCTCCCAGGTCGTCGAGATCGACCAGCTCCACGCCTGCCAGCGCCCGCGCCTCGGGAGCGACGTCCCGGGGGACGGCGAGGTCGAGGACCAGGAGGCGACCCCCGGGCGCCCGCAGCGCGGCCACCCCCTCGGCGCCGACCGCCTCCGCCGACTGGCTGGTGGCGCAGACGAGGACGTCCACCGCGCCCGCCAGAGCGCCCAGGGCGTCGCGGGCGACCACCGTCCCCCCCAGCGCGCGGCCGAGCGCGCGCGAGCGGGGGCCGCGCTCCACCACCCAGAAGGTCCCGGCCCCGGCCCGCTGGAGGAGCCGGGCGGCGCCCGACCCGACCTGGCCGGCGCCCAGAACGAGCACCCGGCTGCCGCGGAGGTCCTGGCGCCGGGCCGCCTCCTCGACGGCCACCTGCGCGATCCCGACGGCGCGCCGGCCGATCCCGGTCTCGGTGCGCACCCGCTTGGCGGTTGTGACCGCCCGCCGCATCACCAGGTCGAGGGTGGCATCGAGGGCGCGGACCTCGCCGGCGAGGCGGTGGGCCCGCTTGAGCTGGGCGAGGATCTGCGACTCCCCCAGGACCATGCTGTCCAGGCCGCTGGCCACCCGGAACAGGTGCGTCAGCGCATCCCCCCCGCGGGCGGCATGGACGAGGCGCTGCCCCTCCGGACCGGGCACCAGGTACCGGCGGAAGCGCTCGATCGCCAGCCCGGCCCGCTCGTCGTCGAGGGCGGAGACGTAGAACTCGGTGCGATTGCAGGTGGAGAGGCAGACCAGCCCGCAGAGCCCGGCGTGCCGGGCCAGGGGCCGGAGGATGGACCGGACGGTGGGCCCGTCGAGGTGGACACGTTCCCGCACCGCCACGGGGGCCAGGTGATGGCTGACCCCGACCGCGACCAGCGTCACCTGTGACCTCGCAGCAGCCCCAACGCTGGACGAGCCCGGTGAGCCACCACCGACGAGTATAGGCGGGCCCCACGGCGGGCCCTCCCCGCGTCCGCCGCCGGGGCCGGCCCGGGAACTCCTTTAGGATGGGGATCTGTGGAACTCGCGACCGCCTACATCGACGACGGTCCTCCGGGCCCGGGGCCGTCCCACCCGGCGCCGGTCCATCCCCCCTCCCCTACCCCGCGACGCCACCGCTACGGGCGGCAGCGGGGCGCTCCCATCCCCGGGAGCGACTTCCGGCCTCGGCTCGGGCCCGCGTCGGCGGAGGCGGCGGCGCGCTTCAACCGCCCGATGCCCCCCGACGCCATCGGGCTCGAGGCCGAGGCCCAGATGGTTCCCGGCCTCGACACTCCGATCGAGCGCCTCCAGCTGGTGTCGGTCGACTGCGAGACCACCGGGCAGACGCCCCACCACCTGGTCGAGCTGGGGGCGGTGCGGTTCACCCTCCCCGGGGCCGACGGGCCGGCCGAGCTGTGGGACGGCGCCCCGCCCCCGGACGCCCTGGAGACCCTGGTCCACACCTCCGACCACATCAACTCGTACGCCCGGCGGGTGCATGGGATCACCCGCGACATGCTCCAGGGGGCGCCTCCGGCCGACCTGGTGCTGCGGCGCTTCCTGCGCTTCGCGCGGGGCGCGGTCCTGGTCGAGCACAGCGCCGACGCCTTCGACACCCGCCTGATCGGCCGTACCCTCGGCCATCCCCTCCCCCACCCGACCCTCGACACCTCCCGCTTGGCCAAGATCCTCTTCGACCTCCGCGACACCATCGGGCTGGAACGACTCTGCGAGCGTCTGGGGGTCACCCAGCACCGCCCGCCCCATCACGCCCTGGCCGATGCCGAGGCCACCGCCGGCTGCCTGGTGCGCCTGGTCGAGCTCGGGGCCGCTCAGCTCGGCTGGCGAACGCTCGGCGACCTCCACACGGCAGGGCACCCCCCCGGCCCCCGGCCCCGGCTGGCGCCTGTCCGGCACGCCCGACTCCGGCACGGAGGCGGGGGCGCCGGGCGGCCGGCGGTCCGCCCCGCGGCGGTGGTGGCGCCGGGGACGGCCCCCCCGCCGGACCCGTCGCCTCCCACCCTGGCCGGCGAGGCCGCGGCCG
>DAHUZL010000111.1 GCA_027306655.1 Candidatus Dormiibacterota bacterium
GGCGCCGCGGCCCGGGTCATCGCACGGCGCCGGGCTGCGCAGGCGGAGCTGGTGGCGCGGGCGCGCGACTTCGCCGCCGGCCTGGACCCGTCGCTGGGGACGGTGGCCGCGGTCGTGGTGGGGTCGGTGGCGAGGGGCGACTTCAACCTGTGGAGCGACCTCGACCTGCTGGTCGTGGCGGAGAGCCTCCCCCGACGGTCATGGGACCGTGCTCTGGTCATCGGTCTCGCCGCCCCGCCGGGGCTGTCCCCGATGGCGTGGACCCCTGCGGAGTACCTCGGCCGGCTCGACCAGGGCGACCTGATCGCGGTCGAGGCGAGGGCCGCTGGCATCGTCGTCCGCGGCCGGCTGCCCGAGCCCCCAGCCGCCTGATCATCGTGCGGTCCGGCAGGTCCGGCAGGCCCGGCACGCCCGGGCCGCCCCGGATGCCCCGGCTATGATCGGCGCGCCGATGCGTCTTCGCCGAGCGGTCCTTGCCTGCCCCGGGTCGAATCCCCGGATGATGGAGCGCGCCGCCGCCAGCGGTGCCGACGAGGTCTTCCTCGACCTCGAGGACGCCGTCGCCCCCAGTGAGAAGGTCGCCGCCCGAGGGCGGGTGGTGGCCGCCCTCCGCCGCCACGACTTCGGCCGCACGCTCCGCTGCGTCCGCGTGAACCAGATCGGCTCCGCGCTGATCCTGGGTGACATCGAGGAGGTGGTGCGCGGAGCGGGGGACCGCCTCGACACCCTGATGCTGCCCAAGGTGCAGGACGCCCTCGACATCGCCTTCGCCGACCGGCTCCTCACCGGCCTCGAGGCCGAGCTCGGGCTCGCCCGCCGGATCGGCCTGGAAGCGCAGATCGAGGACGCCCGCGGGCTCGTCAACGTCGATGCGATCGCCGCCCAGGACCGGGTCGAGACGGTGATCTTCGGCCCGGGGGACTTCGCCGCCTCGATGGGCCTTCCCCAGCTCACGGTCGGGGCCGAGTCCGCCGACTATCCCGGCGACCTCTGGCACTACCCCCTGGTCCGGATCGTGGTGGCGGCGCGCGCCGGCGGCAAGCAGGCGATCGACGGGCCGTTCGCGGCGATCCGCGACCTGGAGGGGCTGCGCCGGTCCGCCCTCCGCGCGGCGGCGCTCGGCTACGACGGCAAGTGGGCCCTGCACCCGAGCCAGCTGGAGCCGGTCACCAGCGCGTTCACCCCGCGCCTGGAGGACTACCGGCGCGCCCAGGCGATCCTGGAGGCGTACCGCGCCGCCGCCGAGGACGACCATCGCGGGGCGGTGATGCTGGGGGACGAGATGATCGACGAGGCGTCGCGCAAGATGGCGGCCCAGCTGGTGGCCCGCGGCGCCGCGGCCGGGCTGGACCGGGCCCCGGACCAGGCGTCGCCGCCGGTCGCCGCCGTCCCGTGACCGCCGGCGAGGGGCCAGGCGGCGCGGCCGGCGCGCGGGCCGCAGACTGGGCCCTCGCCACCCGGGCGGTCCATGCCGGGATGAGCCCCGACCCGGCGACCGGCGCGATCGTCCCGCCCCTCGTCACCACCTCGATCTACGCCCACGACCACCCCGCCCCGTACAGCTACGGACGCGACCACAACCCCACCTGGGAGCGTCTGGAGGAGGCGCTGTCCGAGCTGGAGAGCGGGGCGGGGGCGGTGGTCTTCGGGTCCGGGATGGCGGCCCTCAGCGCGGCGGTGGCGACGGTCCCCCTGGGAGGGACGGTGGTGGCGCCGGCCGACTCGTACACCGGCCTGCGCCGCCTCCTCGGGGAGCTCGAGGCGGCGGGACGGCTGCGGGTGCGGCTGGTCCAGTCGGCCGACACCGAGGCGGTGGCCCGGGCCTGCGGCGGCGCGCAGCTGGTGTGCCTGGAGACCCTCACCAACCCGCTCCTGCGGGTTCCCGACATCGCCGCCGTCGTCGCTGCAGCCCACGCCGCCGGCGCCCGCTGCCTGGTGGACAACACCTTCGCCACGCCGATCGGGTGCCGGCCGCTTAGCTTCGGCGCGGACATCGTGGTGCACTCCGCCTCCAAGTACCTGGGAGGCCACAGCGATCTGGTCCTCGGCGCCGTCGTGGCCGGGTCGGCGGAGCTGGCCGAGACGCTGCGGGTCTATCGGACGGACCACGGCGCGATTCCGGGACAGCTGGAGGCGTGGCTGGCGCTTCGCGGCCTGCGCACGCTCGCCCTCCGGGTGCCGCGACAGATGGCCAGCGCCGCGTGGCTCGCCACCCGTCTCGAGGCCGATCCCCGGGTGGTGCGGGTGCATCACCCGGCGCTGCCCGGGCACCCCGACCACGATCGCGCCCAGCGCCAGCTCCCGGCGGGGTTCGGGGGAGTGATCTCGATGGAGCTGCACGGCACCGCCGACGACGCGGAGGCGGTCTGCCGCGGCACCCGACTCTGGTCGCACGCCACCAGCCTTGGAGGGGTGGAGTCAACCCTGGAGCGCCGCGCCCGCTGGCCCGGCGACGACCACCTGCCCCCCTCCCTTCTGCGCCTGGCGGTCGGGATCGAGGACCGCGAGGACCTCCTGGATGACCTGGTCGGTGCCCTGGACCGGGTCGGGGCCGCGGGCGGCCAGGACTGACCGCGCCGGCCGTCAGCTCGGGCCGGAGGCCCCGGCCTGCCGGACCGCGACGTGGCAGGCCACCGCCCGCCCGCCCGGCAGCGCCCCGAGGTCCGGATCCACCTCCCGGCACACCGGCTCCGCGAGGGGGCAACGGGGCTGGTAGGGGCAGCCCCGGTCGGGCTCGCGAAGGTCGACCGGGGCCCCGACCGACCGGCCCCGCCGGCGCTCGGCGTCGACCCCAGGGTCCGGCACCGGCACCGCGGCGGCCAGCGCCTCGGTGTAGGGGTGGAGAGGCCGGTCGAGGACGGCGTCGTAGGGGCCGGCCTCCACCACCTTGCCCAGGTACATCACCAGGATCCGGTCGCTGAGGTGGCGAATCATGCTGACGTCGTGACTGATGAACACGTAGGCGAGGCCGAGCCGGTCCTGCATCCCGACGAGGAGATTGAGCAGCTCGGCCCGCACCGACACGTCCAGGGCGGAGGTGGGTTCGTCGAGGACCAGGACCCCGGGCTGGACCGCCAGGGCCCGGGCGACCGCCACCCGCTGGGCCTGGCCGCCGGAGAGCTCATGGGGGTAGCGGTCCGCGAACCGTGTTCCCAACGCCACCATCTCGAGGAGCTCCGTCACCCGCTGCCGTCGGCCGTCCGCCCCCTCCCCGAGGCGATGGACCTGGAGGACCTCCGCCAGGGTTCGCCCGACGGTGCGACGCGGGTCGAGCGAGGAGAAGGGGTCCTGGAACACGAGCTGGATCCGCCGGGCCAGCTGGAGGCGGGCGTCGCCGGCGCGGGTCGTGACCGGCACCCCATCCACCTCGGCGCCGCCCCGGCTGGGCGCCTCGAGGCCGACGAGGAGCCGGGCCAGGGTGGACTTGCCGCAGCCACTCTCGCCGACGATGCCCAGGGTTCCTCCCGAGGGCACCTCCAGGGAGACCCCTCGGAGCGCCCGCACCGGCGGTCGACCGCCGGTGCCGCGATAGGTCTTGACCAGGTCCCAGCCCCGGACCGCTACCCCTGCCATCGGTCCCGAGGCTTCCAGCAGGCGGACGCTCGTCCGGGCCCCCGATCCAGGAGGTCCGGCTCCGCTACCCGGCACTCCTGGTCGCCCTGGGGGCAGCGGGGGAGATAGGGACACCCGGACCCGAGGCGGGCCGGGTCGGGGGGGGATCCCGGGATCTGACGCAGGGTGGCCCGATGTGCCGTCCCCGGGCGCGGGAGCGAGGCGAGCAGGGCGGCCGTGTACGGGTGCTGGGGGCGCGCGAAGAGGTCCGGGGTCGAGGCGTGCTCGACCACGCGGCCGGCGTACATCACCGCCACCCGGTCGACCAGCCGGGCCACCACCCCGAGGTCGTGGGTCACCCAGACGACGGCCATTCGGTTCTGGGCCTGCAGCTCGCCCACCAGGCTGAGGATCTGCTCCTGCACGGTCACGTCCAGGGCCGTGGTCGGCTCATCGGCGATGAGGACCTCGGGCTGGGTGGACAGGGCCATCGCGATCATGACCCGCTGGAGCATGCCCCCCGAGAGCTCGTGGGGGAACGCGCCCTCGACCCGGGCGGCGTCGCGCAGCCCGACCTGGGACAGGACCTCCCGGGTCCGCTCGCGGGCCCGCCGACGGTCGACGCCATGGGCCACCAGGGTCTCGACGATCTGGGTGCGCACCCGAAGGAGCGGATTGAGCGAGCTCATCGGGTCCTGGTAGATCATGGCGATCCGGGCCCCCCGCACCCGCCGGAGGTGCGGCTCGTCGAGATCGAGGAGCTCCACCCCACCGAGACGGACGCTGCCCCCGAGCACCCGCAGGGCGGGGGTGGGCAGGAGGCCGAGGACGGCCAGCATCGAGAGCGTCTTGCCGGACCCGCTCTCGCCGACGATGCCGACCTTCTCACCGCCGTCGACGTCGAGATCGACCCCGCGGACGATCTCCACCGGGACGCCGCGTCCGACGCCGACCCGCAGCCCTCGGATGGTGAGGAGAGGGTGCGCCATTAGCATCCCCCGCCCGCAGGGAGAGGCGTGCGGACCACCAGCCGTCGCGGCGGGCGGCCCCCTCCGGTGAGCGGCAGCGGGCGGGTGCCGGGGGTGACGGCGCCCAGGACCGTCGGGTGGCGCGCACCGGTGCAGGAGGGCAGGGTCCCGGCCCAGCCATGAACGGTGAGGTACCCGATCACGGCCATGAGGAGGGCCTCCTTGGCCGCCTCGTCGACGCCGAGGGAGTCAAGACGCTCCAGCGACACTCCCGGGAGGTGTCGGCTGAGGGCCGCCATCAGGGTGGGATTGCGCGTGCCCCCGCCCGAGACGACGAGCCGCTCCACCCCGTGTCGGACAAGGGCGTCGGCCACCGTGCGTGCGGTGAGCTCGGTCAGGGTCGCGAGGAGGTCGTCCGGGGCCAGCCGTCGACCGCCGAGGTGCTGCTGCACGTGGCCGAGGTGGAAGTGCTCCTTCCCGGTCGACTTGGGCGGGGGCGCTGCGTAGTACGGGTCGTGCAGGAGGGACGCGAGGAGCTCGGCGTCGACGCTCCCGCGAGCGGCGCCGCGACCGTCCTCGTCGCGGTCGACGGCGCCGGCCGCGAGCCAGCCTGCAGCAGCGTCGATGAGCGCGTTGGCGGGGCCGATGTCGAAGGCGACGGGGTCGCGGACCGGCCCCACCACGGTGACGTTCGCGATTCCGCCCAGGTTGAGCGCCCCGGTCACCCGGGACGGGTGGGAGCCGAAAAGGAGGACGTCGAGGAGGCTGGCCAGCGGGGCCCCCTGGCCGCCCGCGGCGATGTCCCGGATGCGGACGTCACTGACGACGGTGGCCCCGGTGCGCTCGGCGATCCAGGCAGCCTGGCCGAGCTGGAGCGTGCCCAGGGCGCGGCCACCGTCGACCCAGTGGTAGACGGTCTGGCCGTGGCTGCACACGAGGTCGGGCCGACCGCCAGGGTGGCGGTGGACGAGGTCAGCGGCCACCCCGGCGAAGCACTGGCCGACCCGGGCGTCCAGCGCACAGAGGGCGGCCGCCGTTGTCCGCGCCGGTGGCAGGACCGCCAGCAGGGCATCGCGGACGGCCGTCGGGTAGGGCACGGACATATGTCCTCTGAGGTCCGCCACCAGTCGGGTGCCGGCCCGGCTCAGCTCCACCAGCACGGCCTCGATCGCGTCGTGCGAGGTGCCCGAGATCATTCCGATGGTGCGGAGCGGCCGCCCTGCTCCAGCGGTCTGGGCGCTCACCGGGTCCGACTCCGGGGATCGGCGGCGTCGCGCAGGCCGTCACCCAGGAAGTTGAAGCCGATCACGGCGAGGACGATCGCCAGCGAGGGCCCGACCAGCGTCCACCAGGCCACTCCAGCCAGGCTGCTCGACTGGCTCACCATCTCGCCCAGCGACGCGGTCGGAGGCGGCGGGCCCAGACCGAGGAAGCTGAGGCCGGCCTCGGCCAGGATCGCCCAGGCGAAGGCGAGGCTCGTCTGCACCGCCACCGCGCCGCCGACATTGGGGAGGATGTGGCCGAAGAGGAGCCGCCGCCGGGAGAAGCCGAGGACGCGCCCGGCCCGGATGAAGTCCGCCTCGCGCAGGGCCAGGACCGGCCCCCGCACCACCCGCACGAAGATGGGGACGTAGCCGACCCCGATGGCGAGGGCCGAGTCGATCACGCTGGCCCCGAGGGAGGTGACGATGGCGAGGGCGAGGAGGATGGCGGGGATGGCGAAGATGATGTCCGAGCCCCGCATGATCAGGGCCTCCGGCCACCGTCCCAAGAGCCCGGCGGTGATCCCTCCGAGCGTGCCCACCACCGCCGCGATCGCCACCGCGATGCCGGCGATCTCGAGCGACACCCCCATCCCCTGGAGGACGAGGGAGAACACGTCTCGGCCGAACTGGTCGGTTCCGAAGAGGTGGGGCGGCGACGGCCCCCGAAGCACCGCGCTCGAGCTCTGGACCCCGGGGTTCTCCGGCGTGAGACCGACCCCGCCCAGGATCCCGGCCAGGCTGACGACTCCGACCAGGACGAGCCCGACCCGTCCGCTCCGGCTGCGCCAGAGCGTGCGCAGCCAGCCCGCCCGGCGGCGCTCCAGCCCGACCTCCGCGGCGTCGGGATGCCCGAGCAGGCCGCCGCCCACGGCCGTCATCGAGCCCGGGTCCGCGGGTCGATGACGGTGTAGAGGATGTCGGTCAGCATGTTGACGACGACGAAGGCGGCGGCGAAGAGAAGGGTCACACTCTGCACCACCGGGAAGTCACGGTTGGCGATCGATGTGACCAGGAGCCGCCCCAGCCCGGGAAGGACGAAGATCTGCTCGACGATGACCGTGCCGCCCAGCAGGTAGCCGAGCTGGATCCCGGTCATGGTCACGATCGGGATGGAGCTGTTGAGGAAGAGGTGGCGCCAGGACACCGTCCGAGGCGCCAGGCCCTTGCCCCTCGCGGTTCGGACGAAGCCCTGACCGCTCACCTCCAGGATGGCGGCCCGGGTCGTCCGCATGATCGCGGCCCCGATGCCGAGGCTGAGGGCGAGGGCGGGGAAGATGATCTGCTGCAGGTTCAGCCAGGGGTTCTGGAAGAATCCGGCAAAAGACTGGGAGGACGGAAAGTAGTGGAGGACCGAGGCGAGCAGGGTGACGATGCCGGTGCCGAGGACGAAGCTGGGCACCCCCAACCCCACCACCGCCACCCCCTGGCCGACCGAGTCGGGTAGCCGCCCGGGATGAAGGGCGCCCAGCATGCCCAGGCCAACGCCGATGAGGAGTCCGAGGACAATCGCCACCAGGGCCAGCTCGACCGTGACGGGCAGAGCCGCCCCGATCAGGGTCGCCACCGGCTCCCGCGAGGCGAGGGACACGCCCAGGTTGCCGGTGAGGACGGCGACCAACCAGGAGACGAACTGCTGGACGGCTGGCTGTCCCACTCCGTAGTAGCGATCCAGCGCTGCCAGCTGCGCGTGGCTCAGAAGCCCGGCGCTCACCCCGAGGGAGGCGGTGACCGCATTGCCGGGAAGCAGGCGGAGGATGACGAAGATGACGACCGATACCCCCAGCAGGGTGATGACCATGCTGAGGAGGCGCCGGGCGACCCCGAGCAGCAATGGGGACCTCCCGCTGGACGGAACGGCCAGGGTCCGGCCGCGCCGCGGGCGCGGCCGGACCCCTCGCGAACTATGAGACGGTCGTCGAGCTGAGCGCGCGCAGGGAGGTCGAGGTGCTGGGCGAGAGGCTGAACCCGTGCACGCCGGGAGCCAGCACCGCGTAGTCGAAGCTGTCGAAGAGCCAGATCCAGACCGCGTTGCCGGTCAGCGTGGAGGACAGCTGGCTCCAGATCCGTGACCGCGTCACCGCCGCCGCGGCCTCGTCGCCCTGGACCAGGAGCCGCTGAAGGGCGGTCGAGCTGTAGCCCGCGGGAACCCCGAGGTTGGCGCCGGGTCCGAAGTACCGCCCGTACATCGTGTAGGGGTCGGGATCGGCGCCATTCTCGGCGAAAGCGGCCTGGAAGTCACCCTTGAGCCAGTCCTGGATGTAGGCGTCGCCCGCCAGGTTCTGAATGCTCATCTTGATCCCCACCCGGGCCAGCTCCAGCTGGACCGCGATCGCCTGGGCGCTGCTGGTGGGGTCGAGGTCGGTGGAGGTGATGGCGGTGAAGCTGAACCCGCTCGGGTCGCCGGCGGCCGAGAGGTAGCGCCGAGCCTGGGCGAGGTCAGGGGTCGCGCAGATCGCCGACACCGGCTTGGAGGCGTAGGGACCGAGGGGCACGGGCCCGACCACCCGGCCCTGGCCGAAGACGGAGTCGCCCAGCACCTGGCTCCGGTTGACGGCGCAGGCGATGGCCCGCCGGTTGTTCACATTCGCCAGCGGTCCGTGGTGGTCCTGCAGCATGAGCGCGCGATAGGAGAGGTCCAGCACCCGGTCCACGTGGAAGGATGAGGGCAGATGGTCGGCCACCTGGGGCTGGGTGAGCAGGCCCAGCTGGACCGTGTTCGCCTGCAGCGCCGAGGCGATCGACTGCTCCGACGCGATGGTCTTGATCTCGATCCGCGCCAGCGACACCCGGCCGCCCCAGTAGTGGGGATTGCGCTTGACCACGAAGGAGTTGCCGGGGCTCCAGCTGACGAACTGGAAGGGCCCGGTGCCGTCCGGCCTGGTCGCGATCGAGCCGCTGGCGATCGCCTTCGCGGGCAGCATGGCCAGGTTCATCGACGTGAGCCCGTAGAGGAGGGACACGTCGGGACGGCTCAGGATGAGCTTCACCGTGTACGGGCCCTCCGCCACCACCTGCTTCATCGCCGCCAGGTAGGAGGCGGCGGCATCTCCCGTCTTGGGATTGACCACCCGGTTCAGCGAGGCGACCACGTCGGCTGAGGTGAAGGCGGAGCCGTCGTCGAAGGCGACGCCCTGGCGGAGCTGGAAGGTGATGGAGCGATTTCCCGGGCCGAACTGCCAGCTGGTCGCCAGGTTGGGGACGATCTGCAGCTGGCGGCTGAGCTGGACCAGGGTGTCGTAGATCAGGCCGAGCGACTGGAAGTCAAGGAAGTTCGTGACCACATCGGGGTCCAGCTTCTGGACGCTCGAGGTGTTGGCCACGACGAAGGTGGAGCCGGCGCTGCGGGGGTGGGCGGCCGGGTGGCGCTGGGCCGCGGTCGTCGGCACCCCCACCAGAAACAGTCCGCCCAGCCCGATTGCGGCCGCGACCGCGGCCATGGGTCGAAGTCGTCGCAGTGGACGGTGCATGGGCCCTCCCCCAAATCGACTGGTCAGCCAGGTTCCGAGCGACTCTACAACTTCTTCATGGTACGGTCAACTCCGACCCGCCCACAGGGGAATCGGCCGCTCATCCCCGAGATCACCGGTGCACCCTCTCGCTCCTCCAGGCAACCGATGGGTCCCAGTTGACCGGACCATGATCTCTTGGTACTGTGCCTCTCGGCCTCGGCGCTCGTGGGGGCGCCCGAAGCAGGGGAGGGGCAGGTGCGCGAGACCGCCGGCCAGCCGAAGTATCGCCGGCTGCGCGACACCCTGACCGCGCTGGTCCGAGACCTGCCCGACGGGGCCGCCCTCCCCACCGAACGCGAGCTCTGCCAGACGTTCGCGGTGTCGCGGTCGACGGTTCGCCAGGCCCTCCACCAGCTCGAGGTCGAGCAGAAGGTGGTGCGTCGTCAGGGCAGGGGAACCTTCGCGGCCCGGCCCAAGGTCGAGCAACCGCTCGAACTCACCAGCCACACCGAGGACATGCAGGCCCGCGGCATGGTCCCCGGCTCCAAGCTGATCGACGTGAGGCGGGTCGCTGCCGAGGGCGAGCCGGCGGCGATGCTGGGGGTGGCGGTCGGATCGGAGCTGCTGCGAATCGAGCGCCTGCGCCTGGCCGACGGGGATCCAATGGCGATCGAGGTGCTCTTCGTCGACGGGGCCCGATTCGATGGGATCTCGGCCGCCCTGGGCGAGCACGCATCCTTCTATCAGCTGCTCCACGCCACCTATGGGGTTGAGCTGGCATCGGCCGAGGAGACCATCGAGGCGGTGGTCGCCGGGACCCGCGAGGCGGAGCTGCTGGGGTCGCGACCCGGCGCCCCCCTCCTCCTCCTCTCCCGCCGCACCCTCGACACGGCCGGCCGCCCGACCGAGTTCGTCCGCTCGCTCTACCGAGGCGACCGCGTCCGCTTCCGTACCAACCTGCGGCGCCCGCCGGGCGGCTCGGACCGGACCCCGGGGACCCTTCTCCGCGATGCCGTTCCCGCCGACGCCCCGGCCCTGGGCTCGGTGTTCATCGCGGCATGGAGGGAGGCCTACCCCGGGATCGTGGACGCCGCCATCCTGGCCGCCCTGGACCCGGACGAGGTCACCGATTGGCTCCAGAGCCTGCTCGACTCGGTCGGACGGACGATGGTCGTGGCCGAGGATCCAGCCGGGCGGGTCGTGGGCTTCACCCGCTTCGGCGAGGATCCCGATGACCCGCGCCGGGGGCAGGTCTACGCCCTCTACGTCCATCCGGGCGCCGCCCACCGGGGCATCGGGCACGCCCTGCTCGGACACGCCGTGGAGCGATTGTCCGCCGATCGTCCCGCGTCCGTGTCGCTCTGGGTGTTCGAGCGCAACCATCGGGCCCGTCGCCTCTACGCATCGCTGGGTTTCACCCCCGACGGTGCCCGCCGGATCGATCCGCGCTATCGGGCCGAAGAGGTCAGGCTGCTTCGGCCCTGGGACGGACGGCCTGCGATCCGGGAGCTGCCCCCCGCCCCTGCAGCCGTCGGCCTCCAGGCGATGGACGGGCCCCGACGGACGCACGGGTGATCCACGCGGGATGAGGACCGCGGCCGGCTCCGGGTCTCAGCTGGAGTTGATCGAGGACGGCCCCCCGGGGCGACGATCCGGGCGGTTCCTGGGCGAGCTGGCCGGGGCGGTCGCCGCCGGACATCCCCCGAGCCTGCAGCTGGCGGTGGTGGGCCCGGCGGGGACGGCGATGCAGGCCTGGGGAGGGCTGGCCTGTGCGGTGGGCGATCCGACCCCGTCCACCCGCTCGACGCTCTATGACCTGGCCTCGCTGACCAAGGTGACCGTCACCGTTCCGCTCGCGGTCTGGCTGGAGCAGCGCGGCAGCTGGGCGCTCGACGACGCGGTGGCGAGGTGGGTCCCCCGCTTCCCTCGCACCGAGATCACCCTCCGCCATCTCCTCACCCACACCTCGGGGCTCCCCGCCCATCGACCCTTCTACCACCTCGGCCGGGGGCGTCCGACCGTGGAGCGGGCGCTGTTCGCCGAGGCGCGGTCGGCGGGTGCTCCGGGCCCGGTCCTCTACAGTGACCTGAACTTCATCCTCCTGGGATGGGCCGTGGCCCGCTGCGCCGGCACCCCTCTCGACCGCCTCACCGCCCTGCGCATCGCGGCGCCCCTGGGGATGACAACCGCCCGCTTCCGCCCGCCCGCGGGTCGGCGGACCGCGACCGCCGCCACCGAGCTGGACGGTGACCAGCGGCTGGAGCCGGGCCTCATCTGGGGGACGGTCCATGACGGCAACGCGGCGGCGCTGGGCGGGGTGGCGGGCCATGCCGGCCTCTTCGGCACCGCCTGGGACCTGGCCGCCTTCGCCCGGCCGCTGCTGGGCGGGCCGCCCCATCCACTGCTGAGCCCGTCGTCGATCGCGGCGATGTCCACGGCCCAGGCCGGCCGTCCGCCGGAGGTCCGAGGGCTGGGATGGCGGATCGGAGCGCCGGCCGAGTGGGGCCGGTGGCCTGCCTCCACCCTCTGGCACACCGGGTTCACCGGGACCTCGCTCCTGATCGCCCCCGCGGTCCCGGTCGCGGTCGCCCTTGTCAGCAACGGCGTCCACCCGCACCGGGCCCCGGCGGAGCAGGCGGCCCTCCGCGAGCACGTGCATCGCTGGGTGGCGCGGGCGTGGGGATGAGGGGACCGGCGGATTCCCCCGCCGGCCTGGTTGGGCTCGCGACCGAGCAGGTTCGGGACGACGTGGGCGACCTGGATACGCTGACGGTCGACGCCATCGTCGGCCTCATGTGCGCCGAGGCGAGGCGGGCGCCCGCGGCGGTGGCGGTGGCCGGGCCCGCGATCACCCGTGCCGTCGAGGCCGTCGTCCTCCGCCTCCAGGCGGGCGGGCGTCTCGTCTATGTCGGGGCGGGGACCGCGGGACGGCTCGGCATGCTCGACGCGGCCGAGGCGGGACCCACCTTCAGCGCTCCGCCGGGGCAGGTGGTGGCCGTGCTGGCGGGGGGAGACGGCGCCGTCAGCGTGCCGGCCGAGCGGGCCGAGGACGATCGGGACGCGGGGTCCCGGGCGATGACGGAGCTCGGAATCGGCCCGGCCGATGCGGTGGTGGGGATCTCGGCCAGCGGTCGGACCCCGTACGTGGTGGCGGCGGTGGAGACCGCCAGGGGCGCCGGCGCCGTCACCGTGGGCCTTGCCTGCAACGTCGGGTCCCCGCTGGGGCAGGCGGCGGAGCTCGCGATCGAGGTGGCGGTGGGGCCCGAGGTCATCGGCGGGTCGACCCGGCTCAATGCCGGCACGGCGCAGAAGATCGTGCTCAACATCATCTCGACCGCCGCCATGGTCAGGCTCGGCAAGGTCCACGGGACCCTGATGGTGGAGCTCCGTCCCACCAACCAGAAGCTACGCGACCGGGCGGTCCGGATCGTCGCCGCGGTCGCCGCGGTCAGTCTCTCCGAGGCGCGCGCGGCCCTGGGCCAGGCGATGTGGCAACCCAAGGTGGCCGCGGTGATGCTGGTCGGGAGGACGGACCGCGATCGGGCGCTGGCACTGCTGGCGGAGCGCAACGGTCGCCTGCGGCCGGTCCTCGACGCACTGTCCGCTCCGGCGGGGGCGAGGCCCGCCGCGGCTCCCGCCGTTCCGACGCAGCGCTCGCGGCGGCTGGGGGTGGGGGCGGCGGTGGTCGACGGCACCCTGGTCCGCGGCGACGTCGCCGTCCGTGCCGGACGGATCGTGGCGGTGGGGCTGCCCGGCTCGGGCCAGGACCTGGCCATCCCTGGGCTGGTCGACCTCCAGGTGAACGGCTACGCCGGCGTCGACATCCTCGAGGCCGATCCCGACGCGCTCCGGTCCATGGGCGCGGCCCTGATCCGCGCCGGGGTCTTCGCCTACCTGCCCACCCTGGTCAGCGGCGAGGTGGCCCCGACGGTCGAAGCGATCCGCCGCATCACGCAGTACATCGAGCACCCCGGGCAGGGTGGGGGCCCGGTCGCCTCCCCGCTCGGCGTCCACCTGGAGGGGCCGTTCCTCGCCCCCGGGCGAGCCGGAGCCCACCGGCTCCGCCACCTGCGCCCGCCCGACCCGGTCCTCCTCGCGGAGCTGCTGGGCGCGGGCCGGGTGAGCCTCCTCACCCTGGCGCCGGAGCTGCCGGGGGCGCTTGCGCTCATCGCCGACGCGGTGGCGCGGGGGGTGGTCGTCTCGCTCGGACACAGCGCGGCCACCGCTGAGGAGGCCCGGGCCGCCCACGCCGCTGGGGCCACCGCCGTCACCCACCTCTTCAATGGGATGCCCCCGCTGGCCTCGCGGTCACCGGGGCTGGCCGCGTCCGCGCTCCTTCTTCCCGGACTCACCCCCCAGGTCATCGCCGATGGGCTCCACGTCGCCGACGAGATGGTGCGCCTGGCATTCCAGGCCGCCCCCGGCCGCTGCACCCTGGTCAGCGATGCGATCGCGGCCGCCGGCGTGGGAGACGGCCCGTTCCGGCTCGGAGACCTCGACATCGAGGTGCGCGACGGGGTGGCCCGTCGGTCGGACGGGACACTGGCGGGGAGCGCCCTGGGACTCGCCACCGGGCTGGTCACCCTTCACCGCCTCGGCGTCAGCCTCACCGACTCCGTGGACGCGGCCACCCGGCGACCGGCTCAGCTGCTGGGTGAGCCTCGGGTCGGGCGTCTCATCCCGGGCGGTTCCGCGAACCTCATCGTGGTCGACGGGGCCCTGAGCCTCCGCCGGGTCCTGGCCGCTGGACGGGAGCTCGACCCGCCCGCGCCCCGCTGACGCAGATGGTCGATGCCGGGTCGGCGCGGTCTGTTCGGGGTGCCCGCGCCATTGGTCTCGGGCCCGCCGGCAGGTCCAACCCACCCGCTCGGCACCCGAAGTAGTGACCGTTGAGATCAGCCATGCGGCGTAGGGTCCAATACCGGGGAAGATAGCACCTATTGTGCTACACTTCACCCCGTGACGCGGATTGGTGTGCGCGAACTGCGGCAGCACGCGAGCCGGTACCTCGACCTGGTCAAGGCAGGCGAGACGGTGGAGGTGTCTGAGCGAGGGGAGCTGGTCGCGCTGCTGGTCTCACCGCGTCCGGCGGTGGCGGCGCGCGATCGCCTGGTGGCCGCGGGTCGGCTGGCACCGGCCCCGGCTCGGTTCCAGCTACCGGCTCGCCGGGTCCGCCCGGACAGGGAGGAGACGGCGTCCGCGGTCCTCGACCGGCTGCGTGGAGAGCGGTTGGCGTGATCTACCTCGACACCTCTGCGCTGGTGAAGCTCGTCTTCGAGGAAGCCGAGAGCGAGGCGTTGGAGCGGTGGCTGGTGGAGCGAGACGACTCGCCGAAGGTGACCAGCGAGCTCTCGACCATCGAGCTCCTTCGTGCGTGCCGCCGCGTCGACGAGGGGGCCGTGACGGCAGCACGGCAGGTCCTGGCCGGCCTTGACCTGCTCCCGATGACCGGCGAGCTCGTGGGACAGGCGGCCTTGGTCGGCCCTGCCGAGCTGCGCAGCCTCGATGCCATCCACCTGGCAAGCGCCCTGATGTTGACCGGGACCCTCGACGCCTTCGTCGCGTACGACACCAGGCTGGGCACGGCCGCTCGCGACGCCGGCCTCGAGGTCGCGGCACCCGCGTGAGGGGTGCTCCCGTCTCCGGTCTTCGCATCGGCGGCCCACCGAGCATCCGCTGCTGCCGGTGACACGTATCGGACACTGTCCCCGAGTGGTTCCTCGCCGAGGTCGTCGCGGTGGCGGCGGGACCCCGGACCGGCGCGGACGACACCGATCGACCGCGCTGCACCGATACGACCACCCGATGCCGATACCTGCCCGTCAGGGATGTCACACTCGCGTGCACCCTGGCCAGATGCCCGCGGGCACGGTCATACTGCGACGCATCGATCCGGGGGAGCTGTGACGTCCCCACCGAGGAGTCGTGGTGTTCGCCGCACTGGGCCGCTTCATCTACCGCCACCGCCGCCCCATCCCGCTGGTCATGCTGGGGGTGGCGGTCGCCGCCTTCTCCATGTCCGCGGCCTTCGGCGGGCAGCTCAGCCCCGGTGGGTTCACCATCCCGGGTTCCAACTCCGCCCGCGCCGAGGCGCTGCTCGCCCGCTCCTTCGGGAGCGGGCGCACGTCGCTTGTCGTCGTCTATGTCAGCCCGCTCCCCGATGCCGCCGGCGCAGCGGTGCAGCGGCAGGTCGACCAGAGCCTCCGACGACTCCGCGGCCACAGCCCGGTCAGCTCCATCCTCACCTACGCCTCGACCGGCGATCGCACCTTCGTCGGCGATCAGGGGCGGGCGACGTTCGCCGTGGTCAACCTCTCGATCTCGGAGACCCAGGCGATCACCCGCCTCCCCGCGCTGGAGGCCCGGATCGGCCACCCCCGGGCCCTGAGGACGTACGTCACCGGTGCCCCTCCGGTCGACGCCCTCTACAACTCGACCCTGCAGCGCGACCTGGAGCGGACCGAGGTGATCACCCTCCCGATCTCCTTGGTGCTGCTGCTCTTCGTCTTCGGCTCGCTGGTGGCGGCGGCGCTCCCGCTCCTCACCGCGGGGCTGGCGCTGCCGACCGCGCTGGCGATCGTCTCCCTGCTGGCGGCCCATCTCCAGATGTCGATCTTCGTCACCAATGTCGCCACCGTCATCGGCCTCGGCCTCGCGATCGACTACGCGCTGTTCCTGGTGCGGCGGTTCCGCGAGGAGCTGGCGGCGGGCGACGTGGAACGGGCGCTGGAGCGGACCATGGCCACGGCCGGCAAGGCGATCGCGATCTCGGGCACGGCGGTCGCGATCGGGCTCAGCTCGCTCATCCTCTTCCCCGCACCGGGGCTGCGCAGCATGGGCATCGGTGGCGTCGTCGTCGCCTGCTGCACGCTCCTCTTCGGCCTCACCGCCCTGCCCGCGGTGCTGGCGCTGCTCGGCACCCGGGTGAATCGCATGCGCGTGGGGTGGCCGCGGCTGGGCTCGCGGCGGCGCTCCGCCGGGGCCGCCGGCGCCGCCGCGGCGGTCGCGGCGGTCGCGGAGAGCCCGGGGCGGTCGGCTCCGGGCGGGAGAGGGTTCTGGGCCGGGGTGGCGCGGCTGGTGATGCGCCACCCGCTTCCGATCGCGCTGCCGGTGGTGGCACTCCTGGTGGCGGTGGGGACCCCCTTCCTCTCCCTCCAGCTCTCCACCGGCGGGAGCATCGCCGACATCCCGCCGGGCCCAGCGCGGGTGGGATTCGCGCTCCTCACCCGCGACTTCCCCAGCGCCGGCGGCGGCGACGTCCTCACCCCCGTGATCGCGTACCCGACCCCGGGACTCACCGCGTCCCGGGCGCGCCAGCTGGCCGCCTACACCGCCCGGCTGCTCCAAGTCCCGGGCGTGACGTCGGTGCAGAGCGTGCTCGATCCCCCCCCGCATGTCTCGAGGGCGGCCTACCGCCGCTGGCTCGCGCTCCCCGCCGACCGCCGGCCCCCCGCCGTCGAGTCCTACGTCAACGCCTTCCTCGCAGGCCGGGTGACGCAGCTGCAGGTGGGCAACGACGCCAACGCCAATGGCGCCGCCGGCAATCGCCTGGTGGTGCGGGTCCGGCGCGTGCGGCCACCCGCCGGAGCGCGCACCTACGTCACCGGTGGCGCCGCCGATGCGGTCGACTTCACCCAGGCTTTCCAGCACACCATGCCGCTGGCGGTGGTGGTGGTGATGGGGGTGACCGCGCTGGTGCTGATGCTCACGTTCGGCTCCCTGCTGCTGCCGCTGCAGGCGGTGGCGATGAGCCTGCTCTCCCTGAGCGCGGCCTTCGGCGCCCTGGTCTGGATCTTCCAGCAGGGCCACCTCGCCTCGGTGCTGGGCTTCACGCCAGCCGGGTCGATCGTCGCCACCGACCCCGTCCTCATCTTCGCGATCGTCTTCGGGCTGTCGATGGACTACGAGGTGTTCCTGCTCTCGCGCATCCGCGAGCGCTACGTGGCGACCGGCGACACCCGCCGCGCGGTCGCCGAGGGCCTGTCGGCCACCGGCGGCCTGATCACCAGTGCCGCGCTGATCATGATCACCGTCTTCGGCGCCTTCGGCCTCAGCAACATCCTCGAGCTCAAGGCGCTCGGATTCGGGATGGCGCTGGCGGTGGCGGTGGATGCCAGCCTGGTCCGCGGCGTGCTGGTGCCCGCGCTGATGCGCCTGCTCGGCCGCGCCAACTGGTGGGCGCCCCGCCGGCTGCAGCGCTGGGTCGAGCGGCTGGGGTTCTACGAGCCGCCGGCCGCGGTCGCCGACCGCGGCGAGCTCCCGGTCGCCGGCTGAGCTCGCGCCGCCCCGGCGGCCGGTTCACGGACCGCCGGCCCGTGGCATGCTTGGGGGCGGCCGGCGGCCACCCCGCCGCCGGCACCCCAAGGGAACGGAGAGTCAGCCCATGCAGTACGGACGCTACCTGGAGGAGTTCACCGTCGGCGCCACCTACCGGCACTGGCCCGGCAAGACCATCACCGAGTCGGACGACCACCTGTTCTGCGCCCTCACCCTGAACCACCACCCGCTCCACACCGACGCCGCCTACGCCGCCGAGCGGACCCAGTTCGGGCGCAATGTCGTGGTCGGCAACCTTATCTACAGTCTCGCCATCGGGATGAGCGTCGCCGACGTCAGCGGCAAGGCGATCGCCAACCTGGAGGTGGACGAGCTTCGCCACCTCGCCCCCACCTTCCACGGCGACACCGTCTATGCCGAGTCGACCGTGCTGGCGGTGACGCCGTCCGCGAGCAAGCCCGACCGCGGCGTGGTCACGGTCGCGACCCGGGTGCGCAACCAGCGGGGTGAGCTGGTGTGCTCGTTCCGCCGCAAGGTGATGGTGCCGTCGCGGGCGGCCCACCCCGACCTCCAACCCCCCGACCTCGTCGCCGGCGGCTGACGGCCAGGGTGCGGCCGAGGGCGGCCTGCGCCGCCGCCGCCCGGCTCAGCCGGAGATCGACCAGTCCTGCGGGTAGATGTTGAGGGTGGGGTCCTGGGGGAGCGCCCCGTGCAGTCGGGTGCTGATCTCCGAGATCTGGTTCACGCTGTTGGGGAACCAGAGCACCGGCAGCATCCTGGCGGCGTAGTCCTCATAGCGATAGAGCGGCTCCAGGCCCTGGGCGAGGTGCGTCGCCGCGATCAACCGATTCATGGTCGGGTCGCAGTAGTTGCCGGCGTTGGAGCCGGCGTTGCAGGCGAAGATCTCGCCCCCGGTGGGATAGATGTCGGGGGTGTAGATCCAGTCGGGCGGCCCGTTGTTGCCGAGGCCCCAGGCGCAGCCGGTGCTGCTGGTGGGCTCCTCGCAGGGGACCTCGGCGGCGAGCACGGTGGTCCCCGGTACCCCGCTCGGCACCACCGTGATCCCAGCCTCCGAGAACGCGGATTGGAGAGCCTCCATCTCCGCCTCCAGCGACGGCGACCCGGTCGGGTAGAGGAGGAGCAGGCGCAGCGCTGCGCCCCGGTGGATGCCGGCCCCGCACTCGCTCGGTCCGGCGCCCGGTCGGACACAGGTGTCGGTCCCCCGCGGCGCCACCCGCCAGCCGTGCTCGGACAGCAGTCCGCGGGCCGCGGCGACGCTGAACGGGTACGGGTCGGAGCGCTCGTAGCGGGTGGCAAAGGGGGTCAGGGGCCGGATCGGCACCGGCCCGTAGGTGGGGTAGCCGCCGACCTTGAGCAGGTGCGTGATGTAGGCAGGCTGGTCGATCAGATGCTGCATCGCCTGGCGGACGTAGAGCTGACGCAGGATCACTCCCACCTTCGGATTGGTGAAGTTGACGGCGATGAAGGAGATCGACCACGCGGTCCAGGGGGCCGCGCGGTAGCCGATCCGGTTGAGCGCCGACTGCTGGCTCAGATCGGTGGTCGGCAGGTAGCCGTAGTCGATCGTTCCCTCGCGCAGGGAGTCGAACTCGGCGGTGGCGCTGGTGAAGGGAACGAGGTCGACACGCCCCACGTTGCCGTGACGGGGCCCGGAGTAGGCGGGGTTGCGGACCAGGGTCGCCGCTCCCGTGCTGGGGTCGAAGCCGACGCCGCGGGCGAGCCGGAAGGGACCGTCCACCACCTGCCAGAGCGGATTGGTGCTGTAGCTGTTGAGCGTCTGAGACTCGAGGTTGAGGAACCGGTACACCGCCACCGCGCCGGCGCGGGTCGCATCATAGGCGCCGACCCGACCCCCGGCCCGCAGCCGATCCCAGGCATGCTGCGGGATCGGGGTGATCTGGCTCAGCTCGTTGTAGAGGAGCCAGTGCTGGCTGTAGGCCTTGTTGAAGGTGAAGCTGATCCGGGTGGGGCCCTCCACCTGGACCCGGACGATGTTGTCGGGGTAGCCCCCGGGGACGTAGCCGGCCCAGTCGGCCTTGTTGGCGACGACCAGGTTCTCCCAGAATGCCACGTCGCGGCTGGTGATGGGGGACCCATCCGACCACCGCCACGGTTTCAGCGTGATCGTCACCCGGCGGCCCCCGTCGGAGAAGACGGGCATCCGGGCGAGGCTCTCGGACGGATTGACGAGGGGCTGACCGGCCCGCCCGAACCAGTAGAGCGGGCGGTACATGAGGGTGGCGAAGAACTCCCCGTCGGTGGGGCTGAAGTAGGCGAGCGACTCGAGCGGGAAAATGTAGTTGGGGGTGGTCGCCGTGGGGTCGGCGATCGTCACCGTGGCGGTGGCGGCGGGGCCCCGGGCTGCGACCGCGAGCCCGCATCCGGCCAGAACGAACCCGGCGGCGGCCACCAGCGCGCCGATGGCCATCCCGCGACCGCTGCGATCCACCCTGCGCCCCCCTGCGCCCATCCGGCGCCGCCAACCGGCACGAGCGGCGCGCGCGTGGGGTCACTCTACCACCGGCCGCGGGACGCCACAACCCGCCCCCGGCCCGGGGTGCGGGACGGCCTTGCCCGGAGCGCGGATCCGGCGTCGCCCCGGGGCTCACTGGGCGGCCAGTCCCTCGCCGCGGGCGGCAGCCTCGAGGGTGGCGTCGAAGGTGAGCAGCACGGTCGAGGGGACGGTGTCAGCCAGGGTGGTGGTGGCGGCGAGGTGCCAGAGGTCGGCGGAGGTGTTCCAGCACGGCGGTGCTCTCGGCGAATGTGAGCGAAGCGAGGAGATGAGCCGCCTCCCGGCTTCGCCACTCGCGCGCCACACCCTGTCGGGGATCGTCGGTGAGGGCGGCGAGGACCATCGAGCTGTCCCAATAGACGGCAGCGGGAGCCTCAGCGGCCGTTGCGATCCTCATCGAGCGTCCTCCGAGCGTGCCCAGGGGGCAGGACGCCGGTCGGGGCCAGCTCGGCGGCCCGTCGCGGCAGCGGACCGATCAGCCCGCGCCGCTCGAGGTCCTCCAGGCCGGAGCGGTGAGCAGGGACCGGGACGGGTGAGAGCTGGGCCACGGCCCGCCCGCGATCCGTGATCACGACGGAGTTGCCGCTCTCGACCAGGCGCACCAGCTTGGACCGTTGCGCCTTCGCCTCACGGATTCCGACGCGCGCGTCCCCCGTCGTCGGACTGGATGTGGTCATGATCGCTACATGACACGAGCGACCACGCGGTGTGGTTCCGCGCCCGCTGGAGCGGTCCCGACGTGCCGACTGCCCCGCTGGCTCGCCACCCGGCGGGGCACCGGGGTGTGCGACGGCAGCCCCCGGCATGCCGTCGGCGAGGGGTCCGGTTCACTGGCCCTGAGGCCGCGCCCATGCCCTTGACCCTCACGTTGGGTGACGGTGTAGGGTGGGCGCGATGGCTCCGAGAAGCGGGTACACGGTGGGCGCCGTCGCCCGCTTGGCGCGGGTGACGGTGCGTGCGCTGCACCACTACGACGAGACGGGCCTGCTCCGTCCCAGTGGTCGCACGCCCTCCGGATACCGGACGTACTCGCGGGCCGACCTGGAGCGGCTGCAACGCATCCTCTGCTACCGGCAGCTGGGCCTTCCCCTGCGCGCGATCGGCGCCTTCCTGGACGCCCCCGCTGCCGACCGGATGGACCAGCTGGCACGCCAGCGTCAGCTGCTGGGGGCGCGTATCGAGGAGCTGGGTCGGATGCTCGAGACGGTGGACAAGATGATGGAGGCGCACCGTATGGGACTGACGCTCGATCCCGGAGAGATGCTGGAGGTATTCGGCGACGATGACCCCGCCCTGCACGCCGCAGAGGCGGAATCGCGCTGGGGCACGACCGACGCATGGGCGGACTCGCGGCGGCGCACGGCGCGGTACGGTAAGCCCGATTGGCTGCGCATCCGCGCCGAATGGGACGAGATCTGCCTTCGCTACGCCAAGGCGCAGGCGGCCGGCGCCGTCGCCGCCGGCGCCGATGCGGTCGCGGTCGCGGAGGCGCACCGGCAGTACCTGACCCGCTGGTTCTACCCCTGCTCGCCGCCGATGCACGCCCGCCTGGCTGAGCTCTATGTCAGCGACGCCCGCTTCGCCGACCACTTCGACCGCCGTGCTGCCGGCCTCAACACCTACATCCACGACGCCATCTGCGCCAACGCCGCCGCCCGGGGCTGACGGGGCGCCGGCTCAGCCGGGCGTCGCCATGAGATAGCGGTCGAGCCACTCCACCAACCGCGTCATGCGGTCGATGCGGCGGTCGGGGCGCCCGGTCGCCATGTACGTGTGCGACTCCTCGGGGTAGAGGATGTACTCCACGGTGCGGCCGAGCAGGCGCAGGGCGATGAAGAGCTGTTCGTTGTCCTGCGGGGGACAGCGCAGGTCGGCCTCTCCCTGGAGCATCAGCAGCGGGGTGCGGAGGTCCTCGACATGGGCCAGCGGGGATTGCCGCCAGAGGGTGGCGACCCCGGCCGCGGTGAGGGGGCTGCCCAGGCGCGCGCTCCGGTTGTAGAGCGGCCCGGTGTCGGAGTTGGCGAAGGCGCTGACCTGGTTGGTGACCCCGTTCTCGGCCACCGCGGCCCGGAAGCGCGGGCTGGTCGCGGCCAGCCACTGGGTGAGGAAGCCGCCGTAGGAGAGGCCGATCACACCGAGCCGGTCGGCGCTGGCGAGGCCGGCGGCGCAGCAATGGTCGACGACGGCGTGGACGTCGGCGGCATCGACGTCGCCCCATCGTCCGCCCAGCAGCGCCGCGGTCCAGGTCCTCCCGTAGCCGGCCGACCCCCGGATGTTGGGGAGAGCCACCCGGTATCCGCGCCCGGCGAGGAGGTACGCCTCGAGGGGCGGGGTCGGGCCCCATGCGCCCACCGGTCCGCCGTGCACGTCGACCACCAGGGGGAGAGAGTGGCCCGAGGTCCCGGGCGGCGAGACGACGAAGGTGTGGATCGGGCCCCCCGGGCCGGGGGCCTCCAGCTCATCGACCGCGACCGGGGGCAGGTACCGCTGCCATGACGAGCCGAGCCGGGTCGGCCGGCCGGCGAACGGGGTCGGGGCGGTGCCGGGGGACTCGGCCGGTCCGATGGGGAGAAGCTCCGGCGCGCGATCGCCGCAGGCCGCGATCACGGTCACGGCGGGGCCCTGGACGGCGAGGCTCCAGGCCAGCTGGTCGGCCGGGCCGAGCGGGTGGGGGGGGCCGGCGGGTCCCCCGGTGGCGGGATCGACGGGGAAGCGCCACGGCCGAGTGCGGCCACGACTGGTGACGAGGGCGACCAGCCCGTCGTCGCCGCTCCAGGCGGGGCCCGGCCTGGGGTCGCTGGTCCAGCCTGCCAGGTCGGTGTCGGCGAAGACCCCGACCGGGCGGTCCAGGGCCGGGGCGAGCGCCTGCGGGATGCCGCCGCCGCCGGCGGGGCCCACGAAGATGCCGGGGAGCGCGTCGTCCGGGGGGTCCTCCTCGTCGGTGCCGATCACCGCCAGCCAGCGACCGTCCGGCGAGACCGCGGGGGCGGCGGCGGGTCCGGCCAGCGCCAGCACCTCGCGCACCTCACCGCCGCCGTCGGGGACCCGCCAGATCGTGGAGCGCGGGTGCTGCTCGCTGTCGGGGCCGCGGTCCGCCGCGAACACGAGGGTGGCGCCGTCGGGAGCCCAGACCGGGTCGCGCACGTCGAAGTCTCCCCGGGTCAGCTGGCGGGGCCGCGCCCCCTCGTGCACCCTCACCACGAAGAGGTGAGCGCGACGATCCAGATGGCCGACGCCGTCGAGCCGCCAGTCGATCCGGGTGATCCGGCGGGCGGTGGGGCTCCGCCTGCTCGCCGTGCCGCCCACGATGAAGCGCGGCGGGTCAACCGGGGCGGTGAACGCCAGCCGGCCCCCATCCGGCGACCAGGCCGGAGCCCCGGCCCCATGGGGCGGCCGTGCCGCCACCCACGGTTCGCCACCGCGGAGGTCGAGCACCATCAGCCGCGGCCCGTCATCCGGCCGATCCGGGAGGGCCCGCAGGAATGCCAGGCGCCGTCCGTCGGGGCTGATCCTCGGGACGGTGTCCCGGACCGGACCCCGGGTGAGCGGGCGGGCCCGCCCGGATGGCAGCTCGACCCGCCAGCAGTGCGACCGGTAGCCGTCGCCGTGGGTGGTCCGCCGGCCCACCACGGCGAGGTCGGCCGAGGGGGCGAGGTCGTGGCCCTCCAGCACCACCTGGCTCCGGATCGCCCGCTCGGCCAGGAGGGCCGCGCCGGCCATGGGGGCCGGGGCGGTCCGGCGAGAGCGGTCGGGGGCCATCGGAAGAGTATCGGTCGCCCGGCGGGCGCGCCGCCTCCGGGCGGGAGGCCGCGCCGGACCCGTGCTACCATCTGCGCCCAGGATCGGCAGCCCGCTCGATCGGAGGTGCTCCGGATGATCCGCGTGCGCGAGCGTGGCGGACTCGGGGGCCGCCTGGCGGCCCTGGGGATCGGCCTGGGGATGGCGCTGGTCGCCACCGCGAGCGTCGCCGGGGCGGCGCCGGGCGCGGCAGCGGTGCGGGCGGCGGCCGGCTCCGGCACCGTGACCTTCGCGCTCCCTTCCGGCGCCAGCCCGAACTACATCTTCCCGATCACCCCCGGCGCCGAGTACAGCATCGGCAACCTCACCGACTTCCAGCCGCTGATGTTCCGGCCCCTCTACTGGATCGGCAGCGGCACCCAGCTGGTGCCGAGCCGGGCCCTGAGCCTGGCCCAGCCGCCCCGCTTCCTCAACGGGGACCGCGCGGTGCAGATCACCCTGAACCACTACGTCTGGTCCGACGGGGCCCCGGTGACGGCGCGCGACGCCCAGTTCTACTTCAACCTGCTGCGGGCCAACAAGGCGCAGTGGGGCGGCTACGTGACCGGGGACTTCCCCGACTTCATCACCCGGTTCACGATCAACAGCACCCGCACCTTCACGCTCACCTTCAATCGGTCGTATGCGCCGGCGTGGCTCATCAACAACGAGCTCCCGATCATCACCCCCCTCCCCCAGCAGGCCTGGGACAAGACCTCGGCCCGCTCCGCGGTGGGCAACTACGACCTCACCACCAAGGGGGCGGTCGCCGTCTACACCTACCTCAGCCACCAGTCCGCCTCGCTGGGCACCTATGCCACCAACCCGCTCTGGCAGGTGGTCGACGGGCCCTTCCGCCTCACCTCCTACATCACCTCCACCGGCTACAGCGTCTTCGTGCCGAACGCCCGCTACGCGGGCCCGGTGAAGCCCCGGATCGCCAAGCTCATCGAGCTGCCGTTCACCAGCAATTCGGCCGAGTTCGACGCGCTCCGCGCCGGCCAGGTCGACTACGGGTACATCCCCACCACCGACCTCAGCCTGAAGGGGTACTTCACCAGCCGCGGCGCCGTGGTCCAGGCGTGGCCCGACGTCGGCATCAACTATGTGGTCCTCAACTACACCAACAAGCAGATGGCGCCGTTCTTCCGGCAGCTCTACATCCGCCAGGCACTTCAGCTGATGGTCAATGAGCCGCTCTGGATCAAGCGGATCCTGAAGGGGTATGGCTACCCCGACTACGGCCCGGTGCCGGTCCTGCCCAAGGGCCCCTACGTCAGCCGCTACGAGCAGGACAACCCGTACCCGTACAGTCCCGCCCGCGCCGCCCGCCTGCTGGTGGCGCACGGCTGGAGGGTGGTGAAGAACGGGACCAGCACCTGCACCCGCCCGGGGTCGGCCGCCAACGAGTGCGGCGCCGGCATCCGTGGCGGCGCCCCGCTCACCTTCAATGTCGTCTACGCCTCGGGGAGCGTCCAGTACGAGCAGGAGATGGAGGATTGGAAGTCGGCGGCGACCGCGGTCGGCCTCACCCTCAACCTCTCCGCCGTCCCCTTCAACACCGTCATCAGCATCGCCAACCCCTGCACCAAGGGACCGACCTGCACCTGGGACCTGGCGATGTGGGGCGGCTGGAGCTTCGGCAGCCCCTACCCCACCGGGGGCCAGGTGCTCTCCCCCGCCAACGCCGGCGGCTACTCGGATCCCATCAACACCGCCAACGTGCGCGCGACCCACGTCAGCAGCCGTCCCACCGCGATGTTCACCTATGAGAACTACGTGGCCCGGACCCTGCCGATGATCTTCTGGGTGAACAACCCCCTGCAGATCTCGGTGATCGCGAAGCAGCTCCACGGGGTGGTCCAGAACGCGGTCTCGGCGCTCACCCCGGAGTACTGGTCGATCGGACCGTAGCGGGAGCGCCGTCCCCCGACCCGGCCCGGGGCCCGATGCGCTCCGTCGCCCCCCGCCCTACACTCGGGACCGGGGGCGGGACCGGGACCGGAGGACCAGGCGGGCATGCGCGAGCTCCTCGACGACATCGACCGTTGGCGGGGGGAGGGCCGCAGGGTCGCCCTCTGCCGGGTGGTCGACCTTGAGGGCTCCGGTCCGCGCCTGCCGGGGGCGGCGATGGCGGTCAGCGACCGGGGCGAGGTGTCGGGCTCGGTCTCGGGCGGCTGCGTCGAGGGGGCGGTGGTGGAGGAGGCGCTCGCCATGCTGCAGGGCGACCAGGGCGCCCGCATGGTCCGCTACGGGATCAGCGATGACGACGCCTTCGCGGTCGGGCTCACCTGCGGTGGCACCATCCACCTGCTCGTCGCCCCCCTCGACTGGTGAGCGGCCTCTACCAGGCCCTGAGCGGGGCGCTGCGCCTGGGTCACCCGGCGGCGCTGGCGACCACGGTGGAGGGGCCGCGGGTGGGCGCCACCCTCCTGGTCCGCCCCGGCGCCGATCCCATCGGCAGCCTCGGCGATGACGAGCTGGACCGGGTCGTGAGCCGCGACGCCCTCGCGGCGCTGGCGGTGGGACGGACCGGGATCCGCCACTACGGGCCGCACGGCGAGGCACGGCAGGAGGGGGTGACGGTCTTCGTGGACGCGTTCGCCCCGCCGCCGCGGATGGTGATCTTCGGGGCGGTGGACTTCACCGCGGCCTTGGTGCGGGTGGCGGTGCTGCTCGGCTACCGGGTCACCGTGTGCGACCCCCGCTCCGCCTTCGCCACCCCGCATCGATTCCCCCAGGCCAACGAGGTGGTGGTGGAGTGGCCCGAGCGCCACCTGGAGCGGGTCGGCGCCGGGCTCGGGCCGCGCGATGCGGTCTGCGTTCTCACCCACGATCCCAAGTTCGACGTTCCGGCGATCGTGGCCGCGCTGCGGACCGGAGTCGGGTACCTGGGCGCGATGGGGTCGCGCCGCACCCACGCCCGCCGGCTGGAGGCGCTCCACGCGCTGGGGGTGACCGACCGGGACCTGGAGCGGCTGATGGCACCGATCGGGCTCGACCTCGGGGCCCGCACTCCGGAGGAGACCGCGGTGGCCATCGCCGCCGAGGTCATCGCCCGGGGGGCGGGCCGACCGGTTCCGGGCCTGCGCGACCGGAGCGGGCCGATCCACTGAGGCTGGCTTGCGCGAGCGGGCGGCGGTGGCGCGCCCGCTCCACCACCCCCACCAGCTGCTCCAGGCTGTCCAGGGTGTGCACCGGGTGGAGGAGGTCCACGTGCGGCAGCGCCGCCCGCATCCCCTGGGTGACCGGGGCGAAGTCGGGGTCGCCCATCAGCGGGTTGCACCACACGAGCCGCCAGCTGGACCGGCGCAGGCGCTGGAGGGCTGCCGCCAGCCGCTCCGGGCTCCCGGTCTCCCAGCCGTCGCTGATCACCAGCGTGACCGGCCCGTGGCTCAGCACCCGTGGGCCCCAGCGGATCAGCAGCTCGTGGAGGGCGTCCCCGATCCGGGTGCCCCCGGCCCAGCCCGGCGCTGCGCCGCCGACGGCGGCGAGCGCCCGGCTCGGGTCACGATCGCGGAGCTGGTGGGTGACCCGGTTCAGGCGCGTACTGAAGACGAAGGTCTCCACGCCGCCGGGCCCCTGCTGGAGGGCGTGGCAGAACCGGAGCAGGATCCGGGTGTACCGCTCCATCGACCCGCTGGTGTCGCACAGGACCAGCAGCGGACGGCGGCGCACGCTCGGGCGCGCCCGGACCAGCCGCAGCCACTCGCCCCCCGATCGCAGCGCCAGCCGCTGGCTTCCCGGCCAGTCGATGCGGGAGCCGTGGGGCCCGCGGCGCCGGCGGCGGCCGGGCCGCTCCGGGGCGCAGGTGGCGAGGGCGGCCACCGCCCCCGCCAGCTCGGTCAGCTCGGCCGGGCTGCAGTGGCCGAAGTCGACCGCCCGGAGGCCAGGGTCCGCGCTCGGCTCGAGCCGGTGCTCGCGCCGGGCCCGTGGGGGCAGGTCGTCCCGGGGACCCCCCTCCCCGCCCACCGCCGGGTGGAGGCGGACACCGCCGTCCGTCGGGACGCCGGACGCCGGCGGGGCGGAGGGCGGGCGGCCCCACCACGTCGCGAACACCCGGTCGAAGAGGTCGAGGTCGGCGTGGGCATGGCACCAGCAGCAGCGCAGGGCACAGGCCAGCCTCCCCGGATCGCCCACCCCCACGGCCGCCGCCGCGCGCAACCCCAGGAGGGTGTCTCCCGGCCCGACCGCGATCCCCGCCTTCCGGAGGCGGCGGGCGAGTACGACCAGCTGTCCGGCGAGCCCTCCGCCCCCGTCAGCGTCGCGCACGCGATCGGGCCAGCAGCTCCGCCACCCCGGTGGCGCGGACGGTGGCCAGGTCCTCCTGGTACTTGAGCAGGCTGCCCAGAGTGGCGTCGACGGTGGCGGGGTCCAGCCCGTCGGACCCCAGCACCACCAGGGCCGCCGCCCAATCGAGCGTCTCGGCGACCCCGGGCGTCTTGTACAGGTCCTGGCCGCGCAGCTCCTGGACGAAGGCGGTGGCGGCCTGGGCCAGCGCCGCGGCCACCCCGGGCAGCCGGCGCTGCACGATCCGAAGCTCGGTCTCCAGGTTGGGCAGCTCGATCCAATGGAAGAGGCAGCGGCGTTTCAGGGCGTCGTGGAGCTCGCGGGTTCGGTTGGAGGTGCAGACCACCAAGGGCGGCCGCGCGGCCCGAACCGCGCCCAGCTCGGGGATGGTGACCTGCCAGTCGGAGAGGATCTCCAGCAGGAACGCCTCGAATTCGTCGTCGGCGCGGTCGAGCTCGTCGATGAGGAGCACCGGGCGCCGCCCGTCGGGCGGGTCGAGGGCGAGCAGGAGCGGACGGCGGATGAGATAGTCGGGGGCGTAGAGGTCGAGCGGGCCCGCGGACCCCTGCTCCGACTGGCGGATGGCGAGCAGCTGGCGGGGATGGTTCCACTCGTACAGCGCCTGGCTGACGTCGATCCCCTCGTAGCACTGCAGGCGGATGAGGGGGGCGGCCAGGCACTGCGCCAGCGCCTTGGCCAGCTCGGTCTTGCCCACCCCGGCCTCGCCCTCGACAAGCAGCGGCCGCTCCAGGCGCAGGGCCAGGAAGCAGGCGGTCGCGAGCTCCAGGTCGGCGACGTAGTCGACGGCGAGGAGGGCCGCGCGGACGGCCTCGGGATCCCCGAGCTCGGTCGCGCCCGGCCAGCCGCCGGCCACCGCCGCCCAGGCCGCCGCCCCTCAGGCGGCGGCCTGCTCCAGCGCCCGGCGGGTCAGGACCCGGGCCAGGTGGCGGCGGTAGTCGCTGCTGGCGCGGAGGTCGCTGGGCGGGGTGAGCCCCTCCGCCGCCTGCAGGGCGGCCTCTGCCATCGTCCGACCCTCGGCCAAGGCCGCCTCCGCCGCCCGCGCCCGCATCGGGGTGGGGCCGCAGTTGGTGAGGCCGAGGCGCCAGCCCCCGTCGCTCTGCTGCACTGCCGCCCCGACGATCGCCCAGTCGCAGCGACGGCGGCGGAACTTGATGTACCGGTGGGGGCCCGCGGCCACCGGGAAGGTCACCTCCCGGATCACCTCGTCGGGCTGCAGCGGGGTGGTGAAGAGGTGCTGGAAGAAGTCGCGGGCCGGGTGCGAGCCGTGGGTGGTGACGATCTCCGCGTCCAGCATCAGGGCCAGGGTGGGATAGTCGCCGGCCGGGTCGGCATGGGCGATCACGCCGCCCAGGGTGCCGCGCGCCCGCACCTGCTGGTCGCCCACCTCCGCCGCCATCTCGGCCAGCAGCGGCAGCGCGCGCCGCACCACCTCGGAGCGGGCCAGCGCGGCGTGGCGGACCAGGGCGCCGATGCGGAGCCGGTCGCCGTCCACCCGGATGGTGTCGAGTCCGGGCACCCGACCGATGTCGACCAGGGCCGAGGGCTGGGCGAGGCGCAGCCGCATCAGCGGGATGAGGCTGTGGCCGCCCGCCAGCACCTTGGCCTCCGGCCCCAGCTCCCCAAGCCACCGGGTCGCCTCGTCGAGGTCGTGGGCGCGACGGTAGTCGAAGCTGGCCGGGATCATGGGCGTCGGACCTCCTGCAGCTGCTGCCAGAGCCGGTCGGGGCTGGCCGGCATGTCGACGTGGCGGATGCCGAGGGGCTGGAGGGCATCGCAGATGGCGTTGATGACGGCGACGCTGGCGGCGATAGTCCCCGCCTCGCCCACCCCCTTCACCCCCAGCTCGTTGGTGGGGCTCGGCGTCACCTGCCGGCTGCACTCGGGAACCGGCAGCTCGCTCATGGTGGGGACCAGGTAGTCGAGCAGGGTGCCCGTCCGCAGCTGTCCGGAGTCGGGGTCGTAGACCACCTCCTCGAAGAGCGCCTGCGCGATCCCCTGGGCGATCCCGCCCTGAACCTGACCCTCCACGATCATGGGGTTGATGACGGTGCCGCAGTCGTCGACCGCGACGTAGCGCTCGATCGTCACCTGGCCGGTGTCAGGGTCGACCTCCACCACGCACACATGGGCGCCGAAGGGCCAGACGAAGTTGGCGGGGTCGAAGTAGTGGACCGCCTCCAGGCCCTGCTCCATCCCACTGGGCAGGTTGGCCCCGTAGGCGGCGAGCGCCACCTCCTGGAAGCTCCTGGAGCTGGCCGGGCTGCCGCGGACGGCGAAGCGCCCGCGCTCGACCAGGACGTCCGCCTCCGCCGCCTCCAGCAGGTGGGCGGCCAGCCGCCGGGCCTTCTCGCGCACCAGCAGGCTGGCGCCGCGCACCGCCATCCCGCCCACCGAGAGGCTGCGACTGCCGTAGGTGCCGTACCCGAAGCCGGTGCCCTCATCGGTGTCGCCGTGGTGCAGCTCGACCTGCTCCATCGGGACGCCGAGGGTGTCGGCGACGATCTGGGCGAAGGTGGTGTCGTGCCCCTGACCGTGGGCGTGGGTGCCGACGTACACGGCGACCGAGCCGGTGGGGAAGACCCGCACCTGGGCCCCCTCCACCAGCGCGATCCCGCCGGTGGCGCCGGCGGTCGGCGCGCTGGGGCCGAAGCCGCAGATCTCGACGTAGGTGGAGAGGCCGATGCCGAGGTACCGCCCGGCCGCCCGCCCCTCGGCCTGGCGGCGGCGCAGGCTTGGGTAGTCGACCGCGGCCAGGGCCAGGTCCAGGCTGCCGTGGTAGTTGCCGGAGTCGTAGACGAAGCCGAAGGGATTGGTGAAGGGGAAGGCGGTGACGAAGTTGCGGCGGCGGACCTCGGCCTGGTCCATCCCCAGCTCGCGGGCGACCAGGTCCACCATCCGCTCGACGAGGTGGGTGCCCTCGGGACGCCCGGCGCCGCGGTAGGGGTCGGTCGGGACCCGGTTGGTGAGGACGCCGATCGTGCGGCCCTCGACGCCGCGCCATCGGTACGCCCCCGGCGCCATGTACACGGCGACCGCCTGGAAGGCGCCGAAGGTGCCGCAGTAGGCGCCGACGTCGAGCGTCTGGGTGAGGCGCATGCCGAGCAGGGTGCCGTCGCGCCTCACCGCCACGTCGGCCTCGAAGACCTGACCCCGGCCGTGGGTGGTCCCCGCCATCGCCTCGGTCCGGGTCTCCACCCACTTGACCGGACGGCCCACCAGCTTGGCCGCCGCCGGCACCAGGTAGTCCTCGGGATAGGGGCTGATCTTGCTGCCGAACCCGCCGCCGACATCCCGGGAGACGACCCGCACCTGGGTCTCCGCCATCTGCAGCGCCTGGCTCACGAAGAGGCGGATGAAATGCGGATTCTGGCTCCCCAGCCAGATCGTCATCCGCTCGTCGTAGGGGTCGTGCTCGGCCACCACCACCCGCCCCTCGATCGGTGTGGGGGCCAGCCGCTGCTGCACGATCCGCCCGTGGACGACCAGCTCCGCGTCCGCGAAGGCCCCGGCGACGTCGCCGCCGGTGTAGGTGACGTCCCAGCAGACGTTGTCGGGGGCGCCGGCATGGGCCCGCGGGCCGGCGGGATCGAGGGCGGCGATCGGGTCGACCACCGCCGGCAGCGGCTCGTAGTCCACCACCACCCACTCCGCCGCGTCTACGGCGGCGGCCCGGTCGCGGGCCACCACCACCGCGACCGGCTCGCCCTGGTAGACGACCTCCTCGGTGGCGATCGGGAACCGCTCCGGGACCTGGCGCTTCTCGGCCACGAAGGACGGGGTGACCGGCATCGCCCCGTGCAGGACAGAGCGGAAGTCGGCGGCGGTCAGCACCCGCAGGACGTCGGGGTGGGCCGCCGCCCGGGCAGTGTCGATCGAGCGGATCCGGGCGTGCGGGTGCGGGCTCCGCACCACCTGGAGGACGCAGCACCCCCGCGGGCTGCGGTCGTCGGTGAAGCGGCCGTGGCCGGTGACGAGGCGCGGGTCCTCGCGGCGCTGGATCCGGGCGCCGATGAGCTGGGTGACGGCCATGGCCCTACCCCGCGGTCCGGGCCGCGGCCGACCCCGCCGCCGCCCCCCCGGTCGGCGCCCCCCCGGCCTCCGTCATCCGTCGGCTGGCGGTGCGGACCGCCTTCAGGATGTTGACGTAGCCGGTGCAGCGGCAGAGGTTGCCCTCCAGCCCGATCCGGATCTCGTCGTCGCTGGGCTCGGGGGTGTCGGCCAGCAGCTTGACCGAGGCCATGATGAAGCCGGGGGTGCAGTAGCCGCACTGGAGGCCGTGCTCGTCCCAGAATGCCTGCTGCAGGGGATGGAGCTCGCCGTCCCGCGCCAGCCCCTCGATGGTGGTGATGGTGGCGCCGTCGGCCTGGACGGCGAAGGCGGTGCAGGACTTGACCGCGTCCCCATCGACCAGGACGGTGCAGGCGCCGCACTGGCTGGTGTCGCAGCCGACGTGGGTGCCAGTGAGGCCGGCGACCTCGCGGATGTAGTGCACGAGGAGGGTGCGTGGCTCGACCAGGTCCTCCCGGGCGACACCGTTGATCGTCAGCCGGACTCTCTCTGCCATGCCGTCCCTCCGCGGTGAGCCCACGACCGATCCCGCCGCTCCGGTCCCGGCCGACCCGGGGCCGTGAGCCGCCCATCCTCCGGGCCGAGTATCGCGCCCGCGAAGCCGGTCCGCAAGCGGGGGTCGTGGCGGCGGCCCCGTCACCCTTGGCAGCGGGTGCGCGGGCCGCTACCCTGGGGGGACCGGCGACGGGGGCGCCTCGGCTGCCGGGGCGTCCGGGGCGTGTGCCGGGGCGCGCGGATCGTCGGGCGCGGTGCCGTGCGGGCCGCGCCGCTCCCGGAGGTGGTGCCGTGACCGCGACCGTCGCCGACCCCCTCGCCCTGGGCACGCTGCCGCCGGCAATGCCGGCGTTCGTCATCCGGCCCGAGACGGAGGGGGAGCCGGAGCAGGCGATGCGCCTGGAGGAGGTCCCCACCCCCGAGCCCGGCCCCGACGACGTCATCGTCCGGGTGATGGCGGCGGGCGTCAACTACAACGGGGTGTGGGCCGCCCTGGGCGAGCCGGTCTCGGTGTTCAAGATCCACCAGGAGCCCTTCCACATCGCCGGCTCGGATGCCAGCGGGGTCGTCTGGCGGGTGGGGGCCAACGTCCGCCGCTGGCAACCCGGGGACGAGGTGGTGGTCCACTGCAACCAGTCGTGCGGCCAATGCCCGGAGTGCAACGGGCTGGACCCGATGGCGTGCAGCGAGCAGCGGATCTGGGGGTACGAGACCTCGTGGGGCTCATTCGGCCAGTTCTGCCGGGTCCAGGCGCAGCAGCTGCTGCCCAAGCCCCGCCACCTCACCTGGGAGGAGGCCGCCTCCTACGGCCTCGTCTACTTCACCGCCTACCGGATGCTGGTCGACCGGGCTCGGATCCGGGCCGGCCAGAACGTCCTGGTCTGGGGCGGCGGGGGCGGTCTGGGCTCGATGGCGGTGCAGATCTGCCGTCTCTACTCCGCCAATGCGATCGCGGTCGTCTCCTCCGACGAGAAGGCGGCCCTCACCCGCGCCCTGGGGGCGACCGCGGCGATCAATCGCAGCGAGTTCGACCTGGTGAAGCGCCCATCGGAGACGGCTGAGCAGGGCCGCCACCGGGTCGCCGAGATGCGCCGCTTCGGCAAGCGCATCCGCGAGCTCACCGGGGGCCGTGACGTCGACATCGTCTTCGAGCACGTCGGCTCGGCCACCTTTCCGACCTCCGTCTTCGTCTGCTCCCGATTCGGCCAGGTGGTGATCTGCGGCGCCACCGCCGGCTACAACCTGGAGTTCGACGTCCGCTACCTGTGGATGCGCCAGAAGTCGATCATCGGCTCCCATTTCGCCAACGCCTACCAATGCCAGCAGGCCAACGAGCTCGTCATCCAGCGCAAGATCCAGCCGGTGGTGGGCGACGTCTTCCCCTTTGCGGACATCCCCCGAGCCCATCAGGTGATGCGCCACAACCAGCACGCCGGCAAGATGGTGATCCTGGTCGGCGCCGCCCGGCGCGGGACCGGCGCCCATGGCGGCTGAGGTCGTGGGCGCCGCCCCCGGGGCCGGCCCGGGCGCACCGGCGGACGGGGAGGGTCAGCTGGCGGAGGATCGGGCCGCCTGGGCCGCCGGCCCCCTCGCCGCGGCCCAGGCCCGGGGGGAGCGCCGGGAGGCCTTCTGGACCCCGTCGGGCCTGCCGATCCTCCCCTGCTACACGCCGCTCGATGTCGCCCCCGGCCGCCACCGCGCCCGCGTCGGGCTCCCCGGCCAGCCTCCCTACACTCGCGGCCTGCGCGCCAACGGCTACCGGGGGCGTCCCTGGAGCATCCGCCAGTACGCTGGCTACGGGACCGGGGCGGAGACCAGTCGGCGCTTCCGCTTCCTCCTCGCGGAGGGTCAGACCGGGCTCTCGCTGGCCTTCGACCTCCCCACCCAGATGGGGCTGGACTCCGATGACGCCCGCTCGCGCGGCGAGGTCGGCCGGCTCGGGGTGGCCGTCGACACCGTCGACGACCTCGCCGGCTGCTTCGAGGGGATCCCGATCGGGGCGGTCAGCACCTCGATGACGATCAACGCGCCGGCGGCGGTGCTGGTGGCGATGTACGCGGTGGCGGCCGAGGCCCAGGGGGTGGAGCCGGCCCAGCTGCAGGGCACCGTCCAGAACGACGTGCTGAAGGAGTATGTCGCCCGGGGAACCTACATCTTCCCGCCCCGGCCCTCGCTGCGGCTGGCCGCCGACCTCGTCTGCTGGTGCGCCCGGTCGGCGCCGCGCTTCAACCCCATCTCCGTCTCCGGCTACCACCTCCGCGAGGCGGGCAGCACCGCGGTCCAGGAGATGGCCTTCGCGCTCGCCAACGCTTGTGCCTACGTCGACGCGGTGCGGGAGCGCGGGCTCGCCGTTGACGACTTCGCCCCGCGCCTCTCCTGGATCTTCAACACCCACAGCCATCTCTTCGAGGAGGTGGCCAAGTTCCGGGCCCTGCGCCGGATCTGGTGCGCCTTGATGCGGGATCGGTACGGGGCCCGGGACCCGGCCTCCTGGCAGCTGCGCACGCACACCCAGACGGGGGGATCGGTGCTCACCGCCCAGGAGCCCCTCACCAACATCGTCCGGGCCGCCTACCAGGCGCTGGCCGCGGTCCTCGGCGGGGTGCAGTCGCTGGCCCTGTCCTGCTACGACGAGGCGCTCGGGATCCCCTCGGAGGCGGCCCAGCTGCTGGCCGTCCGCACCCAGCAGGTCCTGCTTGAGGAGACCGGGGCGGCGGATACCGCGGACCCGCTGGCGGGGTCCTACGTGATCGAGGCCCTCACCGACCAGCTGGAGGCGCGGGCCCTGGCGCTGCTCGGGGAGGTGGAGGCCCGCGGCGGAGCGGTCGCCTGCATCGAGAGCGGCTGGATGCAGGGGGAGATCCAGGAGGAGGCGGTGCGGGCCGAGCGCGAGCTCGCCACCGGGGAGCGGCGGGTGGTGGGGCTCAACGTCGCGGTTGCCAGGGGGGGCGGTGGCGCCGCCACATCCGACTTCCGGGTCGACCCTGCCATCGAGCCGCAGCAACGAGCGCGACTCCGGCAGGCGCGCGCCGACCGCGCCGCCGGGCCGGTGACGGACGCCCTGGGCCGGCTCGAGGCGGCCGCCCGCGATCCGGGGGCGGACCTGATGCCGCCCATCCTCGAGGCGGTGCGGCGGCGCGCGACGGTGGGTGAGGTCTGCCGGGTGCTGGCCCTTGTCTTCGGCCGCTACCGTGCCCCGGCCGTGATCTGAGCGGGCCGATGGCCGCCGCCGTGACCGACGAGCAGGCGGCGATCGTCGCCACCGTCCGCGACTTCGTCGAGCGGGAGGTGATCCCGACCGCCTCCGAGCTGGAGCGCGAGGACGTCTTCCCCGACGCGATCGTGGCCGGGATGCGCGCCCTCGGCCTCTTCGGGCTCACCATCCCGGAGGCCTACGGCGGCGCCGGGCTCGACCTGGTCACCTACGCCCTCGTGGTCGAGGAGCTGGCCCGCGGGTGGATGTCGGTGGCCGGGATCCTCAACACCCATGTGATCACGGCCCACCTGATCACCGCCTTCGGCACCGCGGCCCAGCGGCAGCGCTTCCTGCCCCGGCTGGCGTCGGCGGAGCTGCGCGCCGGGTTCAGCATGAGCGAGCCCGGTGGGGGCAGCGACGTGCAGGCGATCCGCACCCGGGCGGAGCGCCGCGGCGATGCGTACGTCGTCAACGGGACCAAGATGTGGGCCACCAACGGCGCCCGCGCCGGGTTGGTGGCGACCCTGGTCCGGACCGCCACCGACATCGAGCCCTCCCACCGCCAGCTCTCCTGCCTGCTCTGCGAGAAGGGGCCCGGGTTCGAGGCCGGCCGCTCCATCGGCAAGCTCGGCTACAAAGGCGTGGAGACCACCGAGCTCCTGTTCCGCGACAACCGCCAGCCGGCCCACAACCTGCTCGGCGGTGAGGAGGGCCAGGGCTTCCGTCAGATGATGTCGGGGATCGAGGTGGGACGGATCAACGTCGCCGCCCGCGCCGTCGGGGTCGCCCGCGCGGCCTTCGAGCACGCCCTCCGCTATGCGCGCGAGCGACGCACCTTCGGCCGTCCGATCGCCGAGCACCAGGCGATCCAGTTCAAGCTCGCCGACATGGCGACCAAGATCGAGGCGGCGCGGCTGCTCACCCACCGGGCGGCGGCGCGCAAGCAGGAGGGCCGGCGCAGCGACGTGGCGGCGGGGATGGCCAAGCTGTTCGCGTCCGAAGCCTGCCAGGAGGTGGTGCTGGAGGCGATGCGGATCTTCGGGGGGTACGGGTACAGCACCGAGTACCCGATCGAGCGGCTCTACCGGGACGCGCCCCTGCTCATCGTCGGCGAGGGAACCAACGAGATCCAGCGCCTGATCATCGCCCGCGGGCTGCTCGCGGGGGCGGATGACTGACGCCGATCCCCTCGCCGCCAGGGTTGGGGTGGCCGTGCGTGGCACAGCCGTCACCGATCACGGACGCGGATGGAGCCGATCGCGACACCGATCTGGTAGCCGGGCCCGGTCCGACCGGGCCATAATCCCCTGGTCCTATGCAGGCCGACACGGACGGGCCCGAACGGCGCCAGTTCCTGCGGCGCCTCGACGACATCCTCGAAGCGCTGGAGCAGCTGAACCTCCAGGAGCGCCCCCAGCTCCCGGAGGCGGTGCGGCGGTCCCTGTTGGCACAGGGGATCGTCTTCGACGACGCGCCCGACGTTCGGGCGCTGATCGAGCGGGTGTGGCGCAAGCAGGAGCCCTACCTGCTCCGGCTCGGGCCGGAGCGGCGGTCCGCCACGTCCCGCCGGGGTGGGGTCCGGCGACCGCCGCGGCACCAGGTGGTCGAGGGCATCCTCCGCCAGCTCGCCGAACCGCCGCGCCCGGCCCGCTCCTAGCCGGCGGAACGGGGCCGGGCCGGGCGTGACCGCGGACGACAGGGCCGATCGCCCCCCCGCCCTGGAGGAGCGCTACCTCGCGCTCCCGCACGGCCGCGTCTTCACCCGCAGCGTGGGGGCGGGCGGCGTGCCGCTGCTCTGCCTCCACGGCGGACCGGGCTCCCCCCACGACTATCTGGAGGCCCTGGAGGGGCTGGCCGACCAGCGTCGGGTGGTCTTCTACGACCAGCTCGGCTGCGGACGCTCCGACCGCCCCGACAATCCCGAGCTCTGGACGGTGGAGTACTTCGTCGGCGAGCTGGCCCAGGTCCGCGAGCAGCTGGGGCTGGAGCGCTGCCATCTCTTCGGCAGCTCCTGGGGCGGGATGCTGGCGATGGCCGCCGTCCTCGACGGCGCCCGCCCGCCGCTGAGCCTGGTCCTGGCCAGCAGCCCGGCCAGCATTCCCCGCTGGATCGCGGACTGCAACCGGCTGCGGGCCGAGCTGCCCGACGACGTCCGCGCCACCCTCGACCACCACGAGGCGACCGGGCACACCCTCTGCCCCGAATACCAGGGCGCGGTCGCCGCCTTCTACCGGCGCCACCTGTGCCGGCTGCAGCCCTGGCCGGCGGGCTTGGAGCGCAGCCTCGCCGGGATGGGGGTGCAGGTGTACGAGACCATGAACGGCCCCAACGAGTTCACCACCACCGGGCGGCTGCGGGCGTTCGACGTCACCGACCGTCTCCCCGAGATCCGGCTTCCCACCCTCATCACCGGGGGGCGCCACGACGAGTGCCGTCCCGAGCATCTGGCGGCGATGCAGCGCCTGATCCCGGGCGCCGAGCTGGTCATCTTCGAGCACAGCGCCCACCTCGCCTTCGCCGAGGAGACCGACCGCTACCTGGAGGTGGTGGCGCGCTTCCTGCATCGGGTCGAGGCCACCCTCGGCGGCGCGGCCGCCGCGGGCTGAGTCTCAGACCCGGTCGTCGCCGCCCGACCCGGCACCCCCGGCCGGTCCCTCCAGGCTCTCCTCCAATCGGAGGGTGCGCCGGTAGGCGGCCCACACGGCGTCGCCGACCACCGTCCGCAACCCGCCCCGCTCCAGCGCCGCCAGCGCCTCCGCCGAGGTGCCGCCCGGCGAGGTGACCATGTCGCGGAGCTCGGCGACGTGCCGGCCGCTCTGGAGGGCGAAGGCCGCCGACCCCTGGATCGTGTCCAGCACCAGCGCCCGCGCCACGTGGCGGGCGAAGCCGATGTGGACGGCCGCGTCGATCAGGGCTTCGATGAACAGGAAGATGTAGGTGGGGCCGGTGCCGCTCACCGCCGTCGCCATCGCCACCTGCCCCTCATCCTCCACCTCCACCTCCCGTCCCAGGGCCGAGAGCAGGCCCCGGGTGCGCGCCTTGCCGGACGCCGTCACCACGTCAGTGGCGTACCAGACCGTGACCCCCTGGCCGATCTGGGCGGGCGTGTTGGGCATCGCCCGGACGATCGCGGGATGGCGCAGGCCGGTGCCGAGGGCTCGGGTGCTGGCCCCGGCGACGATGCTGACCACCAGCTGGGCGGCGGTCAGCACCGGGGCCAGCTCGGGCAGCACCTGCGGCAGCACCTGCGGCTTCACCGCCAGCAGGCAGAGGTCGGCGTCCCGGGCGGCGGCCGCATTGCTGGCCGCGACCGTGACCCCGTAGGTGTCGCCCAGGTGGGTCGCGCGGGCGGCCCGCGGGTGGCTGCACACCACCTGGTCGGCGGTGAGGAGCCGCTGGCGGAGCATCCCGGCCAGCATCGCCTCCGCCATCGCCCCGGCGCCGACGATGCCGACCCGCGCCCCGGCGAGGGGGCTCGGCCCGGAGGGACGGGGGGCG
>DAHUZL010000018.1 GCA_027306655.1 Candidatus Dormiibacterota bacterium
GTCCTGCGCTGGGTTGAGGAGAGCGGGGTGCGGGTGCTTCCGGCCGGCGAGACGGACCACCGCCGTGCCGCTGCCCTCCTGCGACGCCACCTGAGCCTGCGACTGTCGTACGTCGACGCGCTGGTCCTGGCGCTGGCCGAATGGCACCACGTCGAGGAGGTGATGAGCGTCGACGGACGACACTTCGGTGCGGTCCACCTACGGCCGATGCCGGTCGTCCGGATCGTGTGACCGCGACTATGGCACGGGCGATCCGCGGTCACCATGCTCGCGTCGGGGAGAGCTTGAGCAGCAGCGGGAGCTGGCGCGCGATCCGAGGGCTGATTCACGATGTGCGCACCGCTCACGTCGTGATTGGCCCATGGTCCATGGGTGACCCACCCCTCGGTCCGGAGAACCACCATCGCCGCCGCCACGGATGCCCTCATCACCCTGGAAGCCGAGGCGCATCGCCGGGGCGTTGACCTGACCTCGGTCGGGGCCGAGGCGATCGAGGAGAAGGCGCGGGCTCTCCGCCGCTCCCGCCGTCCGCGTGTGGGCACCGGGGCCAGCGCCGGTCGGTCCGCCGGGGCGGCCACCCTCACCGGTGACCCGGTCGCCGACCCTCCGCGATAGGTGGCTCTGGTCCGCGGCACCGGTGCGCACCTGGCCGCACCCGATCGGGACGACCCTGAGAGGACATCGGTCGGGGCGCCTGGCGGGTCGTGTGGCCGACCGGAGGAGACCTGCTCCGAGCCGGCCAGCTGCAGCGGACCTGCTCCGACCTCGGGCTCGGCATCGCCGACGCCTCCGTCATCGCCCTGGTGGAGCGCCTCTGCGAGCCGAAGCTCGCCACCCTCGACCATTGCCACTTCGCCGTGGTTCACCCCGCGCACGTGGACGCGCTCCGGCTCCTTCCCTAAGCGGCGGGCGAATCCGGGGCTCCCCCCGGGCGGCGACAATGGCGAGCGCTGATGGCGGACCGCGGCCGGCCACCGCTCGGCCACACGGCGCCACTGGAGGTCCCCCCGCGATGCGTGAGCTCGACGCCGACTTCCTCGCCCTGCCCCAGGACGAGCTGGCCCAGGCGGCGATGGAGGCGATGGGCCAGGTGCCCGGCCTCGACCACGGTGACTTCCGACTCCACCGAGATCGGATCGAATACCTTCACGTCAAGGAGCGCGACCTGGAGGCGCACCAGGAGCTTCGTCCGATCGGCTTCGGCGTCAGGCTCGTCGTCGATGGCGCCTGGGGCTTTGCCGGGTCCAGCCAGTGCACTCCGGAGGGGGTGAGCCGGGCGGTGCGCCAGGCCGCGCGGCTGGCCCAGATCCTCCGGCCGCTGCAGGCGGAGCGGGTCGAGCTGGCGCCCGAGCCCGCCCACCGGGCGACCTGGGTCGCCCCCTACGAGGTGGACCCGTTCGCGGTTCCGCTGGAGGAGAAGGTCGCCTTCATGCAGAGCGTCACTGACCGGCTCCTCCGTGCCGGCGCCGAGTTCGCCGACTTCACGATCCAGGGAGTGGTGGAGAGCCGGCTCTACGTCAGCACCGAGGGGGCCGAGATCCGCCAGCAGCGGGCCCGCATCCACCCCGTCCACCGAGCCGGCATCCGCGACCCGGCGGGGTCGGGGCTGGTGGAGACGATGCGCTCCGACTCACGACCGGTGGGGGAGGGCTGGGAGTACGTGCGCGCCCACGACTTCCTGGGCGAGGCGGAGCGCACCGTGGCTCTGCTCCAGGAGAAGCTGGCCTCCCCGGCGGTCGAACCGGGGCCCACCGACCTCGTCATCGATCCCTCCAACCTCTGGCTGACCGTGCACGAGTCGGTCGCCCACGGCACCGAGCTGGACCGGGCCCTCGGCTACGAGGCGAACTTCGCCGGCACAACCTTCGCCACCCCCGACCAGGTGGGGACCCTCCGCTACGGCTCCCCCGTGATGCACGTCACCGGCGACCGTCTGGAGCCGCGGGGCCTGGCCTCGGTCGGCTTCGACGACGAGGGGGTGGCCGCCCAGCGCTGGGACCTCATCCGCGAGGGGATCCTGGTCGGCTACCAGCTCAACCGCCAGATGGCGCACCGGTTCGGGCACCCCCGCTCCAATGGCTGCGCCTTCGCCGACAGCTGGTCGCACGTGCCGCTGCAGCGGATGCCCAATGTGTCGCTGCAGCCGAATCCCGAGCACGACGTCACCCTGGAGGAGCTGCTGGGCGAGGTTCGACGCGGGATCTACGTCGTCGGCGACAAGTCGTGGTCGATCGACCAGCAGCGCTACAACTTCCAGTTCACCGGCCAGCGCTTCTACCGGATCGAGGACGGCCGGTTGGCAGGCCAGCTGCGCGACGTCGCCTACCAGTCCCGCACCCCCGACTTCTGGGGCCGGCTGGTGGCGCTGGGCGGCCCTTCCACCTGGTCGCTCCAGGGAGCGTTCAACTGCGGCAAGGGCCAGCCCGATCAGGTGGCGCCGGTGTCCCACGGTGTCCCGGCGGCGCTCTTCCGCCAGGTCAATGTGCTCAACACTCGCCGGGAGGGACGGTGATGGACGGCCAGGAGGCGGTGGAGGCGGCACTCGCCGCCGGCGCCACGATCGCGATCGCGGCCGAGGCCTCGGCCGTCAACTGCCGCTGGGCCAACAACGCCCTCACCACCAACGGGGTGGAGCG
>DAHUZL010000121.1 GCA_027306655.1 Candidatus Dormiibacterota bacterium
GACGGGGAGTGGGCTGTGATCCGGACCCACCCGGTACTGGGGGCGGAGATGGTGGCCGGCGTCCGCCAGCTGGAGCACGCCCGTCAGATCATTCTGACCCACCACGAGCGATTCGACGGTCGCGGCTACCCGACGGGCCTCCGCGGCGAGGAGATTCCCCTCGGGGCACGGATCTTCGCCATCGCCGATAGCTTTGACGCGATGATGTCGGACCGCCCATATCGGCCCGCCCTAGCGCTGGGAGACGCACGTCGCGAACTCCAGCGCTGCGCCGGGACCGACTTCGACCCCCAGTGCGTGGCAGCCTTCCTCTCGTACTCCGATTCAGAGTTGAGTGGGGTAGCTAAAATGCGAGAGCAAGCCGACATCGACTTGCTCTCAGCATTGCCTATCCTAGCGCGGTAGCACTGGTGCGTCAGCGCCTCTATGCAACCCGATCAGGGTCAGCCCCAGAGACCAGAACCTTCCCAAACACTCATGATGATCTCCTACCGACGTGCTCAGGACCTACCGCGACTCCTCGGTAACACCCGTGACGAGATTCTATCGATGTGACGGATCCGTAGCCAACGGCTATCGGATGTGTTACGGGAACGTCACTTGCGTTGCTGAGCCGAAGTCGACCTGATCTCCCGGGCGGGGCGGGGATCTGAGTTCGGGCGGCCCGTATACTGACGGCCGGTCCGACGGCCGGGCGCGAGCGGGAGCTGGACGTGAACGCTGGCGAGCACACCCGATGGGTGCCCTTCCGATACCCGGCCTTCCGCGCCCTCTTCCTGGGGGGCGGCCTCTCCTGGTTCGGAGACTTCCTCACCATCCCGGCCCTGCTGGTGATCGGATACGAGCTCGGCGGCCAGGCCGGGGTGGGGTGGATGACGATCGCCTCGACCCTGCCAATGGTGGTGCTCCTGCCCTTGGGTGGCCGGTTCGGGGATCACGGCGAGCGTCGTCGGCGCCTGATCGCGCTCGACCTCATTCGTGCTGCGCTGGCCGCGGTGGTCGCCGCGAGCGCGATGAGAGGCGGCCTGTGGGCGGTGGTCGCGGCGGTGGCCCTCGGCCGCTCCGCGACCGCCCTATACAACCCTGGGTGGCGGCGGCTGCTCCCGCACGTGGTGCCACCGCTGCTCGTTCCGGATGGGAGCAGCCTCCTCACCGCGGTCGGGGACGGGGCGATCCTCACCGGGGCCGGGCTCGGGGCCGTGCTGCTGTTGGTGATCAAGCCCGAGGCGCTGGTGGCGCTCGATGGCCTGACCTTCTTGGCCTCCGCCCTGTTCCTGTCGCGAGTCGGCCCGCAGCCGGCGACTCGGGAGACGACGCGGACAATGGGGACGGCCGGCACGTGGCGCCCGATCGTGGACGGCTTCCGGTGGATCGCGCGGGATCCGCTCACCCGGTTGTACGCGTGGTCATTCTGGTGCGGTGTGATCGGGGTGACCGGACTCCGGGTCTACTTTGTCGTGATCGCCCATCGGGTGCTGGGTGTTCCGACGGATGCCGTCGGCGTTCTGTACCTCCTCGTCGGAGCCGGGTCTGTGCTGGGGAGCGTCGGCAGCGTGTGGCGGGCGCGCGTCCCCAGCTGGGTCTTCGTCTCGGCCCTTGCGCTCGCCCCGGTGGGCGTGCTCGTCGTTGGGACGGCGGCCCAGGCCGTAGCGGTGGTTCTGATCCTGGTGGGGCTGGCCGCGGCCCAGACAGCCGCCGAAGCCTGGGGGTTCACCCGCGTCCAGACCCGGACACCCGCCCACGGGGTCGGCCGCGCGATGGGGGCGCTCCTCTGGTGCGCGGTCGCCGGCCAGGCGGTGGGCGCGGTCACGGCCGCCTGGGCCAGCACCCACATCCCCCGATCGACCTTCTTCCTCGGGTGGTTCGGGTTCACCCTGGTGGGGGCCGTGGTCATCATGGCCCCCTCCATCCTGGGCCTGGCCCGATCAGTGGAGCGCCCCGGGGTCCCCGCTGCCTCTAAATGAACCAAGGGTCCCGGCCCGGGCCGTAGAATTCCAGGATCGTCGATCAACCTCCCCCTGTTACGGTCCCTCCAGTGTCTGTCCCCATCTCGTCTCCGCTCGGGAGTGGTCCCCCCACCGCCATGGAAGTCCTGAAGGTCTCGGCCACCTCCCAGCCTGTGAAGGTGGCGGGGGCGATCGCCGGGGTGATCAGGTCCCAGGGCCGGGTGGAGGTGCAGGCGATCGGGGCGGGGGCCATCAACCAGGCGGTGAAGGCGATCGCCATCTCGCGCGGCTACGTGGCGCCCGGCGGCCTGGAGCTGGTCTGCATCCCCTCGTTCATCGACATCTCGATCAACGGGGAGGAGCGGACGGGGATTCGCCTCGTGGTGGAGGTCCGCTGACCGCCGCGGCTGCGCCCCGCACCCTCTTCCAGCCCCTGCCGGTCCTGGAGGGCCGGACGACACGTCGGCCGATCGCGGTCAGCGGGGACCGGGCCCCCAGGGTCCACCTGTGGCAGGTCGGGTGCCAGATGAACACCGCCGACACCGGCCACCTCGCCGAGCAGTTCGCCGAGATCGGGCTGGTGCCGGGCGTGCCCCTGGCCGACGCCGACCTGGCCGTCGTGGTCACCTGCGCGGTCCGCCAGCACGCGGAGGACAAGGCGGCGAGCAAGATCGGCGAGCTGGCGCTCTGGAAGCGGCAGCGCCTGGGGCGGGCGATCGCGGTCACCGGGTGCATGGCGGCCGAGCACGGAGGCAGCCTGCTGACCCGCTTCCCCGCCATCGACTATGTCTTCGACGTGCGCGACCCGGACGGGTTCTTCGCCAGGGTGCGCGACCTGTACGCGGGGGCGCTGGAGGGACCGGTCCCGCTGCCGGCGGGCGACCAGCTCTGCGCCTATGTCCCGGTGATCCACGGCTGCAACGAGATGTGCACCTACTGCATCGTCCCCTTCGTCCGCGGCCGGGAGCGGAGCCGGTCGGTGGGGGAGATCGTCGCCGAGGTGGGCCGGCTGGTCGCCCGAGGTGTGCGCGAGGTGACGCTGCTGGGGCAGAACGTCAACTCCTATCGGGATCCCGATTCGGGGGCCGATCTCGCCGCCTTGATGGCCCAGGTGGACCGGGTCCCCGGGCTCTGGCGGCAGCGGTTCCTCACCTCCCACCCCCGCAACGCCTCCCCGCGGCTCCTGGACGCGATCCGGGACCTGCCCACGGCCTGCGAGCAGCTCCACCTCCCGGTGCAGTCGGGGAGCGACGCCTGCCTGGGCAGGATGAAGCGCGAGTACTCGGTCCGCGCCTACCGGGCCACCCTCGCCGCCGCGCGCGCCACCGTCCCGGGACTCGCCCTCAGCACCGACATCATCGTCGGGTTCTGCCAGGAGACCGAGCCTGAGTTTCAGGACACCCTGCGGCTCCTCGACGAGGTCGCGTTCGACGTGGTCCACGTCCAGGCCTATTCGCCGCGACCGGGGACGGCGGCCTGGCGGCGGGACGACGATGTCCCGCTGGCGGAGAAGAAGCACCGTCTCCAGCGGGTCCTCCAGCTCCAGCGGACGATCAGCGAGCGCCGCAACCGCGCCCTCGTCGGCAGCGCGGTCGAGGTCCTGGTCGAGGGCCACGGCGCGGATGACGGCCGCCCCTACGGACGGACCCGCCAGGGTCGGGTCACCTGGCTCGAGAGCCCGGCGGCGGTCGGAGATCTGGTGACGGCGGAGGTCCGGAGCGCCACCGCCTGGCAGCTCGTCGCGGCGTGACCGAGGGCGACCGGCCCCACCCCGGAGGCTCGATGACCCCGGCGGTGGCCCAGTACCGGCAGGCCAAGGCCGAGCACCCGGATGCGATCGTCCTCTTCCGGCTGGGCGACTTCTTCGAGATCTTCGGCCCCGACGCCGAACGGGCGGCACCGATCCTTCAGGTGGCGCTGACCGCGCGGGACTTCGGGCGCACCGGCAAGCTGCCGATGTGCGGCGTGCCCCACCACAGCGTCGACGCCCACCTGAAGCGGCTGCTCGACCATGGCTGCACGGTCGCCGTGTGCGATCAGCTGGAGCCGGCGGCGCTGGCGCGCGGGGTCGTGCGGCGAGCGGTCACGCGCGTGTTGACCCCGGGCACCCTGGTGGACGCCGACCTGCTCGAGCCCGGCCGATCGCAGCGTTGCGTCGCCCTCTGGGCGGAGGACGGGGTGACCGGGGTGGCAGCGCTCGACGTCAGCACCGGCGACTGCCTCCTCGCCGAGGTGCCGGGGGGGCTGGACGGGCCCCAGCTGGTCTCCGAGCTGGAGCGGTTGGACGCGGCCGAGCTGCTCCTCTCCGAGGAGGCGGAGGCGCCGGCCGGGTTGGCCCCGGGTGCGCTCCGCAGCCGGCGCGGGCCGGAGCTGTTCGCCGCCGAGCCTGCGGTGGCGCGCCTGCGCCAGCGGGTGGGGTCGAGCGAGCTGGTCGCGGCCGGGGTGGGGGGCTGGCACGCGGCCCAGGTCGCCGCCGGGGCGCTCCTTGGCTACTGCGCCGGCGGCCGGCTCTCGCTCCCCTCCGGGTTCCTCCGCGTCCGGGCCCAGGCGCCGGAGGAGACGATGCTCCTCGACCCCGCCACCCGCCGCAACCTGGAGCTGGTGGAGGCGAGCGGCCCCGGGGGCCCGTCGCTGCTGCGCCTCCTGGATCGAACCCGGACCCCGGGGGGGGCCCGCCGCCTGCGCAGCTGGGTGCAGGGGCCGCTGCGCCAGCTGGCGGCGATCGCGGCCCGGCAGGCGGCGCTGGCCGAGCTGCAGCAGGCGCGGGGGCCGCGGGCGGAGCTGCGGGCCGGGCTCGCCGGCTGCCGCGACCTGGAGCGGCTCGTGGGCCGCTGCATCCAGCGGCTGGCCGGGCCCCGCGACCTCGCCGCGCTGCGGCAGACGCTGGTCCGGGTACCCCAGGTGGCGGAGGCCGCGGCGCCCCTGGCGGCGCCGCTCGTGGCGACCGCGCGGACCACCCTGGCGGCGGTGCCCGCCGACCTCGCGTCGGTGCTCGAGCGCGCCCTGGTGGAGGACCCGCCGCCCACCGCCCGCGACGGCGGCTTCATCCGCCCCGGCTACGACCCGGAGCTGGACCGGATCAGGGCCGGCAGCGAGGCGGCGCGCCGGTACATCGCCGACCTGGAACGAGTCGAGCGCGAGCGGACCCAGATCCGCAGCCTCAAGGTCGGCTTCAACCGGGTCTTCGGCTACTACCTGGAGGTCCCCAACAGCCACCGCCAGCCGCTCCCCCCCGATTACGTCCGCAAGCAGACCCTGGTGGGGGCGGAGCGGTACCTCACCCCGCAGCTGAAGGAGCAGGAGACGATCGTGCTGAGCGCGCGCGATCGCGCCGCCGTGCGCGAGCAGGCGTGCCTGGAGCAGCTGTGGGCCCAGGTGGAGGACCGGGCCGCCGCCCTCACCGCCGCCGCCGAGGCGCTGGCGTGCCTCGACGCCCTCCAGAGCCTGGCGGAGGTCGCCGACGACCTCGGCTGGGCGCATCCGGTGGTCGACGACTCGACCCGCCTCGAGATCCAGGACGGCCGCCATCCGCTGGTCGAGGCGGCCCTGGGACCGGGACGGTTCGTGCCCAACGACATCGGCCTGGACGGCGCCGGGGCGCGCATCGTCCTCCTCACTGGCCCCAACATGGCGGGCAAGTCGACGTACCTGCGCCAGGTGGCGACCATCACGCTGCTGGCCCATCTGGGGGCGGCGGTGCCGGCCCGGTCGGCGCGGATCGGGTTGGTGGACCGGATCTTCACTCGGGTCGGCGCCCACGACGAGCTGGCCGCCGGCCGGAGCACGTTCATGGTCGAGATGGCCGAGATGGCGGCGATCCTCTCGGCGGCGACGCCGCGCTCGCTGCTGGTCCTCGACGAGATCGGTCGGGGGACCAGCACCTACGACGGCCTCAGCATCGCCCAGGCGATCCTGGAATACCTCCACGACCACCCCGCGGTGGCCGCGCGCACGGTCTTCGCCACCCACTACCACGAGCTGACCGCGCTGGCCGGGAGCCTGCGGGCGCTCCGCAACCACCGGGTGGAGGTGGTGGAGGAGGGCGAGGGACCGGGGGCGCGGGTCACCTTCCTGCACCGGATCGTGCCCGGCGGCGCCGACCGCTCCTACGGGATCCACGTCGCCGAGCTGGCCGGCCTGCCCCGGGCCGTCGTCCGGCGCGCCCAGGTCCTACTCGAGGACCTCGAGGCCGAGCGCCGGCTCCCGTCCGACGAGTCCCCGCCGCGCCAGCTCGCGCTGCCGCTGGCGGTGGCGCACCCGGTGGTGGCGGAGCTGAAGGCGCTGGAGCTGGACGGCATGACGCCCCTGGCGGCGCTGCAGAAGCTCGCCGAGTGGCAGGTCCGCGCCCGCGGCGACGAGCCGGTGGAGTGACCGCGTGGTGACCCCGGGAGGCCGGATCCGGGTCCTGCCGCCGGCGATCGCCGACGCGATCGCCGCCGGCGAGGTGGTGGAGCGTCCGGCGTCGGTGGTGAAGGAGCTGGTCGAGAACGCCCTCGACGCGGGCGCGCGCCAGGTGCGGGTCGAGGTCGCCGAGGGCGGGCGGGCGTCCATCCGCGTCTCCGACGACGGCGGCGGGATGACCCCGGACGAGCTCCGGGTGGCTTTCGGGCGGCACGCCACCAGCAAGGTGGCGAGCCTGGAGGACCTCAGCCGGATCGCGACCCTCGGCTTCCGCGGCGAGGCGCTGGCGAGCATCGGCGCGGTCGCGCGGGTGGAGGCGGTCAGCCGGCGCCCGGGGCAGGCGGCGGCGGCCCGGGTGGTGGTGACGGCGGCGACGGTCGAGGGCCCGTGGCCCGACGGGGCCCCGGCCGGGACGTCCCTCACCGTCACCGAGCTGTTCGCCACCACCCCGGCCCGGCGCGCATTCCTGCGCCCGGCCCGGAGCGAGGCGCTGGCCTGTGCCCGGGTGGTCGCCGACTGCGCCCTGGCGGCGCCGGACGTGGCGGTGGAGCTCCACAGCGAGGGGCGCCGGGTCCTGCGCGCCCCCGGGAGCGGGGTGCTCCTGGACGCCGTGCGGGCGGTGTTCGGGGCCGGCGCCGCCCGGGGGTGCTGGCCGGTGGCGGAGCCCGGCGACGCGTTCGACGTCGTCGGCGTCGTCGGGGGCCCCGGGGTCGCGCGCGGGGACCGGGCCGGGCTGGTCCTCTTCGTGAACGGTCGTCGGGTGCAGCAGCGGAGCCTCCAGGCCGCCGTCGAGAACGCCTATCGCGGCCTGCTGGGGACCGGCCGCCATCCGCTGGCGGTCCTCGATCTCCGCTGCGACCCGGAGGGGGTGGACGTCAATGTCCACCCGACCAAGCGCGAGGTGCGCTTCCGCGATGAACGGGGAGCGTACGCGGCCCTGGAGCGGGCCTGCTGGGCCGCGCTGCGCCGGACCGGGGGGGCAGCGACGCTGCAGCTCGGCCCCCCGGCGGCGGCGGGGGCGTCCTCGGGATCGGCCCCGTCCGGCGCGCGGCCCGTGGTGGGTCCGCGTCCCGAGGCCGCGGTCGCGGCCCGCCCCGGCCCGGCCCTGGAATGGCCGGCCGCCACGCCGTCGGCGGCGGGGCTCCCGCTCGCCGAGGCCGCCGGCTGGCGCCTCGTCGGCCAGCTCCACCACCGCTACCTGGTGGCGGAGACTGAGGATGGGCTCGCCCTGGTGGACCAGCACGCGGCCCACGAGCGGGTCCTCTACACGCGGCTCCGGGAGCGCCTCGAGCGCCGGGACACCGCCGACGGCCGCGCCCTCCCCGTCTCGGAGGGGACGGGGGCTGCCCAGGGGTGGCTGATCCCGGAGCTGGTCGAGCTCCCCGCCCCGCTGGTGGCGGGCCTGCCCCAGGCGGCGGGGACTCTGGCCCGCCTGGGGATCGTGCTGGAGGCTTTCGGGGACACCACGGTCCGCTGCACCGCGAGCCCGTCCGGCGTCCGCCCGTCCGACGTGGCCCGGCTGGTGGCGGAGCTGGTCGACGAGGCGCTCACCGAGCGCCCCGACGGCGGGGTGATGCGGGTGCATCGGCTGGCGGCGCTGCTCGCCTGCCACACCGCGGTCCGGTTCGGCGACGCCCTCGCCCCGGCCGCCGCGGAGCGGCTCCTGCGCGACCTCGCCGCCACCCCGGCGCCCCTCACCTGCCCGCACGGGCGCCCGACCGTGATCCGCCTCGGCGACGCGGAGCTGCGCCGTGCGTTCGGCCGTCCCGCGGGCTGACCGCGCCGCCACCGTGACGGCGCGCCCAGCGGTCGTGGCCGTGGTCGGACCCACCGCCACCGGCAAGACCCGACTGGCGGTGGCGCTGGCGGAACGTCTGGACGGAGAGCTGGTCAACGGCGACTCCCGGCAGGCGATCGCCGAGCTCCGGGTGGGGGTGGCCAAGCCGGAGGGCCTTGAGCTGCGGGGAATCCCCTGCCACGGACTCGACTGGCGCCACCTCGGCGAGCCCTTCACCGCCCACGACTTCGTGATCCGGGCGGAGGCGGCGCTGCAGGGGGTGGCGGAGCGGGGTCGGGTGCCGATCCTGGTCGGCGGCACCGGCCTGTACCTGCGCGCGCTGCTCCGCGGCTACGACTTCGGGGGCGTCCCCCCGCGGGAGGACCGGGGAGCGGCCGCCGACGGCCCGCCCGTGGAGGCGCTCGCCGCCGAGCTGGAGCGGCTGGCGCCCGCCCGCGCCATCCGGACCGACCTCCGCAACTCGCGGCGGGTGGTCCGGGCCCTGGAGCTGGCCCGGGCCGGGGCCGACGCGGGACGGCTCCGGCATCCGTGGCCGGCGGTCTGGCTCGGTCGGGCCCTCTCGGCGGCGGCCCTCCGGCAGCGGATCGAGCGGCGCAGCGAGTGGCTGGTCGGGCCCGCGCTGCTGGCGGAGGTCGCCACGCTCCTCGCCTCCGGGGTGGCGCCGGGCGTCCTCGCCGACATCGCCATCGGCTACCGGGAGGCGATCGACTGGCGGGACGGTCGTTGCGGGCGCGAGGAGGCGGTGGCGCGGGTCGCGCAGCGCACCTGGCGGTACGCGCGCCGGCAACGGACCTGGTTCCGGCGCGAGCCGCAGGTCCAGTGGGTGGGCGATGATGGCGCCGACGAGGCTGCGATCGCCGACGAGGCGAGCCGGGTGGTGGCACGGGGCCCGGTGGCCGTGCCGCAGGAGGGGTGACGGTCGGCGATGCCGGTGGGTCAGCGGCGGGCGGGTCTGAGCGAGGTGCCCGAGCGCGCCTTCCTGCTCGGCTGGGTGGACGGCGACGCGCAGATCCAGTCGGTGGATCCCGAGATGGACGAGCTCGCCGACCTCGCCCGCACCGCCGGGGCCGAGGTGGTGGGGTCCGACGTGCAGCGCCGCGACCGCCCCGACCCAGCGCTCTTCTTCGGTCGGGGCAAGGTGAGAGAGCTGGTCGCGCTGCGGGCCGAGCTCGCCTTCGACCTCGTGATCGCGAACGAGGAGCTGAGCCCGCGGCAGCAGCGCAACCTGGAGCAGGAGCTGGAGGTCAAGGTCCTCGACCGGACCGAGCTGATCCTGGACATCTTCGCCCAGCACGCCCGCACCCGTGAGGGGCGGCTCCAGGTGGAGGTCGCCCAGCTGCGCCACCTGCTGCCCCGGCTCACCGGGGGGCGCGACCTGTCCCGGCTCGGCGGCGGCATCGGCACCCGCGGACCGGGCGAGCAGAAGCTGGAGGCCGACCGGCGCCGCATCCGCACCCACCTGCGCCAGCTCGACCGCGACCTGAAGGAGGTGCGGGGCGAGCGGGCGCTCCACCGCGAGGGGCGGGCGCGCCGGTCGCTGCGCACGGTGGCGCTGGTCGGGTACACCAACGCTGGCAAGTCCAGCCTCCTGAACCGCATGACCGCGGGCGGCGCGGACACCGAGCACCGCCTCTTCGCCACCCTCGACCCGCGCACCCGGCTGCTCCGCCTGCCGGGCGGGCTGGACTGCCTCCTCACCGATACCGTCGGCTTCATCCAGAAGCTCCCCCATGACCTGGTCGCCGCCTTCCGAGCCACCCTCGAGGAGGTGACCACCGCCGATGTCCTCATCCATGTGCTCGACGCCAGCCACCCGCACGCCGAGCAGCAGCTGGAGACGGTGCACCAGACCCTGGGCGAGCTCGAGGCGCTCGACCGTCCGCGCATCCTCGCGCTCAACAAGGTGGACCGCCTGTCGGTGGGGGCGCGCACCCGGCTCGAGATGGTGCCGTGGGACGGCTACGCCGGGGCGGTGGTGCTCAGCGCCGTCACTGGCGAGGGGCTGGACGGTCTCGCCTCCGCGCTGTCGACGCTGCTGGCGGAGCCGCTGGAGCCGCTCGACGTGGTTGTCCC
>DAHUZL010000125.1 GCA_027306655.1 Candidatus Dormiibacterota bacterium
GCGATCGAGGTAGCGGAGCGGACAGCTCACGCTCGCTCCAGAGCTCGCCGATCCAGGAACACGCCACGGCAGGCGAAGCTGGCCGGAGCATAGCGGAGGGCGTCCAGACGTGCTTCCGGGGTATTCACCGGAAACCACGCCGGGACCAGCTCGATGCATGCGTCCTGCACCCAGCCCGGAAGCTGAAGCTCGCCGTGCAGCGCAAGGTGCTCGGCCAGCGCCACGACCACCGCGTCCCAGCGCCGATCCCCGGTCGGCGGAGGTGGGTCGTTCAGCATGGCCTGTCGTTGCGCACTGGTCGCGTCCTGCCACTCCGTCAACAACGCCGCGACGGGCCGCCAGGGGTCCCCTCGGAGTTGTCGGGGGCGCGGCTGGCGAGATCGCGAGCGACGTCGCTCACGGTCATCGATCCCTCACGCCGCGGTAACCCGGTCGTTCAGGGCCGGGGGGAGCGGCATGCCTCCGTGGGTGTAGTGGTAGCCGTCGGCCCGCTGGAGCAAACGGCAGTGCTTCCAATGGATGCCATCGGTGGTCCCGACGCGGAATGAGCCGGTCGAGCGCACGGCGACGCGGCCGACGTGGCGCCCGGCGGCCCGCCGGCCGGGGGGGACCGTCGCGACCACGAGATCGCCGGTGGCAAAGTCATGGACCTGCTTGACCCGGGGCAAGACCAGACGCCGAAAGCCGAACGCGTCGGTCCGGGTGCGCTGGTGAGTGCCCCGGCCGGTGGCGGCGATCACCAGGGGAGGCAGATCCCAGCCCCGGATACCGGCCAGCTCGCCGAAGACGGCGGCGTCGGCGAGGTGGGACTTGGCGACGGCGAACCGGTGGCGGTTCCACTTGGTCCGGCCGCCGGACCAGCAGGCCACGGGGAGGCCGAGGGCCTCGAGCCGTCCCTTCACCGCCCAGCGGGTCGAGTTGACAGCCGCCGCGTCACGGAGAGGAGTCCGGAGCTGGGCGGTGATCCGCTGCCGACGGCTGGGGTCGTGGGCAAGGACGTCCGCGATCGGTCGGCTGCCCTTGGCCCGCTTGCAGGGGACACAGGCGAGGGTGAGGTTGGCGACCCGGTCGGAGCCGCCCGCGGATCGTGGCACCACATGGTCCAGGTTCAGCGGGACGCCGGTGGCCCCGCAGGAGGCACAGGTCCGGTCCCACTTCTCGAGCAGGTACTCGCGCAGCTCGAAGCCGACGAGCATGCCCTGCTGATAGTCCACCCCGCTGATCTCGGGAGTCTCCATCTGCTGGAGGTCGAAGCGCACCAGCTCGAGGTCCACGCTGGTGATCGGGACCCAACGCATGAGGCGACGGGTCCAGGTCTCGAGATGCTGGACGCGAGAGGCGAGGCTGGGCGCGAGCCAGCCAGGCGTCCGGGTTCGGTTGAGGAATCGCGGCGCTCGATAGCGCAGGGTGGCCGACCGCCGCCGGCGTCGGAAGACGGCCCGCTGGCCCAGCCGCTTGTGGATGGTCGCCGACCGGTGGTGGAGTTCGAGGCCGACGAGGACGTGCCGAAGGTCGCCGCGGTCCGTGGGCTCCCCCCGGGAGCAGGCCAAACCGGTCGCCCGGGACCCCGGGTCGATCCCGAGACCGACGGGCTGGGTCGCCACCGTCTCGCGGTCCACGAGCCGGATGACGAACGGGGCGACCCGATGGATCCGGGCCCGGTGCCGACGGAGCAGCTGCCGGGCCCGGGCGGGGTGGCACGGCATGCCGGGGTGCCCGTGCCGATCGAGCACGAACACCCGGTTGGGAGACGGGTTACCCCGTCCGGCGTCCTTGCCAGGGCCAGGGCCCTGTTGGGGAGTGACGCGCTCGGGGAGGGAGGGTGCCCCGAGCATCTCCTCTTGACCGTGTTGCACGCCGGGTGCCGGCCGGTGCCGGCGCTCGCGCCCCGTTTCGTCCCGACCCCTCGGGGTGTCTGC
>DAHUZL010000135.1 GCA_027306655.1 Candidatus Dormiibacterota bacterium
CTGCCAGCACCGGATCGCGCATCGGGCCGACCATGACGCTGGCGAGCTTCTCGTAGGCCGCTTGGGTGAAGGGATTGGCCCGGTCCGATGACCGCCATGTCAGCCGAGCCCCGATCACCATTGCCATCGCCTCGGGGACCGTGAAGTTGACCGCTGGGAGCCAGTAGCCCGCCAGAATGGAATAGCGTCGGCCGTTCTTCGCGAAGGGGACGCCCTGCTCAGACTCGAGGACGGCGAGGTCGCGCTGGGCCTGGCGCTGCGAGACCCCCATCCGCTCGGCGAGCTCGGCGGTGGTCAATCCGCGACCGACCGTCTGGAAGAGATGGAGCTCCCGTATCAGGCGGCCGATCCGATCCTGCTTCTCGAACCCGGTCCCAACCACCGCGACAGGATGATGGCACTTGGCGCCCGAGGCGGCAAGACACGACCGGAAGCTGGCGCTGACTCGCCGCAGCATTCGGCCGTGAACTCGATCCAGCGCTCCGCGGCCCTCGTCTCGGGGGGGATCACGGTCGGCTCCGGCACGACGATCGGGGCCGTCACCGTCTTCCCGCTCAGCCACGGGCTCCCGCCCGGAGATCATCTCCTCTGTCCGGACGCGGACGCGAGGGGCCTGGTCACGATCGAGGAGACGAGTTGGGCGGGCACGGTCGGCGAACTCAGGGTGACCAATGGGGGCAGCGGGCCCGTGCTTCTCCTCGAGGGCGAGGTGCGGCTGGGACTGAAGCAGACCCGGGTGCCCAACACCTCGGTGCTGGTTCCGGGACGGACCGTGATCACGGTCCCGGTCTCCTGCGTGGAGGTCGGACGGTGGCATCACGTCTCGCGGGCCGCGCTGGGCCGGGACGTCCTGAACCTCTCTCCGAGGGTCCGGCACGCCACGGCCTCCTCCGTGCTGCGGTCGGCTCGGGCGGCCGGTCGTTGCGTCTCGAACCAGGCGGCCGTTTGGCAAGGGGTCGAGGCGGCTCTGGCCGATCACGGCGTTCGCACGCGGACGGGATCCTACGCCGATGTCGCCCGAGAGCGTGGAGGCGAGATCCTGGGGAGGATTCGGGGGCTGCGGCCGGGGGCCGGACAGGCCGGCGTTCTCGCGTACGTGGGAGCCGAGCTCCGCTGCCTCGACCTCTTCGATGGACCGGCCACCCTCGCCGCGGTGTGGGAGTCGCTCATCGGGAGCTACGTCGGCGACGCGGAGGCCGAGGTCGCCCGCACCCCATCGCGCGGGGCCCGGCCGGCCTCCCGTGCCGGGGCGACCCGATGGCTCCGGAGTCTCGCTGCCGGACAGATTGCCGTCGCTCCGCCGCTCGGCCTTGGCGATCATCTGACCTGCCTCGGGTCGGGGTCCGAGGGAACCGCCCTTCTCCCCGACGGCACCCTCGTGCACCTCGCCGCGTTCCCCGCGCCACGGTGACGTCCCACTACGTGGACGGATCCGGTGACCATCCCGACGCCGTCGGCATCGGGGCCGACTCGGGCTGGGTCCTCGGGTGCCAATGCATCTGCCTGCGCTGCGGGTATCACTTCAACGCGCTGGTACGAAATTTCCCTTCCAGCGAGCGCCCGCCGGAGCTCCTGCATCTCCGAGGCTGCCACCGCTGCAGCAGGCGAACGCGCGCATGGAGCCTGCGGCTCGCCCGCTACCGGCTAGACGTGCAGAGCCGACACAGTCGAGCCTCAGAGTAGGCTGAGCGCGCTCATCACACCCATCACTCGCTGCGGCACATGACCCTACGAACGCTCCCCGCCGGCGCCGGAAGTCCTTCCGGCCTTGCTGCTCCGCCCACCCTTCGCCTTCGCCGCTGTGCTCAGCGGTCGTACGGTCGGTCGAGATGGAGCCCGATGGCGGCAGCAGCGCAAGGATCGAACGACCACGAGCACTGGCGGTGCTGTCGAAGTATGGGCCGGGGTCCGCCACCACCGGCCGCACGACAACTCCACCAGGGACGGCGATCCGATCCGGCCGCGCGTGTCGTCATCGCGTCGAGTGATGCGGCTGGTTTCGGGCCATGCCACGATGGTGAGCGCGCCTCCGGCTATGCCGGGCGGGGCTGGTGCCGCTGTGCCGGCAGCGGACGGCCTGGCGCCGGGACGAGATGCTGGCCGGCCACTTCCCGTCGGACGGCGCGCCGACCTCCCACGGGTCGGGGACCATGTCGCGCGAGGAGACCCAGGTCATGACCCGCCTCCTCGGCGGTGGGTGACCGCCGCCGGTCAGCCCAGGCGGTTGCTGTCAGGATGGCTGTCAGCCCTGTACATTCGCTTATACCGTCGCTGCCCCGCAGGACCCTTCCCGAGTTCGCCAGACCGGCTATCATCCCCCTCGGAGGGATGACCGAGTGGTTGATGGTGGCGGTCTTGAAAACCGCTGGGGCTTCACCGCCCTCCGGGGTTCGAATCCCCGTCCCTCCGCATGAATGCTGGGGCTTCTGTGATGCCACCTTTGGCGCCCGCCTAGGGCCCGTGGGGCGAATGGAGCGCCGCTGGAGCGGCGCCGCTCAGGTCGCGACCTGGAACCCCGGCCGGCGGAGGAAGGTGTCCATGGCGGCGGCCGTGGATGCCTGCATGTCCGGCCACACGTGACTGTGGGTGTCCAGGGTGATCGTGGACGCCGGGTGGCCCAGCATGTCCGCCACGATCTTGGGATGGATCCCTGCCCGCAGCATCAGGGTGGCCACTGGGTGCCGGAGGTCGTGGAAGCGGACGCTCGGAAGTTCGGCCCGGGTGAGCAGCGCCGCGAACGACCGGCGGACCTGTTGGGCCTCGATTGGCCGCCCAGACCGGTCGCGAAGACGAGGTCCTGACGCTCCCACGCGTTCGCGGCCTTGAGCCGCGCCGCCGCCTGGCCGGCCCGATGCTGGCGGAGGGCCGCCACCGCGTTCTCCCCGAGCCGGACTTGCCGTCGCGCCCGCGCGGTCTTCGGCTCGAATACCCGACGCTCCTCTTTCGGGACCCGCTGGTCGGGGCGGTCGCCGCGGAGCCCACCGGGCGGCTGAGCGTCGGCCCGTGGCGGATCCGGATCGCCGCCGACGGCGGGTTCACCGTCGCCGCGGTCCCCGTGATCGCGGGCGACCGGCTCCGCCTGCCGTTCGAGCGGTAGGCTGGCACGGCCATGCCGCGGATCAGCGTCTTCTACGGGATCATCATCAGCATGCGCTGGCGCGAGCACGGGCCCCCGCACTTCCATGCCGCCTACGGCGACGCCGAGGGCGCGATCGGCATCGACCCCCTGACCGTGCTGTGGAGTACGTTGCCGCCCCGGCAGTTGGGGCTCGTGATGGAGTGGGCCGCCCAGCACCAGGCCGAGCTGGCCGACAACTGGACCAGCGCCCAGGCGCGGCGGCCGCTCGCGCCAATCCCCCCCCTGCCGTAGGATCGAGTCGATGGACACCCCCACCCCGCGCCTCCTCTCTGTCGAGCCGGTGGCACCCTTTGGCTTGCGCCTGCGCTTCGCCGACGGGGTGGAGGGGACTGTGGACCTGTCCGGCGACCTCTGGGGCCCGATGTTCGAGCCCCTGACCGACCCGGCGTACTTCGCGCAGGTTCGCCTCGACGAGGACGGGGCGCCGGCGTGGCCGCACGGGCTCGACCTCGCGCCGGACGCGCTCTACGAGGACTGCCTCGCCGCCGTGCCACGCTGACCCAGCGGGTCACCGGGACGGCCGGTCACCGGGACGCCCGGTCACGGACCCGCTGACCCATCGGCCACCGGCACCGGCCGCCGCGCCGCCGGCAGCCACCCCAGCCACGGGTCCCGCGTCATCCGGACCCGCTCGCCCGGCTCGGGTGCGGGGGCACTCGGTCGCTCGACAGCTCCCGGGCTCCCCGGCTCGACAGCGAAGTCGTGGGTCTCCACGGCGTCCAGTCCCTGAAGGCCAAAGTCGTCGAGGAGAAGCAGGTCGACGCGGATCAAGCGGCGCAGCTCCTGGTCGTAGGTGGCGTCGAGCCGCGCCGCCTTGAGCCGCTTGAAACACTGGTCGGCGCTGGTGAAGAGCACCGAGTGCCGTCGGCGACAGGCCAGGTGGCCGAGGCTGCTGGCGAGCCGGGTCTTGCCCACCCCGACCGGTCCCAGGATGCAGACGTCGGCGGCCTCCTCCAGGAACCGCAGGCTGCGGAGCTCGTTCCAGAGCAGGTGGTCGAAGGTCACGCCCGTCGAGGCGTCCCAGGTCTCCAGCCGCAGCGCCGGGTCGAGGTGCGCGGTCTGAGCCCGGCGGTCACCGCTGAGCCGGTCCTGGCGGGCGACCTCGTCGGCGAGCACCAGCTCCAGGAAGTCCTGATGGGGCAGCTGCTGGTGGCGGGCGAGCAGGCACCCCTCCGGCAGAATGTCCAGCACGGGCGAGAGCCTGAGGCGGCGGAGCACCTGCCGGAGCCCGGCCGAAATCCAGTCAGGCATGATCGTCTCCTCGGGGAGGGGCGAGCTCGGTGGGGTCGCGGGCGAAGCGGGGCCGGAGGATTGGGGCCAGCGGGAGGCCCACGGCCGTGCGTTCCTGCTCGAGGGCGCGCTCCAGGATCCGGATCACCCGGGTCACGTCCACCACATCCAGCGCCAGCGTGCGCTGGGACGCCGCCTCCACCCGCGCGGCGCCGAAGCGCTTGACCAGGCCGAGCAGCCGGTAGACCTGGCGCATGCGGGTCCACGGCAAGGGGCTGTCGAGCAGGCGGGTGGCGTAGATCCCGATCAGCGCGCCGTGGCCGGCGGCCACCCGCTTGAGGGACTCGAGATCCCGGCAGGCATAGCCGCGCTTCATCTCGGGCAGATCGGCCGGATCGGTCGACCGGCCCCCGGGCGGCCGCCGGGGTGCACCTTGATCACCTGGCCGCGCGCGCTGAGCCGCACCAGCTGGCGGTCGGCCCGCGCGTCGATCCGCTCGCCGATCCGTCCGCCCGGGACCGAGTAGAGGGCCTTGGCGACCGCACAGTGGTGGTCGCGGGCCACCCGCGGCGTCGCATAGACCGGCACGTCGTAGCGCGCGGTCGGCGCCGGCAACAGGTGGGCCAGCTCCTCCGCGCGGAAGTGCTCCCGGGGACGGCGCTGGGTGGTCCCATTACACCGCAGGCCGGCATCCTCCCCACACCAGCGCCGCATCCCGCGCCGCGCCGCCTCGAGGTCCCGGAAGTGCTCGCCGGCAAACCCCGAGGCGCGGCAGTACGGGACGGCGCGTTCGACGCGCGGTTTCTGCGTCGGCGCGCGCACCCGGCCGGGGTCGATGACAAATCCCCGGGCTTGGGCGTACTTGAGAAAGCCGGGGGTCCGGTGGGGATGCAGCGGGTCGGCCTTGAGCACGATCGCCTTGAGGTTGTCCGGGATGGCGACACGGAACACCCCCCCGTAGAAGGCCCACGCCTCCTCAAAGCCCTCGATCACCTCCGGCAGCGTCTCGCCGGAGGTGACCCAGTAGAGCGTGTACCGGCTCACACCGGGCGTGAACACCGGGCCGCGCACGAGCCGGCGCGGTCCGGGCGCCGGCCCCACCATCCCCAGGCGTCCGAAGTCGACCTGGAGTTCCGCGCCGGGCTCGCCATCGGCGACCCGCACCGTCTTCCGGCCGCGCCCGAAGCCCAGCTCCGCCACGGCGTAGCGGTGCAGCGTCCGGTACGGGACCCCCACCCCCCGCCCTGGAGCAGCCCCGCGACCTTGGTCAGGCGCAGCCCCTGCTCGTGCTGCGCCTCCAGGAAGGCCCGCTGGCCCTCCAGGTCGGCCCAGCTCGTGCCGTGGCGCCCCGGCCGCCCCGGGGTGCAGGCGGCGGTGATTGCGCCCACCACCCCCTCGTCGATCGCGTCCCCTCCCGACGTGAACCCCGCCGCCTCGGCCGCGACAAGGTAGCGCCGGACCGTCTTGCGGTCCAGGCCGAGCACCCAGGCGATCAGCCGCAGCCCGTGGCCCCGCTGGGTGAGCCGCAGAACCTCTCGCACGTCCACCGTGGGCGCCTCTCGGAACATCGGCACCTCCCTCGTGACCTCGAGGGCAGGGTGCCGGACTGATCGTCCGAGGGGCCCCGGTGGTCCCTAGCTCGTGGCTACCGGTTGGTCCCTAGCTCGTGGCAAAGTCGGCGCCGGGTGGTCCCTAGCTGATGGCGCGCGACACCGGCGGGCCGTGCCCTCGCTGCCGACCGACTGTCAACCTGGCCGCTTCCCCACCCGACGAGGATGGGCATGACGGGCGGGTTCGGCAGTCGTACCCTGCTCGTGGCCGCGGCGTGACGCGTCGCCAGGCGGGGGCGACGTATACGTAAGGGAAGCGGCCGGGCCGTGCCCCGCGCTCTCGGAGGGTGGCCATGGCCGCGACGATCCGCCGACTCCTGATCGTCGCCGCCGTGATCGCGGTGGCCCTCGGAGGCACGAGCGCAGGGATCGAGCTGGTCGCGGCTCGGGCGACCCGGACCCTTGCTCGGCCGGCGACGGTGATCCACGCGCTTGCCCACCTCCCACAGCAGCGGCGCCCGATGGTAGCGCCCTGGGCGATGCCCGGCGGGGAGCTCCCGCGTCACTGGCAGGACCACGGCACCTGGTGGCCGGCACTCGGTCAGCGGGGGGCGCAGACGACCCAGGTGGAGCTTCTTCTGGGTCCGACGGCGGGGTGGCTCCCTTGCCAGTACGGACCATCGGGGGTGTCGATGGCCGGGCGGCCGATGACGTACCAATGCGCCGCATTGCCGGGGTCGGCCGCCGGGGCGATCACGCTGGTGGCGCCGTTGGTTCACACCGCGACCGGGTGGTGGGAAGCGGCGGCCACGGACTCCCGGTCCGACCGGGCGACGTTTGCCGTCTTCCGGCGAGGGCGGCTCAGTCGCGCGTCCAATGGGCGGCCGTGGTGGGTGACGCCCAATCCCGTCCTTGTCCGCATCCAGCCGCCGCTGGTGGCCCCGAGCATCGGGCTCCGACCCGCCGACCAGCAGGTTCCGGCGGGACACCCGGCGGGAATGACGGTGACGGGAAGCCACTGGCCGGCGGGTGCCTACGCCGAGCTCTGGACCCTCAATCCCGCCGTCAACCTCACCCCGTCCGCCCGCCTGCAGTGCGACGCCCCCGGCTGCCAGTGGATGGAGCCCGCGCCCGGCCCAGGGACATATGAGTTCTCCGCCTACCTCCACGCCCGCTCCGGTGCCCGGATCGCCAGCCTGGCCCAACCGGTGCGCGTCACCTGGGGGTCACCGGTCCCGACGCCGGGGGCGTCGCCCAGCCCGACGCCTGGGGCCACCCCCACGGCCACCCCCACGCCCACGCCCATGGCCACGCCCACCCCCACGCCCGTGGTGACCCCATCCCCGACGCCTGTGGCCACTGCGCCGCCGCCGCCATCGTCGACGGCTGTCTACTCGAACAACTGGTCCGGCTACATGGTGGGCAGCGGCCCCTACACGGCGGCGACGGGCACGTTCAACGTCCCCAACCTCTACGCCACATCGACCCAGACTCTCGCCGCCGAATGGGTCGGCATCGACGGGTGGCAGTCAGACACGGCTCTGGTCCAGACAGGGGTCACCGAGATCTACGACCCGAGCACGAACCTCGTGAACTTCGAGCCCTGGTGGACCCTCTCCACCTATGGCTATCGAGCTCAGCCGATCAATATGGCTGTTGCTCCCGGGAATGTTCTCACGGCCACCGTGTCCGAGGTGAGCAGCGGCCTCTGGGATCTCACCCTCACCAACGACACGACCGGCGCGACCTTCACAACAGAGCAGTCGTACAGCGCGCCGCTGGCCTCGGCTGAATGGATCGTCGAGGACCCAGGTGATACGAGCACAGGAGGCCTCTGGCCATTCGGTGACTACACCTCCAATGTGACGTTCACCAACCTGCGCATGAACGGGGTGGAGACGTCCGTGACCGACATCGTGATGCTCCAGAGCGGCACGCCGGTGTCGACGCCGTCGGCACTGACCGCGGCCGGGTTCAGCGTCGCGCATGGGAGCAACCCACCGCCCGCTCCGTAGCCGGGGTCGGCCGCCTCCGCTGGCGCGTGGGCCGGTGGATTGGGCAATGCACCCGGACCCTGCGCCAGGGGCTGGCCGACGCCATGTCGGTCGGCGTTGCGTCGCGCCGAGGGCGGGCCGCTCACCGCCGTCTTGTCGGCCCCTACGACGCAGAGGGCGCACATCACGCGATGGGAACGGCCTGACCGCCACGACGGTGCGGTCCCGGTCGCGGCGCGAGAGCCCATGGAGAGCCTTCGGGCGGCCGCAGTCCGCGTCACGGGATTCGGGTCATGCCGGGGACCTCGTCGAAGGCTCGGTCGAAGCTCAGGATCGTCGTGATGCCGTGGCGCTGCATGACCGCGACGTGCAGGGAGTCACGTGCCGAGAGGAATCCATGGGTGGCCAGGATGTCCTTGGCCGACATGACGTCATGCTCGTCGATCGGCAGAACGTCATCGACGACTCCGCGGAGCACGTTGAAGGCTGGCTGGATTGCGCTGCGCCGATCGATGGCCACATAGCGATGGAGGATCTCCTGAAATGCTTCGGCGTCGGCCACCAACCTCCGGCGCTCGGTGATCAACTGCTCGAGGGTGCGTTGGGCATCGATCTTGTGGGGATGGTGGGCACCGACGAGATACATCGGCACATTCGAGTCGACCAGGATCACGGGCCCAAGCCGGTTCCGTAGCCGTCCTCGATGTCGGCGAGCATCGTCTCCACCGTGGTGGTCGGGAAATCGTGCCGTGCCGCCCTCCGTACCGCGGAGAGCTTGGCATCGATCCGCCCGGTGGCGACCTCCCGGCCGGCGCTGCGGAGGGCCTGACGGACCCACTCCGAGAGGGTGAGCCCCCGGGACTCCGCGGACCGTATGTACTGGTCGATCTCGGCATCCGGAAGCACAACCTGGAGACGCTTACTCACGGCAGTAGTGTATCATACTCATACTTGGCTGCAAGCGGGGTCTCTCTCCCGGGAGGATCCCGACGACGCTGCAAGGGCGGCCTGGAGAGGGTCGCCTGCGGTCTCGCCGTGGAGCCTGCACCCGACCGGGCTGGTCCGTGGGCTCCCCGTGCCATCCTGCCCCGTGTCGCTCGCCCCGGCGCCAGCCGGGACGGGCGGGAGATCCCGGCGCCGGGCTGCTCGGCGACGTGCCGGTCGGCTCCATCGACCGCTCCGGATGGGACCGGGACCCCCGCGTCGGTGCCGTCGCGGACCATGCCGACATCGGCGGGACGTGTCGGACGCGGCCAGCTTGGTGTGCCCGGACCGGGTTGCCGGGTGTGTCCTCAGCCCCGGTCGGTGATGCGGAGGGGGAGCCTGCGACCCGCCCCGAGCAGCAGGATGGCGCCGACCGCGGCCACGACCGATGCGTAGAGGTACGCGGGCAACGGTCCTTGGGTGTAGAGGACGCCCATCACCAGGTTGCCCACCAACAGCCCGGCGCTGCGCGCGCCCGTGAGCATCCCCTGGGTCCGCCCCTGGGCGGAGGACGGGGCCAGGCTGGCCACCATCGTCGGCTCGACTGTCTCGATGACCCCCACCGCCGCGCCCAGCACCGCGACCGCGGCACCGAGGGAGATGATCGGCCCGCCGGTCGCGCTGAGCACGCCGAGTGCGAGCGTGGCGGCCGCGCTCAAACCGTAGCCGAGCAGCCCCAGCACCGGCACGGCGCGCCAGCGACTGTGCCCGATCGCGAACCCGACCAGCGCCGCTGCGCCCAGGAAGATGGCGTAGGCGATCACCCCGGCGCGGAGGGCATGGGCGCCCTCGGCCACGGTGAGGACCGGGAAGCCGACGTTGTAGAAGCTGAAGCCGAAGAGCCCGGTCGCGATCAGGATGGCTCGCAGGGTGGTGCGCTCGACCGACCGCGCTGCGGCGGACGGGACCGGGACGACGACCGGCGGCGGGGCCGGCCGGCCGGCTCCGCGCTGCGGTCCCGGTCGGGGGCGCGCCAAAGACAGGATGACCGTCGACAGCGCGAGCGGGGCCAGCGCCAGCAGGAAGACCCCGCGCAGGCTCCAGCCGAGGGTGAGGAGCCCGGCCAGGCCGAGCGTGGACAGGAGCCCGCCCCCGAGGTCGAGGGCATTGAGGAGCCCGAAAGCGCGGCCGCGGTCCTGGGGCGCGACCGCCTCCGCCAGCATCGCCCGTCGGGACGGGTTGCGGAAGTTGCGCGCCCACCACCCCACCGCGAACAGGACGACGACCTGCCAGGGCGCGACCGCGAGCCCGATCAGCCCAAGGAGCGGGATCCCCGCATTGCCGGCGAGCGCCACCCGGCGGTGCCCGTAGCGGTCACCGAGACGGCCGCCCACCACGGCGAGGAGCGAGCCGCCGCCATATCCGATCGCGGTCGCCAGCGCGAAGACCGGCGTCCCGGCGTGGAGCTCGACCACGAGGAGGAGCGGGAGGCCGGCGATGATCGACTGGTAGCCGAGGTCGGCCGCGGAGGCGGACAGGGTGATCGCGAGGACATCCCGGGTCACCCATCCAAAGCCGGGACGAATCCGGGGGTTCATCGGCCCGGGTCGGCGTTGGTCCGCGGTCTCACCCGTCCCGAGCGTCGTGCGACCATCAGCCTGCTCCGAGCTGGAGGGACACCGCGTCCAGCTCGGCCTCCGCCTCCGCCAGCCGATCCCGGCGGGCGCTCCGGGCCGGGGAGCCCGCCAGGGCGGACGCCCGTGCCCGCTCGACCGCCTCCGTCAGCGCGGGGACGATGCCAGCAGTGACGTCGTCGGCCTGGCGGCACCAGGTGGTGGCGGCCTCGTCGAGCGCACCCTGGGCGGCGTGGCGGAGCCGGCCCGCCAGCTGGTCCGCGCTCTCAGCCGCCTCGGCGTGCTGTGCACGGTCGCGCCAGCGCCGACCGATCGCCCCCGGGGCGCGGGCGCGCATCCCGCGCATCCCCACCGCCAGGGCGCCGGCGACGTCGGTGCGATCGATCGAGGCCCGGGTGACGGTGAGGACCGCCGGGGGCGCGGGCGGCCAGGCCAGCTCAACCGCCAACAGCTCTGAGGCGTCGGACAGGAAGCGGTCCCGAGCCGACCGAACCTGCTCGGCGAATCGCGCCGCCCGGGGCGCCAGGTTGCGCTCCACCTCGCCTCGCACCTGCTCGCACCAGGCATCGGCGGATTCGGTCTGCAGGGCGGGCCAGCGCGACCGGTCCCTGGTCTCAGACAGCCGGATCGCCAGGGTCGAGCGGAGGCGGTCGGCCGCCGGCTCGACGATCGTCGTCCCGGCGGCCCGACACGCCTGCCGGAAGACCGCCTTCGCCTCGTCGCTCGAGGTGCGCAGGACAGCCACAGCCAGGCCCAGCTGCTGACGATTGCTCTCGATCCTTGCATCGGGCAGTGAGAGGGATGCCTGCTCCAGGCGCAGCACCGAGACTGCCGCCGCGCGCTCCGCCCGACCCGCTGTGACCGCCCGCGTGTCGAGGATCTCGTTCCGGGCGGCGGCGACCTCGTCGACCAGCCATCGGCGCATCGCGGCGATCCCGTCGTCGCCACCGGGCTCCAGCGCTCTCCGCGCGGACACCGCGAAGAGGGGGACGGCGCCCCCGACGACGTCGTCCAGCTGCCGGCGGACGAAGGCGATGGTCTCGCGTACGTCCGGCGGCGAGAGGCGATCCACCTTGTTGAGGCACACCCCGAGGCGGGCGTCCGCGTCCGAGACCAGGCGCATCTGGACCACCTCCGCGGCCGAGAGGGGCGCATCGGCGCTCAGGACCATGAGGGCGGCGTCGATCCGGGAGACGTACGCCGGCCATCCGAGCCGAGCCTCGACGATGCCGGCGCCATTGCCAAGGTTGTCCTGCTCGGTCACCGCCGCGCGCAGCCGCTCCAGCGGCCATGGCGCTCCCTCCCGATCGTCCTGGGTGGCCACCACCAGGCTGGGCCGCTCGGCCCATCGAACCAGGGTGGGGACGCCGGTGACGGGCACCGCCCCGGTGGGCAGGACGGCTTCGCCCAGGAGGGCGTTCATGATCGAGCTCTTGCCTCGCTTGAAGTCACCGACCACTGCCGCGACCACGGCCAGGTCCGCCAGCCTGTGTCGAGCCTCGCGGATCCGCTCTCGCTGAGGCGGAGGGACCAGCGCACAGCGCTCGAGCCGGGCGAGCGCGTCCTCAAGCTTGGAGCGATCCCGATCCGCGCGGGCGGCCGGACCGGTGGAGGGTCGCGCGGTCGGGCGGGTCACGGCGCGGACGCCGCCGAACCGGGCTGACCGCTGGCCCCGGTGGGCGCCGAACCCGGGGGCCAGCTCCCGGCGCTGTCGAGCGCGCGCGGGTGCCATGCGCTCGCCTGCGTCTCCAGTCCGGACTCGAACCCCGAGCAGTACGCCGCCGCCCGGGCGGCGGCCCCGCCTTCGGCGCCCGCCGCCTCGTGCCGCGTGTCCCAGCTCTGCTTGCGGAGGACCTCGTCCAGCTCCCAGGTCAGCATCGCCAGCTGTGCGCGAGCGGCGACGAGAGCGGTGCGCGCCGCGCTCGTCTCCGAGGCGGCGGCGAGAACGTGGGGGAGGTCCCGCCAGCAGGACCCGGTGCCGGCCTGCTGATCGGCGACGCCGGCGGGGTCCAGCAGTCGGGCCGCGACCCACGCACTGCGGCGGACGGTTGCCACCTGTCGCTCCCGGCATCCGCGGCAGGGTCCGCGGTTGTCCAGCTGGCGGCGGCATCGGCTGACGAGCGCGGCGGGAGTCCGCGGTGCCGCTGACGGCCCGTCCTCATCGGCGAGCGCCTGGGCCAAGATCCGGGTGAGCTGTTCCGCCAGCATCGGAGCGCGGGAGGGGGCGGCGCGGGCGCACGCCCAGAGGTGTCGGCGGCAACCCCAGCGTGCCGCGGGGTCACTGGGGCTGGCCTCGCCGAGCTCGTCGGCGGCCCACGCGATCCATCGCCCCTCGGCGCGACGTCGATGGGCACAGACCGGACAGCCCTCCGGTCGCGGATCAGAACCGCCGGCGGACAGTCCCGCCGGGCCCGGCCGCCGTCGCGTTGCGTCGGAATCGCGGCCGGCGAGGACCGCGAGCCGGGCCCAGGTGAACGGCTCAGGCGGGGTGGGGTCAGGCCCGGGGGCGAGCTGGCGGCGGGCCAGGACGATCGCCGCGAGCGACTCCGCCGGAGAGAGCCGGCCCACCAGGCTCGTCGCGTGGACGACACAGAGCGCCTGGGCGCCTGCGGCGGCGGCGGCGATCTCGGGGTCGGCCAGGCCGGGACGCAGGAGCTCGATGCGGCGGTCGACCGACTCGGCGATACTGGTGCACGCCGGACAGGGGCGCTGGGGGCCGACGCGACGGGCGAGGAGCGCCGGCTCGGTGCGATCGAGCACGGTGAGGGCGCCTGCCACCGCCGCCGCCGCTGCCCGCACCACGGCGCCATGGACGACGGCGGCCATGCCGAGCTCGGCTCGGCCCGCCAGGTCGACCGCGTGCTGGGAGCAGAAGCCGCCGGCGTTGGCGATCTGCGCCAGGACGTCCGGATCGGAGTAGGACTCGGAGCAGAACCAGAACCAGTACCGCTCGGCGGTCCGTTGCTCCTCCCGGCAGAGCAGGCACCCGGGATCGGCGAGCTCCGCCGCCCAGGCGGCCCGCAGCTGGGCGCGGGTCGCCGAGGGCCGCCCCCGCCCGCGGAGGAGCCCGATCACCGCAGCAGGTCGACGGCCCCGGCCCATCCCCCGGTCCAGGCGAGTCCCTCCACCCAGGCCGCCCGCTCCTCCGGGCCCACCGTCGGCCCCCGCCAGGTCATCGAGCGGCCGAACCGGGCGATCCGGCCGGCGAGGTCCTCCAGCGCCGACAGGCTGCGGAGGTGGTGGGGGTGGTCGGTGGGGCCGTCCAGCAGGTGGGGTCGGCAGAGCGGTCCGCCGCCGTCGAGGCAGAGGGGGCAGGCGCGCCGCTGCCACACCGGCTCCGTCGCCGCCACCAGCGCCATCGTGCGCCGGAGCCCCTCCATCGGTCGCATCGCCCGCAGCCAGCCGGCTCCGGGATGCGCGAGCGGGTTGTCGCCGGCCCGCTGCACCATCTCGATGAAGTCGCAGGTGAGACAGGGCCCGCGCTCCAGGAGCAGCCGGCGTCCGACCGGCCAGGGCAGGCGGCAGGCGCGGCGCATCGCCCGGGCGGCCCGTGCGATGAGGTCCTCGTGGAGGACGGTGGTGGCGAAGGGGCGGCCACCCCTGCACTCGATCTCCATCGCGGCGAACGCCCACCCGTGACGGCGGCACAACCCCCAGCTCCGCCACAGTTGATGGCGAACGTCGGCCACCATGATCGCGCCCCCGTCGAGCATCGACCAGACCTGGCGGAGCTCATCCACCTGGAGCGGCCTCTCGCGGAGGAGGGCTCGCGGGACGTGCGGCGCAGCCGCCATCTCGATTGCATCCCCGTCCGCGCGGGCGGACCGACTCGGAGCCGGCATCTCAGCGGATGAACAGGATGATGACGAACACCGCCACCACGTAGAGCAGGTAGAGGCTCACGCTGCCGGCCTGGAGGCGACCAGCGGCCCGCGACAGGCAGCGCGCGGCGCCGACCGCGGGCCGGTACACGTAGGCGTCGACCGGTTCCACCACCCGCCGGGCGTAGCGGAGGGAGCGGACGAAGTAGGGCGGCTGGTCGTAGTCGCCCTCGATCGCCCGCTGGGCGCGGAAGATGCCGCCGAAGATCGACCGGAACGGGTTGGTGAAGGCGGTCGCGGTGTACTGCATGGCGGGGTGCGGCTGAGCAATCGCACCGGCCCAGACCGCGGTCTCGCGGCGCGGCCGGCGACCGAGCAGGCGGAGCACACCGGCGGTGACGCCGATGACGATCGCGAGGGTGCAGAAGATGTAGGTGGGGGAGATGAAGGCGTCGGTGAAGCTGGTGGGGACGATGACCACCCCGTTGCCGGGGATCACCTGGTGGAGGAAGGTCGCCCCCAGGCGGACCGGGAGGGGGAACCGGCCGGGGTGGAGGAAGATCGGCGGCAGGACGGCGTCGAGCAGGCCGCGGACCCGGGTGGCGCTGCCGGCGGCCGCGGCCGCCGCCCCCACCCCCAGGGGCGGCACCAACGCGGTCAGCACCGCCGTGGCGGCGGTGACCACCATGCCCAGCCGCATCGCCCAGGGCACCTCGCGGGCGCTCCGGGCGGCCTCGCTGCGGGCGACCCCGAGGAAGGTGCCGCCGACCACCCGCACGTAGGTGGTGACCGCGAGGGCGAAGGTCAGCGTCAAGAGCATCCCCGCCCCCGCCAGGGCGACCCGGCCCTCGGGGCTGCCGAGGATCCGGGCGCGGATCAGGACCTGCAGCCCCAGCCACTCGGTCTGGAAACCGTTCAGGGGGGGCACGCCGGCGAGCCCCATCGCCCCCAGGAAGAAGAGGAGGGTGGTCCAGCGCATGCGCCGGGCGAGCCCGCCGAGGCGGTCCATGTCGAGCTGATGGGTGGCGGTGTCGACACTGCCGGCGCCCATGAAGAGCGTGCTCTTGAGGAGGCCGTGGTAGAGCGTGTGGAGCAGGACCACGACCACCGCGGTGGCGGCGAGGAGCGGGTGGTGGCTCTGGCGGAAGACCAGCGCCGCGCCCAGCATCGCCACCATGAAGCCGAGGTTCTCGATCGTGCTGTAGGCGAGCATGCGCTTCAGGTCGGACACCAGCAGCGAGAACAGCACGCCATACAGGGCGGTGAGCACGCCCAGGCCGAGCGTGAGATAGCCCCACCAGGCTGCCGGCTCGGGCAGCAGCGTGACCAGGGCGAGCACGAGGCCGTAGATGCCCGTCTTCACGACCAGCCCGGAGAGGAGAGCCGAGACGTGGGCGGGCGCCGCCGGGTGCGCCTCCGGCAACCAGCCCTGGAGCGGCAGCAGGCCGGCCTTGACCCCGAAGCCGACCAGGAAGAGCACGAAGGCGGCCGAGGCCGCCGCCCCGCTGACCTGGGGGTGCCGGGCCAGCGCCACGAAGCTGACGCCGGGGTGGAGGGCGCCGACCAGCGCGAAGGCGACCACCAGGGCGAGGAAGCCCACCTTGGCCAGCGCCAGCAGCAGGAATGCCGCCTGGGGCCGGTGGGGTCGGTCGAACTCCACCGTCACCAACACGTAGCTGGCGATCACCATGCACTCCCAGGCGACAAGGAACGTCACCGCATCGGCTGCGGCGACCACCACCACGATGGTGGCGAGGACGAGGGCGAGCAGCGCGTGGGCGGTGGCGCGACGCAGCGGCCCGCCAACATGGGCGGTGTAGGCGGCGGAGTAGAGGCAGACCCCGGTGCCGACGACGCCGGTGAGGAGGAGGAAGAGACCGCCGAGAGGCGTCGCCCGCACCGCGAACGCGCCGATCGGGGTCGACACCGGCAGGGCGGCATGGCCGTGCGCCCCGCCCAGCCAGAGAACGGCCGCCGCCACCGCGGCCAGGCTGGCGGCGACCCCCGCCGCCGCGGAGAGGTCACCGGCCGCCGGCCAGCGGGCGACCGAGAGCCCGATCGCCGCGGCGGCGATGTACGCGGCCAGGGCCGCGCCCAGGAGCTCAAGCGCCATCGCGCGCCTCCCCGGCTCGCGGGGCGCGCTCGGTCGCCCGATCGATGGCCAGCAGCAGCCCGTGCAGGAGCGCCTGCGGGGTGGGCGGGCAGCCGGGCACGTAGACGTCGACCGGGAGGCAGCGGTCGAGCGGCCCCACCGTCGTCGGCCCGCCCGCGAAGCAGCCGCCGTGGATCGCACAGACCCCGGCCGCGAGGACCAGCTTGGGCGACGGCATCGCGGCATAGGTGGCCCGCAGCGCCGCCTCCATGTTCTCGGTCACCACCCCCGTGACCAGCAGGACGTCGGCATGCCGCGGGGTGGGGGTGAAGAAGATCCCGAGCCGGTGCAGGTCGACGTAGGGGGTGCCCAGCATCTGCAGCTCCGCCTCGCAGCCGTTGCAGGACCCGGCGTCGACGTGACGGATGTGGAGCGAGTGGCGGAACAACCGGTGGCCGTGGCGCCGCACCGCGTCCGCCGCCCGCGTCAGGGGACGCGGCGCGGGCGGGCGGCCGGGCTCCCAGCCCAGCTCCAGGGTGAGACGGCCGCGGTCACGCACGGCGACGCGCGGGTCGGGGTCGACGGCAAAGGCCTGCGGGAACGCCCGCACGCATCGCCCGCAGAGGACGCAGGCGCCCTGATCGAATCGGAGCGTTCCGGCGGCCTCGGTCCCGGTCGCGGTGAGCGCCGCCGTGGGGCAGAGGGCGGCCGCCGCCAGCGCATCGGCGGGTGTGAGCCCAGGCCAGCGGCAGGTGATCGACGACGGTGCCCCGTCGTCGCCCACGCCGGCCGGACGGGGAAAGCGCGTCGTCCGGGTCCCAGTCCGAAGGCCACAGGCGATCCACCGGCTCATCGGTCGAACTCCGCCACCGAGAGGTCGAAGCTGGCCTCGATCACCGGGTAGTCGGTGAGGTTGTTGCCGCTGGCGCAGGCGTGGGCGTAGGGATGCCAGTTGACCACCGCCGGCGGTCGCGCGCGCCAGTGCCGCACCCGCCCGTCGCTGTCGAGCTCCACGAAGGCCAGGGTCTCGCCGCCGGGGGCCTCCGCCCAGCCGAGGGCGGCGCCGGCGCGGAGCTCCGGCGGTCCCATCGGGCCCGGGGCCTCGATCCAGACATCGAGGAGCCGTCGGAGCAGGCCGAGCGACGCGTCGATCTCGTCGAGGCGCACCTGCAGCCGTGCCGCCGCGTCGCCGTCGCGTCGCACCGGGACCCGGATCGGGAGCCCGGGGTAGGCGAGGTACGGGTGGTCGCGTCGCGCGTCGCAATCGGCTCCGGACGCCCGGCCGACAGGGCCGACCAGCTGGTGCCGCTCCGCATACGCGGGCTCCAGCACCGCGGTGGTGTCGAGGCGGTCCAGGAACGTCGAGGTCTCGTCGAGGAGCGCGCGCAGCGCCGACGCTCGATCGGCCCACCCGTCCACCCGCCGGCGCAGGTGGTGGGGGACGACCGAGGGCTGGATGGCGTCGGCCCCGCCGATGGACAGGCACCCGCGCAGGTACCGGTGGCCGGTGAGGTCGGCGGCGGTGCGCAGGAGCTCCTCGGTGAGGAGCCCGTACTGGGCGCTCGCCACCAGCAGGCCGGTGGCGTCGGCGAGGCGCGTGACCGCGGCGCAGTGGCTGCGCACGCGCTCCAGCTCGGCCAGGCAGGTCCGGGTCCACTCCGCGGCGGGGCCGACCGCGATGCCGGCGGCGCGCTCCACCGCCCGGGCGAAGGCGAGGGCGGTGGCGAAGCTGGAGGTCCCGGCCAGCCGCTCGGCGAAGACGAGGGCCCGGTCCGCCGGCAGTCCCTCGGCCATCCGCTCCAGGGCCCGGAACTTGTAGCCAAGGCGCGGGCTGACCTGGACCAGGTCCTCCCCACCGGAGCTGAAGAGGAACGCGGCCGACTCCTGGGGCCCGCTGCGGACCGGGCCGAGGGGGAGCTGGACGAGACCCTGGCCCTCGACGGCCGGTCCGAAGGCGGGGCGCGGGTCCGCCCCGGCCGGGAACTCGGGCGCCGATGGCGACCGCAGCGGCGGAGCGCCCGGCGAGAGGTGGCGCCGCAGCGGGGCCGGGCGCGGGTGCCCGATCGGCTCCAGCCCGTGAGCCTCCCAGATCTCGCGTTCGTACCAGCTCGCCGCATGCACGATCGGGGTGAGCGAGGCGAAGGTCGTCCCCTGCAGCTCCGTCGAGAGGACGAGCCACTGCGGGTCGCCGTGGAGCTGGAGGACGGCGGTGAGCCGGGGTCGGCGCGCGTCGTCGGCGGTGGCGAAGAGGTCGGCGAGGACCGCCGGTCCGGCGAGCCCGGCGACCAGCTCGGTGAACACCGCCTCGGGGCAGCTCGCCTGCAGCTCGTCGTCGGCCACCGCCCGCGTCCGCAGGCCGCGGTCCTCCGCCAGCTGGCGAAGGGATCGGGTCATCGCCGCACCTCGCGAGCCGCGTCGGCGAGCAGGGTGTGGAGGGGCCCGGGAACGAAGACGCCGAGGACCAGGACCGCCGCCAGGAGGACATAGCCAGGGAGCAGGACCGCCGCTCCGAGCTCGGCCCGCCGCGGGAGCGGGTCGGCCCGACCCTCGCCGAACACCATCGTGCTGAAGGGGGCGACCAGGGCGAGGAACCCCACCAGCAGGAGGAGGGCGATCAGGCCGGCGGCGCCGAAGGCGCGGGCCCCGATCCCGCCCGCGACGATCGACGCCTCCGAGAGGAAGAGCCCGAACGGAGGCGCTCCCGCGATGGCGAGGGCCCCGGCCAGCACCAGGACGGCGGCCGCCGGGGCGACCCGGATCATGCCTCGGACCTCGCTGATGGTGGTGGTGCGGAAGCGGAGGAGGAGGTTGCCGGCGTTGAAGAACATGAGGCACTTGGCGAGGCTGTGGGCCAGCATCTGGAGCAGCGCGCCGAACACCGCCAGGGGGGCGCCCAGCCCGAAGCCGGCGGCGATCAGGCCCATCTGGTCGACCGACGAGTAGGCCAGCAGTCGCTTGTAGTCGCGCTGGGAGACGAGGAAGACGACCCCCACGGCCATCGAGAGGAGCCCGAAGGCGAGCAGGGCGGAGTGAAGCTCGCTGCCCCCGTGCTGCGCCGGGGTGGCCAGCGCCAGCACCCGGACGATCGCGAGCATGGCGCAGTTGAGCTCGGCGCCGGACAGCATCGAGCAGATCGGGGCAGGGGCCTGGCTGTGCGCGTCGGGGAGCCAGGTGTGCATCGGCGCCAGCCCGGCCTTGGTGCCGAAGCCGACGAGCACCAAGAGGAACCCCAGGGTGGCGAGAGTGGGGGAGAGATGGGGCCCCGCGGCGCGCAGGACGGGGATCGCGAAGTTGTAGCTGCCGCCGAGCCACCCGACCGCCGACGCGTAGAGGCACAGGAATCCGAACAGGGCGATCAGCTCGCCCGCCACCGCCAGCATGATGAACTTCCACGCTGCCTCCAGAGGACCGTGGGACCCGTAAAAGTCGACCAGCGGAGCGGAGGCGAATGTGGTTGCGGTCACCGCGGTCCACAGCAGGCCGAGGTTGCCGGCCACCGTGGCCGCCACCATGGTGAAGACGAAGAGGTGGAAGAGGGCGAAGTACCGGCGCGTCTCGCCGGCGCGCAGGGTGTGGACGTTCGCGGAGGAGCGGAAGTAGGCGATCGAGTAGAGGGCGGCCAGCGCGGAGACCAGCGTCACGATCAGGAGCGCGAGCGCACCGAGGTGGTCAAGGTAGAGCCAGTCGCCGAACGCCGTGAACCGGCCCCGCTGCACCACCCGGGCGACCAGCGTGAGTCCCAGACCGAGGCCCACGAGTGCGGTCGGGACGACCAGGATCAGGCGCAGGTCATCCCCCGGCACCAGCCAGGTCGCGACCGCGGCGGCCAGCGGCACCGCCAGCACGGCGAGCAGGAGCGCGGCGTCGATCATCCGCGCAGCCGGGTGAGCTCGGAGGTGTCGGTGCTGAAGACCTCCTCGCGCATCCGAGCCAGCAGGAAGGACATCACCACTACCGCGATCAGGACGTCGAGGACCAGGGCGAACTCGATCAGCAGGCTCAGCCGCGGCGCCAGCACCAGCCCGATCAGGAGGAGCCCGTTCTCGGCCGCCAGCAGGCCCCCCATCTGGAGCACGCCGTCGCGTCGGGCGGTGGTGGTGAAGAGGCCGAGGAGCAGGACGGCGATGCCGATGCCGAGGTCGGCCCCGGGGAGGAGATGGGACGGCGAGGGGATCCGGCTGGCCGCGATGAAGCCGGCCAGCGACAGGGCGGCGCCGAGCAGGAGCGCGGTGGGGAACCCCACGTGGTAGGAGCTCTCCCGACCGGCGCTGAGGGCGACCCGCATCCGCCGGCGCAGAAGGGTGGGGATCGCCACCCCCTTGAGGGACACGATCAGCAGGCCGAAGAGGAGCAGCTCCGTCAGGTGGGTGTGGACGAAGAGAGCGATCGCGATGCCGCCGAGCAGCCACGACTGGAGCTGGTAGGCGCCCACCGCCGTGCGCAGGCGACGGGCCACGATCAGCTGGAAGCTGACCAAAAGGAAGAGGGCCGCGAGGGTGATCTCAGGCAGCACGGGACCATCCCCCGGATCGACGCCGGGCGTCGGCCATCGCCGTCACCGCCCCAGGGTGGAGAGCACCAGGCCCAGGAACGCGAGCACGAAGCTGCCCCCGAGGTACTCGGGCACGCGCATGATCCGGATCTTGGCGAGCGCGGACTCGATCACCACGATCAGGAAGGCGGCGGCCAGCATCTTGCCGACGAGCGTGGCGATCGCCACCGCGAAGGCGGGGACGGTCACCGCTCCCGCCAGTCCGGGGGGGAAGACCAGCACGTTGAGCCAGACCACCAGCACCACGAAGAGCTTCATGGCGCCTCCCCATTCCATCAGCGCCTGGTCAGAACCGGCGTACTCGAACAGGCGGGAGGACTCGATCATGGAGAGCTCCTGGGCGCTGTTGGGGTTGTCGATCGGGAGCCGTCCGGTCTCGGCCAGGACCACCATCAGGAAGGCGGCCGCGATCAGCGCATGGCTCGGGGTGATCGCGGCGGAGCTGGTGAAGAGGGTCTGGTTGACCACGAACGGCACCGTCCCGCCGGAGATGAACCCGACCGCGAAGAACACCACGATGAAGGTGGGCTCAGCCAGCGAGGAGACGAAGCGGGACCGGCTCGCGCCCAGGCCGCCGTAGACGCTGCCGCTGTCCATCGCCGCCAGGTTGGTGAAGAAGCCGCCGATGCCGATGACGAACCCGCTCCCCACCATGTCGGCCATGAACGCCCAGCTGAGCGGGGCGGCGGTGAGGACCGGGATGAGGACGGCGAAGGCGATCGGCGTCGCGAAGACCACGTAGGGGGCGACGCGGAAGATGAACGAGGCGTCAGGGGTGGTGGAGCGGTCCTTGCCGAAGAGCTTGCGGAGGTCGCGGTAGGGCTGCAGCGGTGACGGCCCCCGCCGCGACTGCAGCCTCGCCTTGCCGGTCTCGATCACCCCCTTCAGCAGGGGCGCGAGCGCGAGCACGACCAGCAGCGCGACTACCTGGCCGACCGCGTCGGCTAGCACGTGGCACCCCAGGTGGACCCGATCGAGGCTCGCGCCATCCCCCAACTCCCGAAAGGCCTTCCGGTCTTCGTGGTCAGGGGCCATCAGCTCCGCAGGGAAGCCGTTTCGGCGCCGGCGCCGAGGCGAGCCCCATCGCCCGCCCCTACCTTACCGCACCCGGGCCGTCCCGCCGCGGTGCGGGGGCGGGCGCGGCCGGTGAGCGGGATAATCGGCCCATGGCCGTCGCCGACCCGCTCGTCCACACCGCCCGGTGGCGGGTGCGCCACTACGAGTGCGACCCCAACGGCCATGTCAACAACGCCGTCTACCTCAACTGGGCCGAGGAGGTGGCCATCGAGCACGCCGACCTGGCCGGGTTCGGGCCTGCCTGGAGCGCCAGCCGAGGCGGGGCGTGGGTGATCCACCGCCAGGCGATCACCTACCATCACCCCGCCGTCCACGGCGACGAGGTCGTGCTCACCGTGTGGGTCGAGATGGTGCGGGGCGTGCGCGGCACCCGCCGCACCGAGGTGCGGCGGGCCGGCGACGACCGCCTCCTGGCCGAGGTCCGGACCGAGTGGGTGTGGGTGCGGCTCGCCGACGGCCGCCCGTCCGCGGTCCCCGCCGAGGTGGTGGACGCGGCCCGGCCGGCGACGCTGGCGACCCTGGCCCATCGCCGCACCGCCGGCCGGGAGTCCCCCGGCGGGGCCGGGCCCCGGCCCACCCCGACCGGTCCGCCCGCGCCGTGAGCGGGGCCCGGCTGCCCTACCCGGGCCGGCGCGGCGCCGCCTACGACGCCGCCTTCGCCGCCCGCGCCGCCGCCGGGGCGGACGTGCACGGGGAAGCGAGCCTGGTCGCGGGGCTGGCCCCGGCGACCGTCCTCGACGCCGGCTGCGGCACCGGTCGGGTGGCGATCGAGCTCGCCCGCCGCGGCGTCGAGGTGGTCGGGGTCGACCGCGACGAGCAGATGCTGGCCGCCGCCCGCGCGAAGGCGCCGGAGCTGGGGTGGATCCTCGGCGACCTCGCCACCGTGACGGTGCCGGGCGTCGGTCCCCCCGGGCCCGCGGGGATCGGCCCGCGCGCCTTCGACTGCGTTGTCTGCGCCGGGAACGTCCTGATCTTCGTGGACCCGGGCAGCGAGGCGGCGGTGGTGGCGAACCTGTCCCGCCACCTGGCCCCCGGTGGGCGCCTGGTGGCCGGCTTCCAGATCCTGGAGGGGGGTCTCGACTGTCCCCGCTACGACGCGCTCTGCGCCGCCAGCGGGCTCGAGCGTGAGCACCGCTTCGGCACCTGGGAGCGGGGCCGGTACGCGGCCGACGGCGGCTACGCCGTCTCGATCCACCGCCGCCCCACCTGACCCGGTCGCGGCTCGGTCAGGACCTCGTCTCGGCGCCGTTCGGGCGTGGGCGCCCCGGCCTCACTCCTCGGTCGGCAGGTGGACGTAGAGGGACTGGATCCCGACCCGGCCCGGCCCCTCGAAGCGGTTGAAGACCAGGCGGCCGACGCCGCCGAAGATCCCGGTGCGCAGCCCGTACACCTGGGGCCGCATCCGCACGGTCGGGTCCATGTAGACCCAGCCGCCCGGCTCGACGTCGATCGCCTCGCCCTGGGCCAGCTCCTTCTCGAAGACGTTGCCGTAGCCGTGGAGCCAGACCACCCCGTCGTCGTCGCGGGCCTCGAAGCGGTCGAGCCAGAGGCCGTTGCCGCCGAACAGGTTGTTGGTGACACCGCGGATCCGCCTCGGGGTGAAGCGCAGGCTCCCGCTGGCGGCGAGGAACTGGTGCTCGCGCACCAGCACCACCTCGCCCCTGGCGAGCGGGAGCGGGAAGACGTGACCGGGAGCGTCGCGGGAGAAGGCGATCGAGCCCGCGCCGCGGGCCTGGGTGAGGAACACCGGCATCCCCAGGACCATCCGCCGCACCGCCCCCCGCATCGGACGCAGCGTCACCCCCAGCTGCGGATCCTTCCAGAGGACCAGGTGGTGCTCGAAGAAGAGCGGGACCGAGCCGTCGAGGGTGCAGTGGAGCACCGGCACCAGCTCCCCCGCGATCCGGTACCGGATCCCGGGGGCCCAGCCCTCGCTGATGCGGGTCGGCAGGATGGTGGGCGGGCTGCTCATGGGCACCTGGGATGGTCCGGCCGGTGACGCCGGCCGGGGCGGCGTCCCGGGCGGCGGCCCGGTCCCCCGCGGCCGGGCGCGGTCAGAGGTGGATGGTGGGGACCCCGCCGGCGGTCACCTGGAGGGCGGCCCACATCCCGGCCGGCTCGTGGCCGGGCACCAGGCAGGCGATCCGGTAGCTCCCGGCCGCCCCCGTGACGAAGTGGAAGGTGGCGTGGCCCCCGGGGGCCACCCCCTTGACCGGGTCGGGCAGGGCGGCGCCGGCGAAGACCGGGGTCGTCCCGGTGGCGGTGACCACCGCTGCCGAGTGGTTGAGGCTGGCGACATTGCTGAAGTCGACCGTCACCGTCCAGCCGGTGGGGATCCCGATTCGCATCCCCCCCGAGGTGGTGCCGTTGTAGTCGAGGCCGTCGTTCACGTTGCCGTAGCCGGCGACCAGCTGGAGGGTGACGGTCCGGGCGGCGGCGTCGTAGCGAAGCCAGCGATCCAGCGAGACGGTCGCCGCCGTCGGGGTCGGACGCGGGCGGGGGCTCGGGCGCGCGCTCGGGCTGGGGTGGGGGCTCCGCACCGGGGACGTGCTCTGGGGCAGGACGGCGCCGGACGGCGAGGCCGCGGGGAGGTGGACGTCGAGGGTGGCCGTGATCAGGCCGTCGATCAGGACCGCGATCCGGCCGCGGTGCCGGGTCTGCCCGTCGACCGTCCATCCCGTCAGCGGGGGCGCCCCTGGCAGCCGCGCCGAGGGCCCCAGCCGGGCGGTGAGCCCGCAGGGGATGGAGAGGGTGCTGGTCGGTTGGTCGAGGAGGGTGGACCGGCCCCCGACGGTGGCCATCGCTCCGGCCACCGGGTGGCCGCCCCGGAGCGGCAGGGAGACGGTGAGCGAGCACCCGGAGCCCGTGGCCGGGGAGTTGAGCGGGCCCCGGCCGCAGCCGCCCACGGTGAGCGCGGCGGCGACGAGGCAGCCGCCGAGGGCGACCGCCCGGGTCGTGGGCTGGGCCATCTCCTGAAGGGTAGCCGACCCGGCAGGGGGGTGGCCGTGCCGCCGCCGAGATGGCGCCCCCGCGCCGGGGCCGCGCGTCCGTAGACTCCGGGGGTGCTGCCGTCGGACGCCACCCTCTTCCATCTCGTCCACACCTACGGCTACCTGGTGATCTTCCTGGCGGTCACCGCGGAGTGCCTGGGGGTGCCGTTCCCGGGCGACACCGTGATGATCGCGGGCGCGGTCTGGGCCGGGGCCGGCCACCTCGACATCGGGCTGGTGATCCTGGCCGGGGTCGCCGGCGCCGTCGTCGGCGACAACTGCGGCTACGCGATCGGCCGGTTCGCCGGCACCTGGGTGGTGGCCCGGCTGCTGCCCCGGCTGCCCTTCCTCAACGGCTGGGTGCTCCTGGCCCGGCGCTTCTTCGCGCGCCACGGCGGCAAGACGATCGTGATCGCCCGGTTCATCGCGGCGCTCCGGATCACGGTGTCGTTCGTGGCCGGGATCTCCCGCTTCCGCTGGCCTCGGTTCGTCGCCTTCAACCTCGCCGGCGGGGTCGCCTGGGCGACGTCGTACAGCCTGGTCGCCTTCCTCATCGGGCGCACCTTCGGCCGCTACACCGACGCCATCAGTGCCGTGGGGCTGCTGATCGCGGTGATCGGCGCGGCCGGGGTGGTCCTCCTCTTCACCCTGGGGCAGCGCTGGGTGGAGCGGTGGCTGCTCGCCGATGAGCGGCTGGTGCTGGGCGGGGCCGCCGACTGACCGGGGGGGGATGCCAGCCGCCGTCCGGCGCGCTACGGTAGCGGCATGGCCGACCGGATCAGCGCCCCGGAGCGGACCGAGGCCCCCGCGGGCGGGACGGCGGCCGAGCGCGACCGGCCGTGGGAGGTCGTGGTCTGGAACGACCCGGTCACGCTCATGTCCTACGTGGTCTTCGTCCTCCGCCGGATCTTCGGCTACGACGAGCCCACCGCCACCCGGCTGATGCTCCAGGTGCACCACCAGGGGCGGGCGGTGGTGGCCAGCGGGCCCCGCGAGCGGGCCGAGATCGCGGTCGCCCAGCTGCACGCGCACGGGCTCCAGGCAACCGTGGCCCGGCCCTAGGGATGGCGGCGATCCGCGCCCGCACCGATGGCGCCGCCGGCGCCCTGGTCGAGATGGACCGCTCCGAGCGGGACGCTCTCGCGGCGCTGCTCGACCACCTCGAGCCGATGGCGGCCCGCTCGCCCCGGGTCACCCCCCCCGCCTACCCCGACGAGGAGCAGCTGGAGGCCGAGTATCGGCACCTCACCGGGCCTGACCTCGAGGCCGCCCGGACGCTGGCGATCGCGACGATGCGGCGCACCATCCAGGAGGATGGCCCGGCGACCGCGCTCGCGCCGGCCGAGGTGGAGGCGTGGCTGCGCGGCCTCAATGCCCTTCGGATCGCTCTCGCCGACGAGATCGGGATCGAGTCCGACGGCTGGGAGGAGGCGGTCCCACCCGAGGCGCACGCCCGTCCCCCGTACGCCGCGCTCCACGCCCTGGGCTGGATCCAGGAGGAGCTCCTGGCCGTCGTCCCCGTCGTCGCCGGCCCGGCGACGGGCTGACCCCGGGCTCACCCCGGGCCGACCCGGGCCCTCACCGCGTCCGCCGCCGCCGGCGGGAGCGCGGGGCGGGGCGCAGCGCATACCAGTACCAGTGCAGGTAGCGCCCGAGCCAGGCGCGCACGTGGAAGTTGGACTGCCCCCCGGCGCGGTCCAGCCAGATGGTGGGGAGCTCCGCCACCGGTCGGCGCAGCCGGCGTGCCTTGGCCACCATCTCGATCCCCAGCTCGAAGCCGGCGTCCGACTCCATCTGGGCCTCCAGCAGGAAGGCGCGCGAGTAGGCCTTGAAGGAGTTGGTGGCGTCGTGCGTCCCCACCCGGCCGAGAAGGTGCAGGCTGACCCCGGCCCCCCGCGACATCCAGCCCTTGAGCCGCGGCCCGCCCACCTGCTGGCCGCCCTGCATGTAGCGGGAGGCGGCGGCGATCACCACGCCCCGCTCCACCAGCCGGACCAGGGGGTCGATCTGCTGGGGGTCGTCACTGCCGTCCGCCATCGTCACCACCACCACGTCGGCCCTGGCCTCGCGGATCCCCCGCCGGATCGCGGCCGCCGGGCCCCGCCCCTCGTCGTTGTGGATCCCGCGCACCCGCGGGTCCCGCTCCGTGTAGCGGCGAACGACCGGCGCGGTCGTGTCCTGGGGCGTGTCCCAGACCACCAGCACCTCGGCCCCGAGCGTCACCGTCTCCAGGATCCGGTCCAGGCAGGTGGCGATCGCGTCGCCCTCGTTGTAGGCGGGGATGACCACCGACACCCGGGGGGTCACACCCGCACCCCGCGTCCGAGCAGCCCGGTGATGTCCACCACCGGGCGGTCGGTCGCGAGCTCCCGGTAGGCCTCGTGGGGGGCGCCGATGACGAGCACGTCGGACCGTGCCAGCACCTCCGCCTGGGGCACCAGCGAGGGGTCGCTGCTGACGTACGGGTCGCAGCAGAGCACCGCCCGGGCCTTGAACTGGAGGATGCGGCGGAGCTTGTAGCTGAGGCTGGAGCGGGTGTCGTCCGACTCCGCCTTGAAGGCCATCCCGAGGATGCCGACGGTGGCGAGGGCGAGGTCGAAACGGCGCTCCAGGCGCGCCACGATGTAGAGCGGCAGGCCCTCGTTGACCAGCATGCTGGCGTGGCCGAGGGCGAACTGGTTGTTGTTGAAGGCGGCCAGCTGCATCGTGTCCTTGAACAGGCAGGGGCCGGCGGTGAGGCCGGCCGAGGGGAGGTCGGCGGCGCGCGGATAGTCGGCGGCGATGGCGGCGCGGATGCGCTCGTAGTCGAGACCGAAGTCGTTGGCGATCATGTAGAGCTGGTTGGCGGTGGCGAACTTGATGTAGCGCCAGGTGTTGGTGAACAGCTTGGCGAGCTCGGCCTCCTCCGGCTCCAGCGCGACGATCGAGCCGGTCAGCCGGCGGAACAGGGCCGCCGCCCGCTCCTGGGCCCGAGGCGTCCGGGCGGCCACGATCTGCGGCAGCGAGCCGAGCTCCTCGATCGCCCGTCCCTCGGCGATGCGCTCGGGACAGAACGCGACGTCCACGCGCAGGCCGAGCTCGCAGAGCCGGCGCTCCACCAGGGCGGTCACGCCCGGGTACACCGTGCTCCGGAGCACGACCAGCTGGCCGTCCCGGAGGTGGGGGGCGAGCGCGTCGATCGCCCGCGGCAGCGCCATCGTCTGGGGGTTGAGATGCTCGTCGATGGGGGTGCCCACCACCACCACCACGTGCTCGGCCCCGGACACCGCGGTCGGGTCGGCGGTGACCGTGAGCCGCCCGGCGGCGAGCACCCGGCCGAGCACGGCCTCCGCGCCCCGTTCCCGGAACGGCATCTGGCCCTCGGCCACGCGCGCCACCTGGGCCCGGTCGAGGTCGAAGGCGGTGACCCGGACGCCACGGTCGGCGAGGACGAGGGCGAGCGGCAGGCCGACATGCCCGCAGCCGCCCACCACCACGACGTCCACCGGACCGCTCACCGCGGGGTCGCGCTCCGGAGCGCTCACGACGGGGTCAGCCGTCGGAGCCGGCCCCCAGACCGGCCATCCACGTCTCCACCACGTCGGGATCGGTGGGCAGCCCGGCCGAAAGGACCGTCGACCCCGACTCGGTCACCACCACGTCGTCCTCGATGCGGACGCCGATGCCGCGATAGCGCTCGGGGACGGTGAGGTCGTCGGGCTGGAAGTAGAGGCCCGGCTCGACGGTGAGGACCATCCCCGGGGCGAGCGGCTCGGTGGTCCAAACCGTCTCCCGCGCGCGCGCGCAGTCGTGCACGTCGAGGCCGAGCCAATGGCTCACGCTGTGCAGGGTGTAGCGCCGGTGGAGCTGGCGGTCGTCGCGGAGGGACTGGACCGCGGGCTCGGGCAGGATCCCCATCCGCTCCAGCCCGTGGGCGAGCACCTCCATGGCGCGGTGGTGCGGGTCGCGGAAGCCGGCCCCCGGCCGCACCGCAGCCAGGGCCGCCTGCTGCGCCTCGAAGACCAGCGTGTAGACCTCGCGCTGGGCCGGGGTGAAGCGCCCGCTCACGGGCAGGGTGCGGGTGACGTCGGCGGTGTAATGGCGGTCGGTCTCCACCCCCGCATCGAGGAGGAGCAGGTCGCCGGGGCGGACCAGACCGTCGTTGCGGCTCCAGTGGAGCACGGTGGCATGGGTCCCGGCGGCGGCGATCGTCAGATAGCCGGTGTCGTGCCCCTCGCGTCGCGCTCGGGAGAAGAACGTGACCTCGACCTCGCGCTCGGTCCGGGTGGTGGGGAGGGCCCGGACCACGTCCTCGAAGGCCCGCCGGGTGAGGTCGCAGGCCCGGGCCAGCTCGGCGATCTCGCCCGCGTCCTTGACGACGCGCAGGTCGGAGAGCGCCTGGGCGAGCTCGTCGCCCGGCCCGGCGAGGTCGGCGCCGAGCGCGTCGACCTCGGGGTCGAGGCCGCGCAGCACCGCGCCGCGGTCGTGTTCGCGGACCAGCCCGGCGAGCTCGCCGAGCGGTCGTGACTCCAGCCCCAGGCGTGCCCGCGTCGCCCGCAGCCCGCGCGGCGGACCGACCCAGAGCGCGCCGCGGGCGCGGTCGGTGAAGAACTCCGGCCGCTGGTGGTCGACCTCCGGCTCGGTGTGGAGGACGGCGTCATGGCCGCCGGCGGGGCGCGGGACCAGCACCAGCACCTCGCGCGGCTCGCCCTCGCCGACCAGATGGAGGAAGTCGGTGCCCGCTCGGAAGCGGTAGACGGTGTCGTTGGCGCGGACCCGCTCGACGCCGGCCGGGATCACCAGCAGGAGCCCGGGAAACCGGGCGGAGAGCCGCTCGCGGCGGGCCGCGAGGGCGTCCGCGCTCTCGATCCGCCCGGGAAGCGCCGGCGCCGACTCGTCCCAGCCGGTGCGCAGGAAGTCGAGGAGAGCGGCCGGGGGCTGGATGTCGTGGCTCGCCCGTCGCGGGGGCGCGGGCGGCGCCGCCTGGTCCTCGGTCACCGCCCCATCCTAAGCACGCAGCCGACGCTCCCGTCGGAGGAGGAGCGCACCGGCCCGGGCCGCCGACCCGGTATGGTCCCCGGCATGGCCCTAGCGGCGCCGAAGGGACCCCCGCCCGCGCTCCCCGCGGAGCTCGCCCCGCTGGCATTCCTTCTCGGCGTCTGGGAGGGGGGCGGCCGGGGGCTGTGGGTGGCGGAGCCGCCGCTCCGCTACCGGGAGCGGCTCACCGTCGCCTGGGATGGCCGTCCGCTGCTCCGGTACCGGGAGGAGACCTGGTCGGGCGACCCGCTCACGCCGCTCCACACCGAGGTGGGGTTCCTGCGTCCCCTGGGGACCGGCGAGGCCGAGCTGCTGGTGGTCCAGGCCGCCGGGATCCTGGAGGTCGATCGCGGCCCCTGCTCAGCCTCGCAGCTGGAGCTGGCCTCCAGCGCGATCGACGCCGGCCCCTGCGGGCTCCTGGTCACTGCGGTGCGCCGCCGCTACCGGCGCGAGGGGACGGTCCTCCACGTCCTGGTCCAGATCGCGATGGACGGCGGGGTGCCGCAGGACCATGTCCGGGCCCGGCTGGAGTGGGTGGCGGCGCCCGGCCCGGCGCAGGCTCCGCCGCTGGAGGCTCCCGGGGCCTGACGCCGGCCGGTCGGTACGGCGCCGGCGCTCCCGGATCACCCCCCCGGACCGGGCGCGCTCGCGGACGTGGGAGCGGGGGTCCGGGCCAGCTCCAGGCGGGTCCCCCCGGCGATCAGGACCGGCGGCCCCGCGGCCGGGCCGTCGAAGTGCACGGCGAGGATGCCCGATCGCGGGCCGTCGGCCCGGTCGTGCCCGGCGCCCTCGGCCCGGTCCACCAGCCGCACCCGGCCGCCGCCCGCGAAGACGACGTCGGCGAAGCGGCCGCCCGCGGCCTGGCCGGTGGCCTCCACCTCGCCGAGGAGGAGCTCTCGGTAGAGGCGGAGCCCGTCGTCGATGGTGGGGACCAGGTGGTCGACCCGGGTGAGTCGGGCGGGCTCGGCCGGGTCGCCGGGTGGGTTGGGGAGGTCGAAGCGCAGGGCCGGTGGCACCGCCGCCGACCACTCCATCCCCGGCCAGCCGGTCTGAGCCAGCTGGATGGTCGTGCCGAGCGCCTCGCGCGGGTGCAGGAACGCCTCCTGCCAGAGTGGGTGGGAGCGGTCAACCGCGACCGGGTGCCAGCCCAGGGCGCGGGCGTGGTCGAGGGCGCCGGTCAGGTCGTCGGTGGTGAAGGTGAGGTGATGCGGGCCGGGGCCGCGCCGGTCGAGGAACCGCCGTAGGAAGGGGTGGTCCGGGTCCAGGACGGGCTCCAGCAGCTCCACCGTCCCGCCCCCCGCGTAGCGAAGGTGGACGCCGCGGAACCCGGCCTCCGTCCCGCCGGCGAGGATGCGGCCGCCGAGCCGCCCCACGAAGGTGGGGAGCTCGGCCGCGACCGACTCCACCGCCAGCGACACGTGGTCGAAGCGGCAGCGCCCGACCGGGGCCGCGACCGGGTCTCCCCGACCGCGGCCGGCCCGCTCCCGGTTGCTCAGCTCTCCGCCAGGTTGACCCAGACGCTCTTCACCTCGGTGTAGAGATGGATCGCCTCGAAGCCCATCTCGCGGCCGTGTCCGCTCTCCTTGAACCCGCCGAAGGGGAGCGCCGCGTCGGTGGCGCCGTAGGTGTTGACCCAGACCGTGCCCGCTCGCAGGGCACTGGCCACCCGGTGGGCCTTGGCGAGGTTCTTGGTCCAGATCCCGGCGCCCAGCCCGTAGGCGATGTCGTTGCCCTGGCGGACCACGTCCTCCACGTCGCGGAAGGGGATGACGCTGACCACCGGGCCGAAGATCTCCTCCTGGGCCACCCGCATGTCGTTGCGGGCGTTGGCGAGCACGGTGGGCTTGACGAAGAAGCCCTTCTGGAGCTCCGCCCCCTCGGCCCGGCCGCCGCCGCTCAGGATCCGGGCCCCCTCGCCGGGGCCGAGCTCGATGTACCCCAGCACCCGGTCCAACTGCTCCTGGCTCACCAGCGGCCCGATCTCGGTCGCCTCGTCGAAGCCGGGCCCGACCCTGAGCTTCGCCGCCTGGTCGGCGATGAACTGGGCGACGTCGTCGTAGATCCCGTGCTCCACGAACACCCGCGACCCCGCCGTGCAGTCCTGGCCCATGTTGTAGAAGATGCCCGCGGCCGCGCCCTCGCGGGCGGCGTCCATGTCGGCGTCGGCGAAGACGATGTTGGGGCTCTTGCCGCCCAGCTCCAGGCTCACCTTCTTGAGGTTGCTCTGACTGGCGGCGCGGAGGATCAGCCGTCCCACCTCGGAGGAGCCGGTGAAGGCGACCTTGTCGACGTGGGGATGGGCGGCGAGGGCGGCGCCGGCGGTCTCGCCATAGCCGGTCACCACGTTGACCACCCCGGGGGGGATCCCCGCCTCCAGGCAGAGCTCGCCCAACAGGATGGCGGAGAGCGGCGTCTGCTCCGCCGGCTTCAGCACCACGGTGCAACCGGCGGCCAGCGCCGGGGCCACCTTCCACGCCGCCATCATCAGCGGGTAGTTCCAGGGCACGATCTGGCCGCAGACGCCGACCGGCTGGCGGAGCGTGTAGGCGAAGGTGTCGGCGACGCTGACCGGCACCGTCGCGCCCTCGATCTTGGTCGGCCAGCCGGCGTAGTAACGGAAGTACTCGACGGTCCCGCCGACGTCGTCGCGGCGCGCGACCGTGAGCGGCTTGCCGTTGTCGAGCGTCTCCAGCTGCGCGAAGACCTCGGAGCGCTCCTCGATCAGGTCGGCCAGCCTCCAGATCAGCCGGGAACGCTCCGCCGCCGTCATCGCCGGCCAGGGACCGCCGTCGAACGCGCGCCGCGCCGCCTGCACCGCCCGGTCGATGTCGGCCGCATCGCCCTCGGCGACCTCGGCCAGCCGGTCGCCGGTGGCGGGGTCGTGGGTGGCGAACGTCTTGCCGGAGGCGGCCTCCACGAAGTCACCGCCGATCAGGAGGCGCTTGGGCCCGCCGCCGAGGAAGGCCTGCACCCGGGGATCCACCTCTCGCGCCGTCATCACCATCACCGTGCCTCCTTGGATTCGATTCGTGTCCCCGCCGCCGTCACTCCGCCGTGCTCCGGGGCGGCAGCCGCCGGGCCACCTCCTGGATCGCCTCCGCCGCCGCGGCCAGGGTCTGGTCGATGTCGGCATCGGTGTGGGCGGTGCTGAGGAACCAGCGCTCCGACTGACCGGGGTGGAAGTAGATCCCGCGCTGCTGCATCGCCTCGTGGAACGCCGCATAGACGTCGCGGCGGCTGTGCCCCATCGCATCGCGGTAGTCGATCAGGCGCTCGCGGGGGCGGTCCAGGAAGAAGAGCTGGAAGAACGGGCCTACCCCCTGGACCAGGCTCGGGTAGCCGGCGTCGCGGACCACCCGGAGCAGGCCGTCCTGCAGCCGCTGCGTCAGCCGGTTGAGCTCGGGGTACATGGTGTCGCGGTCGCGCTCGATCCGGTCCAGCACCGCCCGGGCCGCCGCCAGCACCAGCGGGCTGGCGGTGTAGGTGCCGCCGTGCATGACCTCGCCGGTGGCCTCCAGCTCCATCACGTCGCCGCGGCCGCCGAAGGCCGCGACCGGGAACCCTCCCCCCAGCACCTTGGCGAAGGTGCTGAGGTCGGGACGGATCCGGAAGTGCTCCTGGGCCCCGCCCGGGGCGAGCCGGAATCCGGTCATCACCTCGTCGAAGATGAGCAGCACCCCGTGGGCCTCGGTCAGCCTGCGGACCCCCTCCAGGTACCCGGGCAAGGGCGGGATGATCCCGCAGTTGGCGAGCGCCGGCTCGATCAGCACGGCGGCGATCTCGAAGCCGCGCCGGTCCAGGGTCTGCTCCAGCACCTCGAGGTCGTTGAAGGGCTGGACGATGACGGTGTCGGCGATCGCCCGGGGGATGCCGGCGGTGTCGGGGACCGACCGCGGCGCCCGGTGCAGGCCGGCGGCGGCGGCGCCCACCGGCGGGTGGGCGCTGATGTAGTGGAGGTCGCTCCAGCCGTGGTAGGCGCCCTCGAACTTGACGATCTTCTCCTTGCCCGTGAAGCCGCGGGCCAGCCGCATCGCCGCCATCGTCGCCTCGGTGCCGGAGCAGGCGAATCGCAGCAGCTCCATCGACGGCACCATCCGCTGCAGACGCTCGCCCACCTCGTAATCGAGACGGTGCGGGAAGCTGAAGTGATAGCCGCGGGTGGTGATCTGCTCGACCACCGCGGCGACGATGTCCTCGGGGTGATGGCCGAAGAGGAGGGGTCCGTAGCCGAGGCAGTAGTCGAGGTATTCGTTGCCGTCGACGTCCCACATGCGGGCCCCGGCGGTGCGCTCGATGCAGAGCTCGATGCCCGACCGCAGCCGCGCATAGGAGCTCTCGCCGCCGGCGATGCTGGTGGCGATCCGGCGGAACATCTCCTGCGACCGCCGGGTGTCGGTGCGGGCGGCGACGGCCATGCGAGACCCCCTGGTGGTGGCGAGTCGGCTCGGCGCGGCTATCGGGCGCCGCCCGCCTGGTCACGGCGACGGCGCCCGGTCACTCCGTGCACCGGCACGATCCCCCCCCACGCTAAGCTCTGGCCCGTGGTGTGTCAAGTCGAGGACGGGGTGGGGGATCGGTTCGCCATCGCCACCCCCCACCGGGCCGCCACCGAGGCCGGCCGCGCGGCGTTCCAGGCGGGAGGGAGCGCGGTCGACGCCGCTCTCACCGCCAGCTGTGTGCTGAGCGTGGCCTACCCGCACATGACCGGGGTGGGCGGTGACCTCTTCGCGCTGGTCGCCCGCCCGTCCGGCGAGGTGGTGGCGGTGAACGGGAGCGGGGCGGCGGCGGCGGGGGTCGACCCCGCCGAGGTCCGCCGCCGCCACGGGACCATGCCCCACGACGGGCCGCTCGCCATCACCGTCCCCGGCGCAGTGGCGGCCTGGGGGGTGCTGGAGGGCCTCGGCGCCCGCCGCGGCCTCGCCGACGCCATCGCGCCTGCCGCCCGCCTGGCCCGCGAGGGCGTCGCGGTCGCCCCCTCGCTGGCGCGGGCGCTCGCCGAGCCGGGCGCGGCCGTGGCCCGCGATCCCGGGCTCGCCGCGGTGTTCGTCCGCGACGGCGCGCCGCTCACGGCGGGGGCGACCCTCCGGGACCCGGCGCTGGCGGCCACCCTGGAGACCATCGCCCGGGACGGGCCCCCAGCGTTCTACCAGGGTGCCCTGGGCGAGCGATGGATCCGGGGGCTGCGAACCCAGGGAGCGCTCCTGGCCGAGGCCGACCTCGCCGCCCACCAGACCAGGTGCTCCGCGCCGCTGGTGGGTCGGTACGGCGAGACCGAGATCCTCACCGCCCCGCCCAACTCCCAGGGCTGCCTGCTGCTCGCGATCCTGGCCGTGGTCGAGCGCCTGGGGCTGGCCCGCGACCACCTCGGCTCCGACGCCGGGCGGCTGGCCCGGCTTTTCGCGGCGGTGACCGCCGAGCGCGACCGCGGCCTCTGCGATCCCGCCGGCGGCCCGGACTTCGCCGAGCGGCTGCTGGCGCCGGCCGGGCTGGACCGTCTGGCCGCCCAGGTGGACGGCTCCGCCCCGCCTCCGCCCGGTCCGCCGCCCGGCCGTCACCGCGGGGACACGGTGGCGGTGGTCGCCGCCGACGCCGACGGCACCGTCGTCTCCCTGAACCACAGCCTCTACGGTGGGTTCGGGTCCGGGATCCGCGAACCCCAGACCGGGATCATCGCCCACAACCGGGGGGCGTCCTTCGTGCTCGAACCCGGGCATCCCAACCGGCTGGCGCCGGGCCGGCGCCCGGCCCACACCCTGATGCCGGTGCTGGTTCGGCGGGAGGGGCGGATCGCGGTCGCAGCCGGCACGATGGGGGGGAGCGCCCACCCGCAGATCCATGCGAGCCTCCTGCTGGCGTGCCTCGACCGGGACCTCGGGCCCGGCCCCGCCGTCGCCCTGCCTCGCTGGGTGGTCGGCGGCCTCGGCGGCGAGGCGGCTCCGGATGGGGCGATGCCGGTCGTGTTCGCCGAGGCCGGTGTCGGCGCACCGGTCGTGGCCTCGATCGAGCGGTCGGGCTTCGCCGTCCAGCTTCTGGGGCCGCTCGATGAGGGGGTGGGCCACGCCCAGCTGATCGTGCGAGACGCGGCCGGTCTCCTCCGGGCCGGCAGCGACCCCCGCGCGGACGGCGGCGGGCTGGTGGGGTGACGGCCATCGATGAGGCTGAGGCACCATGATAGGTCCTGAGTTTGTCCTCTCAGCCAGTTGACGAGGGCGACTCGCCCACGGCCTTATTGAGATCAGACGGTCGGGGCTAGAGTCACCTCGGGCCGCCCTCGTCATCAACGGCACCGGGAGGGAGCACAGTGTTGGCGACGGGAGGTCGAAGGCGAGCCGGGCAGTGCCGGTATCCGGGACCGATCTTGACGGGCGCCCTTGTGATGGGCCTGGTGGCGGGGTGCGGCCAGGTTGCGAGCCACGAGCCGGCCCGCCCAGCCGTCGCGGGCACCGTGACCTTTGCCGACGCGCCGGGCAACCCTCCGAACTACGTGTTCCCGCTCTTGTCCCTGGCCAACGACGCACCGGCGAATCCTGACGGATTTGTCAACCTCCTCTACCCGCCCCTGTATGCATTCGGGGTCGGTGACAAGCCGGTGGTGAACACGCGGCGCAGTCTGGCCGACCTTCCCACATACTCCAACGGCGGCCGGACGGTGACGATCGATCTCAAGCCGTTCCGATGGTCCGATGGGTGGCCCGTCACCAGCCGTGACGTCCAATTCTGGCAGGACCTGGTCACAGCCAACAAGGCCAACTGGGTCGGGTACGTTCCGGGCGGCTACCCCGACAACGTGGTGCGTTTCCGACTTATCGGCCCACGTCGCTTCACCATCACATTCAACCGACCCTATGGCCGGTACTGGCTGCTCTACAATGAACTGAGTCAGCTATGGGCCATCCCGCAACACGCGTGGGACAGGACCTCTTCGGGGCAGCCGGTCGGCAACGCCGATCGGACTGCAGCTGGAGCGCGGGCCGTATACCACTTCCTCGATGCTCAGGCTCGTACCCTCACCACATACGCGAGTAACCCACTTTGGCGAGTGGTGGACGGCCCGTGGCGAATTGCCACCTACGCACCGTCGACAGGCTATCTGGCCCTGGTGCCCAACCGGCACTACGCCGGCCCGGACCGTCCGCACCTTGCCCGGATTGAGGAGATTCCCTTTACCTCAGACTCGGCCGAGTTTGATGCCCTCCGCTCGGGCGCGATCGACTATGGGTACCTTCCCACCCAGGACCTTCCTCAGCTCAGCTACCTCACCCACCACGGCTTTCAGTTCCGACCCTGGATCGGCTGGGAGATCAGTTACATCCTGTTCAATTTTACGAATCCCCGGGAGGCGCCGCTTTTCGGGCAGCTATACCTGCGCCAAGCAATGCAACGGCTAGTAGATCAGCCAGCCTGGATCCGGGACATTCTCAAGGGTTACGGGTATGCCACGACCGGTCCGGTTCCGACCCGGCCGCCGAGCACGTTCATCAGTCCCTTCGAATCCCGCATCCCATACCCATACAACCCGGGCTCCGCCATCCGCCTGCTTCGCGAGCACGGGTGGAGGGTGCATCCGGATGGAGTCACAATCTGCGCTCGGGGCGGATCGGGTGCGCATTCCTGTGGTCCCGGCGTGGCCCGCGGCGCAGCATTGGACTTCACACTGCTCCAAGCCAGCGGAAACCTTGCCATTCTGCAGGAGATGGAGGCATTCAAGTCGGAGCTGTCGCGCGTGGGGATCCAGATCTCGATCGCGCAGGCGCCTGAGGGTACGGTGGTGGCAGATACGGCGCCATGCACTCGAGCCACGGGGGCCGGCTGTAGCTGGGATCTCAGCAATTGGGACATCGGAGCCGACGGAAGCTGGCTCTATGGCCTCGACCACTATCCGACGGGTGGCGCGATTTTTGCCTCCGGGGCGGGTGCCAACGGTGGTGGCTATAGCGATCCTCACTCAGACGCGCTGATCTCTGCCACCCATACGTCGAGCAGCCTCTCGGCCCTCTATCGATACGAGGACTATCTGGCCCGCCAGCTTCCGGTCCTGTGGATCCCGAACCAGGACAATTACCTCACCATCATTCGCTCAAGCCTCCGCGGCGCACTCCCCCAGAATCCCTTTGGCACAATCGAGCCGCAGGATTGGCGATTCAACTGACGGCGGAGACGGCGGCTGCCTTCCGCCATTTGGAATTCCTCGCCGGCCAGTGTGGACCACGGCCGGCTGGATCACCGTCGGCGGTCAGGGCACGGGGGTACATTGCTGATGCCCTCGAGCGCCTGGGGATGGATGTTGCAATCACGCCGATCTCTGCTCCGCGCTACGCCCTGGTGACGTCACGGCTCCGCGCCGCCAGGTCGGGAGGTTGGCGGGAAGTCGAGCACAAGCCGGTGTGGTTCGCCGGCGACACGGGATGCGACGCCATTCAGGCCGAGTTGGTCGACGGGGGGGACGGCAGCGAGGCTTTCCTTGGTGGCGGAGGCGTCGCTGACAAGGTTGTGTTGATCGCGCGCGATGTATACGTCGATTATCCAGACGTCGTCTTGACCGATCGGCTTCTACGGCACCGGCCGGCCGCGGTGCTGTACACGACCAGGGCCGGCTACCAAGGCGGTCCCCCCGACGTGTACTACAACTATCGGACCGTGGAGAGTCACCCGCCCCCGCCTTCGGCGGTGATCGACTACGCGGCGGCACTGGATCTACTTCGGCGACCACCGAGGCTGGTCGAGTACCAGGCGCAGTACCGGGTCGAGGCGGGGACATGCGCCCACGTCGTCGCCACCCTAGCGGGTTCCGACCCCCGCGCCGGTCGGGTCGTAGTGTGCGCTCACTACGACAGCGTTCCCGGGAGCCCGGGTGCCGCTGACGATGCCGGCGGGGTGGCTGTCGTGCTCGCGCTTGCCGAGCGCCTCAGTGCCCAGGCCCGCCGCGGCCAGCCTCCTCGGCAAACCGTGACCTTTGTGGCGTGGTCCGGACACGAGACGGGGGTTCACGGGAGCAGCCAGTTCCTCGGCCGGCATCCGGAGTTTGTCGCCAGCTGCCGCTTCGCGCTCAATTTTGACGGGATTGGGAGCCGTCTCCACCTCAACCAGATGCTAGGCTGCGGCAGCCCGGAGGTGCTAGCGGCAGTCCAGGGGCGGGTCGCCGGGTGTGGGTATGAGTGGCCGATGTCCATAGGCCCGGGAGGGCTCGACGTGATCAACCTGACGGCCGTCGGCGTGCCTTGGGTCTCCTTGGGCCAGGGGTTGACCGCGTGGGCGCACACGCCCCTCGATGACGTCGACAGCTGCAGCCCCGGCGCCCTTGCCGCGCCGCTGGTTGCGGCCTGGGCGATTTTGGAGTGGGCGGTCGAGGCGGCGGAGATTCCGCGCGGGTACCCGCCGGCTCTGGCCGCGGACGCTGCCGAGTACTGTGCCCGGTTCGGTTGGGGGCCGATCGTGGACGAGGACTGATCTGTCCCAACTCTACCGAGTGCGCGCGTCAGTCGCTGGAGGCGTCCGCTTGAACCTCGACCAGCCAGGCCGGGTCAACCAGCCGGGAAACCTCAACCAATGTGGATGGAGGCGGCGTGCTACCGAAGAAACTAGGCGCGATCGCACGCTCAGCGCGGAGGTACTCGTCCATGTCCGTGGTGAAGGTGTTGAGGTGGGTGACCGCTCGCCAGTCGAGGCCGAGGGCCCTCAGCGCCGTCGTCACCATCTCGTAGCAGCAGCGAATCTGCCCAGCCATGTCAGTCGCCACCAGCCGGCCCTCGGCGTCGAGCGCCACCTGACCACCGATGCGGTAGCTGTGGCGGCCATCCGCCACCGAGACGTGGCTGTAGAGGTTGTCGGTGGGCGGATGCAGGCCGATCGGGTTGCGATACACTACGGTCATTGCGGCAGCGGTTCCGGGTCGCTGAATCGGCGCAGCACGTTGGCGGTGATGGTCGAGACGTTGTTGCGGTCCCCGTGGTGCGTCAGACTGCCGCCCCACGCTATCGAGCCGACCGCGAAGACGCCCCCACCGGTCGCAGTGGCGTAGTAGGTGACGTCGGCACGGATGGCGGGGTTCTCGGCTGCGCCGGTCCCCGGTGAGGGCAACCCATCACCGCCGACGTAATTGTTGGAATGGCCCTCGGAGGACGCCAGCAACAGGGTGCCGGGTGGCGAGCCTCGGCGGGAGTCCATGCTGTCGATCTCGAGACCGGCGGCCCCGCCGCCTACCGCACCGAAATCGCCGATCCGTTCGTCGTCGGCCACGCCCTCAAAGATCCAGCTCGCGCGCGAGTCCTTGCTCCCGGGCTGGCGTCGATAGAAGGAGCAGCTGTCGAACCCTGATGCTATGTAGCCGAGCCCCATCAGCTTGTGGGGATCGCGGCCCGATAGCCGCCACGAGCCACCCACTTCGCCCGTAAAGGCGTAGTGGAACTCCCCTGGAAGCGCTTCCCAGTCGTTGCCGCCACCCCATCGGCGAATCTCGACCAGATCGGGCCGGTGCGGGTGAAAGGCGATGCTGCCGTGGAATCCATTGCCGCCGAGATACACCACCCTCCCACCCTCGCACACGTACTGCTCGACCGCATCCAGCATCGCGCCCGAGTAATACTCGGGGTGGCACCCGGTGACCACCGCGCGATAGGGGCGCAGCAGGTCTACGCCTTCGGTGTGGAGATCATCGTCGGTAATGACGTCATGCTCAAAGCCCTGACGGGTCATCCAAGATGAGATGCGCAGATCACCGATGAAGGTTCCCAGATTGAATCGATCCCAGCTGTCACGACGCGGCTGCAGATTGAGGACCGGCCGCCGACGGGAGGCGAAGGCGACGCCGCTGCCGTCGCTGTGCGTGTCATAGGGCGAGAGCCCGAACTCGCGGTGCGCCGCCAAGAACAGCTCCTGGGTTTCAAAGACCAGGGTGCGGCCGAAATAGAGTTCGGTGAGCGGGACGTCGATGGCTCCGCGCACGTTGGCATAGACCGCATAGGTGGCAGTGGGCGCGAGAAACGCGAGCGGCCTCGTCGCTTGGGCCGCTGAGGGCTTGACGAAGAGGGGGACGTAGTGGTCATCGAGTCCTTGCGCCAGATGGATGGCGTAGATGCCTGAGGTGGCATCCGGCGGCACCGTCATGCTGAAGTCCGGAAGCCATCGGGCATCGTCAAGATCGTCGTCATGGAAGTGGATCGCGGCGTACTCGTCGGGGCGGTCGATGAAACGGACAGCCTTGCCTGTCCAGTTGTGGCCAGTGACCGCGCGGGTTGGCTGATTGACGGTCCGCCCATGCTGGTCTCGGCCGCTACTGTCGACGACGACATCAGTGGCGACGCCGCCGGAGTCGATGTTGGCCGCAAAGTTCCATCGGCCTACGAGTCCGTCGACCCGATCGCCCCGAAGTACCCGGTCGATGGCGCGGGCCCCGAGTGCCCGATCCGCCAGCCATGGGCTCTCCAGCTTGCCATTGAAGTGGTGACGAGCCGCGCCGGGAAGAGCGCCGTCGGCGGTGGGGAGGGCGGCCATCATGAGCGGGATCGAGATCGTCTCCGCCTCCCCGGTGGGCGGGGACAGGGGCCAGCCTTGGCTGCCGTCCTCGATCGGAGTGACCCGGGCATAGACGTCCACCGGGCGCAGAGGAAGGGCCACCTGGGTGATCTGAACCGTGCCGACGGCAGGATCCACGATGGCTGCTACCCGATACCAGCAGCGCTCGCGCAGAGGCGCGCCGGCCTGGAAGCGCTGGGTCGCGCCTCCGGGGCCCCGGAGCCACAGTTCAGTCGCGGCGCTCTCATTCACGACCAGGGCAAAGCCCGGACCTCCCGCGGGATCCCACCGTCCGAGAATGGCCTGGATACCCTGGCCGGGCTTGGTCGGCCAGATGAGGGCGCCCAAGGATAGGCCGGTCCCTGGTCCGAGGGCGGGGTGGGCTGGCACTATCACATGCGACCCGGACCATGCCCGCTGATGCCGCCCCGGGTAGTGACCATTGCCGACCGCGTCGACCCCAATCTCGGGATGGGTCGGTCCGCCCGGATCCTGATCGGAATGCTCCAGGCGGACCAGCCGGGCCGCATAGGTGGATGACGCCTCCGTTGACACCATGACCTGGACCGTGTCGCCCGGCCGCACGCTCCAGCGATCGGAGTAGCCACAGATCATGTGGGGAACACGGGCACACCGAGGTCGCTCAAGCGGCGGCAGAAGACCATGTGTTCGGCCTCGGCACGGGAGGTTGCGGCCAGGTCGGGAACTCGCTCCGGTGGCGTCTGGCGATCTCCGGAGAGCACGACAACACCGAACAGTTGGTCTGGCTCCAAGGCGACGATCCCATACTGCCCCCGCTGCTCCCCGTGATTGCGGCGCAGGTATAGGAGGATGCGTTCCAAGTGAGGCGAGTGCGGTCCGAAGGGGTTATGGCGGTGCTCGGCGACGAGCTCCGGTGTAACCAGCGGACGGAGATGGTCCTCGAACAGCCGACGATCGGCGGCCCGGTAGGCAGCGATCTCAGGCGGATCGGGTGACACGCCGCCGACCGTTGCCACCTCAGATCCCGACCGTCTGTGGGGTGAGCCGTTCGGGGCTCGCGCCCGGGCTGGCCGTCACCGCGAGCAGACCGAGCATCTCGTAAACGAGGTGAGCCGCGGTGAGGCTGGTGATCTCTGCGTGATCGTAGGCGGGAGCCACCTCTACCACGTCGCCCCCCACGAGTGGAAGGCCGCGAAGCGCCCGGAGGGTGCCGAGTAGCTCCCGGCTACTGAGCCCACCAGCCTCGGGAGTGCCGGTTCCGGGCGCGTGCGCCGGGTCGAGCACGTCGATATCGACCGACACATAGACCGGGGCCGATCCGACCCGGGAGCGAATGGTCTGAGCGACGGATTGGCATCCCCCGTCATCATAGGCCGCTGCCGGTATCACATCGAAGCCCAGCCGCGTGTCGTCGGGCAGGTCCCGTTCCGTGTATAGGGGGCCCCTGATTCCGATGTGAACCGATCGCCCATCCAACAGCAGTCCCTCCTCCGCCGCCCGACGGAAGGGCGTCCCGTGAGTAAAAGGCGCACCGAAGTAGGTGTCCCACGTGTCGAGGTGGGCATCGAAGTGTACCAGGGCCACAGGGCCTGAATGCCGATTCAAAGCGCGGAGGAGAGGAAGTGCGATCGTGTGGTCACCGCCGATGGCAATCAGGCTCCGAGCCTTGAGCAGGACGGACTTGGCCGCAGCCTCGATCTGCTCGAGGGCAACGGTGATGTCGAAGGGGTTGCAGGTGACGTCGCCGACATCGACGACCTGCTGGCGGTCAAACGGTGCGACCGCAAGTCCGGGGTGGTAGGGGCGCAGCAGCCGGGACCCCATCCTGACCGCCGCTGGCCCGAATCGGGCCCCGGGCCGATATGAGGTGCCGCTGTCAAATGGTACGCCAAGGATCGCCACGTCCCACCGTGACACCTCGTCCCCACGCGGGAGCCTGGCAAAGGTGGTGGGCCCGCCAAAGCGGGGCACCGTCCGCCCATCCACCTGGCCGACCGGGGGTGGTGGTTCGGAACTAGCCATCTCCCTCACGGCCGGAGCTGTTGACCACGGGGGTGGAGCGGACGGTTCTGGTGCAGATGCAGGTGCGGGCATGGGGGGTGGGCGAGACTGACCCGTAGAACTGTGGCCGGCCGGCTTCCTTCGGCGCAATTGGCCGACCGACCAAGTCAGGATCCCGACCTTGGCCACGGCGGTGGCGCCGGAGCCGAAGCCGCCGGCGAGCGTCGACCAGCGGCCTGCTGTAGAGTGCTCCACCTTGACCATCACCGTCGCGGACCTGATCACCATGCCCCATCTCGGCATCTCGGTTCGTGCGGGGGCGGGCGGGCTCGCCGCCCGGGTGTCTTGGGCCCATGTGAGTGAGCTGGAGGACCCGACCCCGTGGCTGGAGGGGGGAGAGCTGATTATGACCGCCGGAATGGCGGTACCTCGGGGCGCGGCCCGCCAGAAGGCCTACGTCGACCGACTGGCTGCACGAGGCGTGGCCGCAGTAGCGATCTCCCAGGACCTCTATGCCCCCGCCGATATGACCGCCCTTCTTGCAGAGGCGGACCGGCGCTCATTTCCGGTCCTCGACGTGTCGATCGAGGTCCCGTTCCTCGTCATCACCCGGGTGGTGGCTACCGCCAACCAGGCCGAATCCCAGCGTCGTCTCGTTACCCACCTGCAGATCTTCGACTCGCTGCGAGCAGCGTCGCGGGAGGGGCTCGAAGCACGGGCTCTGTTCGACCGCCTGGAGCGGCTCTCAGGATATCGCCTCTTCCTTGGGACCCCATCGGGGAAGGAGCTCCTGCCCGGGGTGAGCGCGCCCCCAGCCTCGTCGGCCTCGCTCCTCCCGCGGCCCACTGGTGCCTCACCGGAGATCCCGGGTGGCTACGCAGTCTCGGTCCCCGTGGCTGGCCGCACGGCCGGCTACCTGGTGGCCCTGCAGACAGACGGCGCGCGTGGCGTCGGACTGTCTGGAGTCCAGCACATCGCCACCATCGCCGCCCTTCAGGTCGCCAATCTTGACCGCGAGCGCGAGAGTCTTCGGCGTGCCGGCGCCGAGACGCTTGCGGAGCTGCTTGCCGGAGTGTTGGACCCCGGAGTGGCCCAGAAGCGGCTGGACCTCGCCGGTTTCGACGTCAGCAAACCGGCGGTCTTGGCGGTGATCCGGAGCCGTGGGGCACCGCTCGATGATCAAGGCGTCGCCAGAGCCCTCATCATGAGTTCCCTTACCCACCTGCTCCTGTTTCAGCGTGACCTTTGGCTGCTCACGCCCGCCGATCCTGGGCCGGCAGCTGCACTGGGCGCCGTGGAAGGCACCGTGGCAGGGGTCAGCGCACCCTTCAATCCGGCAGAATCGCTGGTTCGCCCCCGTCGCCAGGCGACTTGGGCTCTCCAGCGTGCACTCGACCGCGGGTCAACTCTGGCGCACTTTCACGAGGCAGAGGCGGCGCTTGCGTGGCTTCCACCCGACGCCGACTCCCTCAACGGCCTCGTAGACCAAGTGCTCGGTGCCGTCGTGCGCTACGAGCCTCCCCGAGGAGCCGACCTGCTGCGATCCCTGAGTGTCTGGCTCGAGTCGGAGCGCCGAACCGAAGCTGCCGCACGGATCCTCGGAGTCCACAAGCACACCCTGGCCTACCGGCTCAGCCGGGTCGAGTCCCTCACGGGCCGAGACCTCAGTCGAGTGCGAGACCTGGCGGATGTGTGGCTGGCCATGCGCGCGCTCGCCATTGTGGCGCCGAACCTGCTTGAGGGTGAGCGAACGGTTGGACGTCGCCGCCGGGGAAAGGGACTGACGGGTCACCTGCCCGATCACGATGTTGGTCTGCCAGGCCACTGAGTGGAGTTCGCGATTGTGTTATCGGCCAATTGCCATGTCCATCGGGGCGGGTCACACTCGGCCCCGTACAGGGGCGTCGACCGACGCGTGGGGGATTTGGGGATGATTACATTGGGTGGCCCGAGCCGACGGATCGGCCCGATGCTCAGTCTGGTGGGGTTGATGGCCGCGCTGGCGGCCTGCGGCGGCGGGCTGCCGTCCCGCACGGCGGCGGGTCGCACTCAGGGCACGGTCGTCTTCGCCGAACCGGCCGGATCGCACCCGACCTACATCTTTCCCCTAGACTCGCTAGCCTATTTTTCGACAATCAACCTGAACCAGTTCCAGTACCTCATGTGGCGGCCTCTGTACTGGTTTGGCAGTGGCTCAAAGGTCGTGCTGAATCAGCAACTGAGCTTGGCTTACCCGCCGCAGTTCATCGACGGAAACGGGAAGGTCGTAATACGACTCAAGCCGTACCGCTGGTCCGATGGCCACCCAGTCACGGCCCGTGACGTCCAGTTCTGGATGAACCTGCTCAAGGCCAACAAGGCCAATTGGGGAGAGTATGCCGGCCCTGGCACATTCCCGGACAACGTCGCCAAGGTCACCATCGACAACGCGACCGAGCTGACCCTCACGCTCACCCATGCCTTCTCACCCACTTGGTTCACATTCAATGAGTTGAGCCAGATTACCCCCATTCCACAGCACGCCTGGGATCGCACGAGCTCAGGTGGAAGCGTCGGAAACTTTGATGACACTCCCAAAGGCGCCGTGGCCGTTTACAACTTCCTCAACCATCAGGCCGAATCGCTCACTACTTACACCACCAACCCACTCTGGCGGGTGGTCGATGGCCCATGGGTTCTTCACACCTTCAACACCACAGGGTACGCCGCCTTCCGCCCTAACGTGAACTACTCGGGTTCGGTCAAGCCTCACCTACGCGAATTCGTCGAGATGCCGTTCACCTCCGAGACGGCAGAGTTTGACGCCCTCCGGGCCGGAACCATAACATACGGCTACGTTCCGCTCCCCGATGTAAGCCAGATTCACGCGGTCAGGGCAGCGGGATTCACGGTCCATCCGTGGTATCTGTGGTCGATGAACATCATTCCGCTGAATTTCCACAATCCCGTGGCGGGCTCCATTCTCCGTCAGCTCTACGTGCGTCAGGCGATCCAGTCGCTCATCAATCAGACTCTGTACCTACGCGCGGCGCTGAAGGGCTACGGCGCTCCAGATTACGGTCCGGTGCCGATCTATCCGCCCAACCCGTATGCAAGCGCCTACGAGCGGGCGAATCCCTATCCATTCAACCCAGGGCACGCGGTGAGCTTGCTTAGGCGGCATGGCTGGCGCGTCCGGCCGGGAGGCGCCTCTACGTGTGCCGATCCTGGGCCGCGGCAGAGCCAGTGCGGGGTGGGTGTGGTCCGCGGCGAGCGGCTGGAGCTCAACATTCTGTACTCGGCCGGGATCGTCTGGATCAGTCAGGAAATGCAGGCTCTCAGGTCTAGCCTGTCGCTCGCGGGGATCCAGCTCAACCTTCGAGAGGCGCCGTCGAATACAGTCGTATTCACGCCGATTCCGTGCACGGCCAAGCAGCCGGTCTGCAGTTGGCAGTTGGTGTTTTGGGGAAACGGATGGGAGTATGCTCCGGATAACTACCCGACCGGAGGTGACGCCTTTCACACCGGCGCGGTCGGCAACTGGGGCAGCTACAGCAATCCTACCGCCGACCGCTTGATTGCGGCGACGCACTACCAGACTGGTGAGGCGGTGCTGGTTCGGTACCAGAACTTCATCGCCGCGCAGATCCCGATGCTGTGGATGCCGATTGCCCCCTATCAGATCTCCGCCATCCGCGACACCCTCCACGGGGCCACGCCGCAGCCCGTTGACGGGGTTTCGCTCACTCCAGAGGCGTGGTCGCTGAGACGCTGAGGATCGGGCGGGGAACCGGGACGATCGTTCCCCGAGCGGATGGCGGTCCCGGCGACCGTGAGCCGCCCGGAGTCGTCCAAAGCCGGTAACGTCTCCGGGCGATGCGCCCGGTCAGCCAGTTCACGGTCCAGCCCCGGCTCCCGGGGCCGCTCGAGCCGCTCCAGGAGCTGGCCGAGAACCTCCGCTGGACCTGGCATCGTCCGGCTCGCGACCTGTTCCGGCGGCTGGTGGACGAGGGCGGCGAGGTGCACCGCAACGGTGGGGCGGGCCTGGTGGGCGCCGACGGCGCCGTCAACCCGCTGCTGGCCCTCGCCCGGGCGGGGCGGGAACGTCTGGACGCGCTGGCGGCGGACCCGGGGTACGTGGCCCAGGTGGCGGCCCAGGCCGAGGCGCTCGACGCGTACCAGCAGCAGCGGCTCTGGTTCCAGACCGATGGGCCGCCCGGGCTCGGCACCGTGGCCTACTTCTCACCGGAGTTCGGGATCAGCGAGGCCATCCCCCAGTACTCGGGCGGTCTCGGGGTGCTCGCGGGCGACCACCTGAAGGCCGCCAGCGATCTCGGCGTGCCCCTGGTCGGGGTCGGGCTGCTGTACGCGGAGGGCTACTTCCGGCAGGAGCTCGACGAGTCGGGCTGGCAGCGCGAGCGCTACGTCGCGCTCGATCCCGAGCTCCTGGGGCTGCGGCCGGTCGCCGGGCTCGAGGTGCAGGTGGAGCTGGCCGGACGACCGCTCGCCGCCCAGGCCTGGCGGGCCTCGATCGGGCGGGTCCGTCTGTACCTGCTCGACACCGACGTGCCCGCGAATCCCCCCGACCTGCGCCGTCTCACCGACCGTCTCTACGGCGGGGACATGGAGCACCGGCTCTGCCAGGAGATCCTCCTCGGGGTGGGCGGGATCCGCGCGCTGCGCGGGGCCGGGGAGGCGCCCACCGTCTTCCACACCAACGAGGGGCATGCCGGCTTCCTCGGCCTGGAGCGGATCCAGGAGCTGGTCGTGGGATCGGGGCTCTCGTTCGACGAGGCGGTGGAGGCGGTGCGGAGCGCCACCGTCTTCACCACCCACACCCCGGTTCCGGCCGGGATCGACCGCTTCCCGGTCGAGCTGATGCGCCGCTACTTCGCCCCCCTGGCGGAGGCGTGCGGCATCCCCTTCGCGCGCCTGATGGCAATCGGCCACCACCCGGATGAGCCCGAGGAGGCGCCTTTCAACATGGCGGTGATGGGCCTGCGCCTGGCCGGCCACGCCAACGCCGTCTCCCGCCTGCACCAGGCGGTGAGCCGCACCCTCTTCGGCGGGCTCTGGCCGGAGGTGCCGGCGGCGGAGGTCCCCATCGGCGGCATCACCAACGGTGTCCATCCCCGCAGCTGGGTCGCCGAGGACGTGGACCGGCTGCTCACGCAGCACCTGGGCCCGGATTGGGACCAGGCGACGGCGGAGCGGTGGGCTGGGCTCGCCGCGGTGCCCGACCAGGCCCTCTGGTCGCTCCGGGAGTCGGGTCGCGGCCGATTGGTCGCCGCCGTCCGGGCGCGGCTGCGGGCGAGCCAGCTCGCCGTCCCCTCGGGAGGGGGCGACCTCGCCTGGTGGGACGAGGTCCTCGACCCCTCCGTGTGCACGATCGGCTTCGCTCGCCGGGTGGCCGAGTACAAGCGCGCGACCCTCCTGCTGAGCGATCCGGGCCGGCTGACCCGGCTCCTCACCGACCCGACCCGACCGGTGCAGCTCGTCTTCGCGGGCAAGGCCCACCCGGCCGACGAGGTCGGCAAGCGCATGATCCAGGAGCTCGTCCGGTTCGCCGCCGATCCCGCCGTGCGCCACCGGATCGTCTTCCTCGAGGACTACGGCATCGACCTCGCCCGCGCCCTCTACCAGGGGGCCGATGTCTGGCTCAACACGCCGCGGCGCCAGCAGGAGGCATGCGGCACAAGCGGCGAGAAGGCGGCGCTCGGGGGCGGTCTCAACTGCTCGATCCGGGACGGGTGGTGGGACGAGGGCTTCGACGGGGAGAACGGCTGGGCGATCCCCTCCGCCGACCCCGCGCTCGACCCGGCCGAGCGCGACCGCCGGGAGGCCGCCGAGCTGTTCTCGGTGCTGGAGGACAGGGTGGTGCCGCTGTTCTACGCGCGCGACGGCGGCGGGGTGCCGGCCGGGTGGGTGGCCCGCGTCCGTCACGCGCTGATGGTGCTGGGGCCGTTCGTGAACGCCGCCCGGATGGTGAGGGAGTACGTGGAGGCCAGCTACGCCCCGGCCGAGCGACGGGGGGCCCGCCTCGCCGCCGACGGGTTCGCCGTCGCCCGCGACCTGGCCGCGTGGAAGGCGAATGTGCGGGCGTGCTGGCCCCAGCTCCGGATCGAGGGGGTGCGCGGGCCGGGGGCGCCGCCCGCGCTGGGCGCCCGTGCCGAGGTCGAGGCGCGGGTGGCGCTGGCCGGCCTGCGTCCCTCGGAGCTGCAGGTCGAGCTGGTGCATGGGGCGATCACCGACGGCGGCGAGATCGACAATCCCGGCCGCGCCCCGATGGCGCTGGTCGACCCGGAGATCTCCGGGGATGGCGCCCGCTACCGGGGACGCTTCGTCTGCGACCGCGCCGGACCCTACGGGTTCACCGTCCGCGCGACCCCGGTCCATCCCGAGCTGGCGAGCCCGCTCGAGACCGGGTGCATCGCCTGGGCCCTCCCGGAGGAGCGATGACCGCGCCCGCCGCCGGCGGCGCCCTGGCGGGCCGGGTCGTCCTCATCACCGGCGCGTCCCGCGGCATCGGCCGGGCGGTGGCGGCCGCCGTCCTCGACGCCGGCGGCCGGGTGGTGCTCACCGCCCGCCACCCCGAGGGGTTGGCGGAGACCGCCGCCATCCTCGGCGACGCCACCGGGGTGCGCACCGTGGCCGGGGCCAGCGAGGACCCGGCCCACCGCGCCGCCGCCGTCGCCTGCGCCCTGGAGGCGTTCGGGCGCTGTGACGGGCTGGTCCATGGGGCCGCCGTCAGCCCCCTGTACGGGCCCCTGATCGAGGCCGACCTCGGCGAGGTCGGGCGCACCCTGGAGGTGAACGTCACCGCCGGGCTGGGCTGGGTCCAGCTGGTCTGGCGGGCGTGGATGGCCGATCACGGCGGGGCGATCGTCACCCTCGCCTCGGTCGGGGGGCTGCGCGCGGCGCCCGCGATCGGCGCCTACAACGTCAGCAAGGCGGCGCTGATCCACCTCACCCGCCAGCTCGCCCAGGAGCTCAGCCCCGGGGTGCGGGTCAACGCGGTGGCGCCGGCGGTGGTGCGGACCCGGTTCGCCCGGGCGCTGTACGAGGGGCACGAGGCGGAGGTGGCGGCACGGTACCCGTTGGGGCGGTTGGGCGAGCCCGCGGACGTCGCCCACGCGGTGGTGTTCCTGCTCGGCGATGCCGCCAGCTGGATCACGGGGACGGTCCTCAGCGTGGACGGCGGCCTGCAGGTGGCGGCCGGGCCGCTCTGACGCGGCGACGGACGTCCGGGTGCGGATCCCGCCCGCGTCGTACGATCGGCGTCGATGACGACGACCCCCACGCGCATGTGGCCGGGAGGCGGCCGCGAGGCGGTCGAGCTCTACACGCGCACCTACCGGACCGTGCTGCGCTCGTCGGGCGAGCTTCGGCTGCGGGTGCTGGAGTCGGCCCACCGCGGGATGCACTCCTCGCTGCACGCGCTCGCCGACGCCCCGTCGATCGACGCGGGCGCGCTCCTGTATGCGCTCCGGCGCCTGCCCCCGGTGACGATCGCCCTGCGCCGGGTGATCATGGGCCAGTCCGCCGCGCACATCCAGGCCGCGCTGGGGCGGTCGCTGGAGAACTGGCCGGTGGTGGCCGCCGCCGGACGGCGGCGGCGCTGGTGGTGGGATGCGGCCACCGGCACCCTCGCCGTGGCGCTGGCCAGCAGCTCCGATGTCGACGACCTGGTCCCCACCCTGGTCGCGCTCCAGGTGGAGTGGAACAAGTCCCACCTGGCCCTGGTCGGACTGCGCCCACCCGGGCCCGACCCCGGGGGCGCCTCCGACATCGTTGCCGCCGCCCGCGCCGCGCTCGACATCGCCGCCGACGACTGGGGCCGGCTGGCGGACTGGTTCGGAGCCGACTTCGCGACCTGGCTGGCGACCGTCGCCGCCCGCCCGCTCGACCTCGGGATCCAGCTGCTGGGCGGGACCCAGGTCGGCTACGCGCGGGAGACCCGGGCCTGGTGGGCGCCGATCGGGGCGACGCTGGCGGCCGAGGGCCTCGACGGCGGGCCCCTCTACTTCGTCAGCAGCAACGCCCACGCGCTGGTCAACCTGCTCTCGGGGGTGGCCCACGACCGGGCCGACGACATCGACCGCTGGGTGGAGCGATCCGGCGACCCCGAGCTGCATGCGATCCAGGCCGACCTGCGCCGCCCCGAGTCCCGGGGCTCGCGGGAGAACTTCCTCTACTACGCGGCCCGGCGCTGGTTCGCCCACGACGCGGCGGCGAAGGCGGATCGCGACCGGACCGAGCGGGCGCGCGGCATCATCCACCTCGATCCCCACACCGGCACCAACGTCGCCGCCCAGGTGATCGTGCTCGCCCGCCTGGACGCGGCGCGTCTCGACCCGCGCCTGGGGCTGGGCCCGGAGGAGGCGGCACGATTGGCCGGCTCCCCGGCGGTGATCGTCAACATCCAGTACCCCCTGGGCCAGGCCGCCTACCACATCCTGCGCCAGGTGCTGGAGGCCAACGAGCACGTCGCCGGGGTGTACATCCTGGGCAAGGCGGCGACGCTGAACGCCGACGTCGGCGACGTGATGATCGCGGACGTCGTCCACGACGAGCACAGCGGCAACACCTACTGGATCGACAACTGCTTCAGCTTCCAGGAGGTGGCGCCGTTCATGCGGATGGGCTCGGTGCTCGACCGCCAGCGCGCGGTCACGGTGCTGAGCACCTTCCTGCAGAATCGGGCCTACCTCGAGTTCTACTACCGCGATGCCTACACGGTGGTGGAGATGGAGGCGGGCCCCTACCTGGGCGCCCTCTACGAGGCGGGCGAGGCGCAGCGATACCCCACCGGTCAGCAGGTCGACCTGACCCGGCCGTCGATCGACCTGGGGCTGATCCACTACGCGTCCGACACCCCCTACACGCAGGCTCGCACGCTCGGCGCGCGCGGCCTCTCGTACCGCGGCATGGACGCGACCTATGCCGGCAGCCTCGCGATCGCGCGGCGGATCCTGGAGCGGTGCGGGGTGGTCGGGCAGGGCCGGGTGTGAGCGTGCCCCTGGCGAGGGAGCGCTGCGAGGCCTGCAGCGGCCGGACCCCGCCGATCGGGGCCGACGAGCGGTCGGCCCTGCTCGCGGAGCTCGCTCCCGGGTGGACGGTCGCGGGCGCGCACCTGGGCCGGAGCGTGGCCACCCGGGCCTTCGCGGACGCCTTCGCACTGGCGACCCGGATCGCGCTGGTGGCCGAGGCCGCCGGCCACCACCCCACCCTGACCGTGGGCTGGGGCCGGCTGGAGATCGACTGCACCACCCACGCCATCGGGGCCCTGTCGCGCAACGACTTCCGGCTGGCGGCCCGGATCGACCGCGCCGCCGGCTGGGCGGCCCGCGGGCCGGCCTGACCGCAGCCCCGGGGGGCGGGGCTCGACCCGACTCGCCCCGGCGGGGGTGGCGGAGGGGGAGGAGGGGGGCACGGGTCCCCGACCGGGGCGCACGGGGAGAGCCGTTGGCAAGCTACACTTGCGTTTGGCAAGCGACACTTTCCACTGGCCGACGGCGAAGTGGAGGGAGGGCGAGCGGGATGGAGAGCGACACGTGCCACGGGTGGCGGGCGAAGCCGAGGGAGGGCGAGCGATGAGGGACGGGTTGAGGCGCGCCGCGATCGCCGCCCTCGGCGGCGTCGCCGTGCTGGGGGCCGTCGCGCTCCCGCTCAGAGGCGCCCGTGCCAGCACCGTCAGTGCCGCGCACTCCGGCACCGCCGATGTCGCCTACGCCGCCTCCCTGGCCCTGGTCAACGACACCCGGGTCGGGCCGGCCTTCACCCGCGCCACCGGCTACGCCTACCAGGGCCGGGCGGGCGAGTCGGATGCCCTGGTCCAGGAGATCCGGTCGGGCGAGATCGCTCCCAACGTCCTCATGACGGTCGGCGGCGGGCCGATCGCCACCGTCGAGCCCCGCTTCACCCGCTGGTATGTGGAGGTGGCGGCCAGCCCGATCGTGGTCGCCTACTCCCCGCACAGCCGGTATGCCGCCACCCTGCGGTCGATCGCGCGCGGCGCCACCCCGATCGCCCAGCTCTTCCGGCTCCTGGCCCGTCCCGGATTCCTGCTCGGCCGGACCGACCCGGCGACCGACCCCCAGGGGCGGGCCTTCGTGCTCATGGTCCGCCTCGCCCAGCGGCAGTTCCACCTTCCCGCCGGGACCGCCGCCGCCGACCTCGGAGGCCGGAATCCCTCGGCGCAGATCTTCGACGAGGCCTCCCTGGAGGCACGCCTGCAGGCCGGCCAGCTCGACTCCGCCAGCGCCTTCCGGTCGCAGGCGGTCCAGCTCCATCTCCCCTACATCACCCTTCCGACCGCCATCGACTTCGGCGATCCCGCCGACGCGGCGCTCTACGCCCGCGCGACCCTGCGGGTGGCCGGCACGGTGTACCACGGGGAGCCGTTGGTGATCGACATCACCCAGCTGCGGGGGGCGGACCCGGCGGCCGCCATCGCCTTCGTCCGCTTCGTCCTCTCCCCAGCGGGCCGAGCCCTCTACCGGGGAGCCGGCTACACGCTCCTTCCCGAGCGGATCGTGGGGGATCGGGCCGCGGTCCCGGTGGCGGTCCGGTCGATGGTTGGCGGCCCGTAGCGCGAAGCCGCCGGCGGTGGTGCGCCGGGCCGCGCCCCAGACCGGTCTCGCGGTCGGGTCGGCCCTCCTGGTGTGGGCGGTCCTGCTCGTCCCGCTGGCGACGCTGGTCGCCCACAGCGCGCCCGGGACCGTGGTTCGGGCGCTGGGCGCTCCGGGCGCCCTGGACCCGCTCTGGGTGTCCTTGGGCGCCAGCGCGGCCGCGCTGGCCGTCATCGTGGGGGCGGGGACGCCGCTCGGCTGGCTCCTGGCCCGCGACCGGCTGCCGGCCCCCCGGGTGATCGAGGCGGGGCTGCTGGCCCCCCTCCTGATGCCGCCCTTGGTGATCGGCCTCCTGCTGGTGTTCATGGTGGGCCCCGCCACCCCGGTGGGCGAGCTGCTGCAGCGGGTCGGTCTCTCCGCCACCAACACCTTCCTGGCCGTCGTGATCGCCGAGATCTACGAGGCTGCGCCGTACTACGTGCTCGGGGTGCAGGCGGCGGTGGCGGGCGTCGATCGGGAGCTGGAGGTGGAGGCGGAGCTGCTCGGAGACGGCGCCTGGCGGCGCTGGCGGCGCGTCACCCTGCCCCTGGCCGCCCCCGGGCTCGCCAGCGCGCTCGCGATCACCTGGGCCCGAGCCATCGGTGCCTTCGGAGCCGTCATCATCGTGGCCTACCATCCTTTCGGGCTCCCCCTCCAGATCTGGACGTCGCTGCAGGAGACCGGCCTCCCGTCCGCCCTCCCCTTCGCCCTGCTCCTGGTGGTGGTGGCCCTCCCGCTCCCGGTCGCCGCCTATGTCTGGAGCGCCCGTGCTCGACGTCGACGTTGAGGTGCCCCGGCGGCAGTTCCCGGTCGTCGCCGCGCTCACCGTGGGGGCGGGCGAGCGGCTCGCTCTCCACGGCCCCTCGGGGGCGGGCAAGACGACCGTCCTGGAGGCGATCGCCGGTCTGGCGACGGTGCGGCGGGGCACCATCCGGCTCGGACCCCGGGTGCTCACCCGGACCGATCCGCCGCCGCTCCAGGTCCCGGTGCGGGAGCGCCGGGTCGGGCTCCTCCGCCAGCGGGCGCTGCTCTTCCCCCACCTCACGGTGGCGCAGAACCTGGGCTATGCCGCGACCGGGCCGGACGGCCGCCCCGGAGGGGCGGCGGGGGAGTGGCTCCGCACCCTGGTCGGGGTGCTGCGCCTGGAGGGGCTGCTCGCCGCCCGCCCCGCCGCCCTCTCGGGCGGCCAGGCGCAGCGGGCGGCGCTGGCCCGGGTGCTGGCCAGCGATCACGAGGTCCTCCTGCTCGACGAACCCCTGACCGGCCAGGACCCCGGTCTGCGCCACGAGCTCCGGGCCGCGCTCGGCGAGCTCCTCGCCCGACGTCCGATCCCGGCCATCCTCGTCAGCCACGACCTTGACGAGGCCCAGTCGTTCGGCGATAGGGTGGGCGTCCTCGACCAGGGCCGGCTGCTCCAGGTGGGGCCGCCCGACCATCTGGTTCGGCGGCCGGCGACCCGGCGGGTCGCCGAGCTGGTCGGGTACTCGGCGGTGGTGCCTGCCGCGCGCTGCGCCCGCGGGGCCGGACTCCCCGGCGGCTCGGTGGCGGTCCATCCCGACCGGGTGGTCCGGGGCGACCACCCGGACCGCGGGCCGGCGCTGCGCGGCCGCGTCGCCAGCGCGGCTCCGAGCGGGGCCGGGTGGACCATCGGGCTCCAGCTCGACGACGGGGCCCGGGCCCGGGTCCGGCTCCCGGACCGGGTGGCGCCGGGAGAGCCCCTCACCGTGACCCTGCTCGACCCCCCGTGCTTCGACCCGGACGGCGCCCTCGCCGACGACCGGCGCCACCCCGCGGCCGCTGGTGCCGGTGGCTGAGCGCGCCCGGGTCCGGCTGCTCCGGCTGGCCCGGGGGCTCTCCCAGGACCAGCTGGCGCGGGAGGCGGGCATCTCGCGCCAGGCCGTCACCGGGATCGAGAGCGGACGCTGGGACCCCTCGATCCGGGTGGCCCTCGCGATCGCGCGGGCTCTCCGCGCCCCGGTGGAGGACCTGTTCGAGGGCCCGCCGCCCCTGTCGCCTGTCGAGGCGCTCCTCCCGCCCGGGACCGAGACGGCGGCCGGGGGTCGGCTGCGCCTCGCCGAGGTCGGGGGGCGCCTGGTCGCGCTGCCGCTCTCCGGCGCCGGCGCCTCGACGCTCGGCTTCGAGCCGGCCGACGCGCTGCGCGGCCCGGGCGAGCCGGTCCCCCTGAGGGCCCCGACGGAGTCCGCCGGCCCTCCGCCCCGGCGGGCGATGGTCCAGCCCCTCGGGCTGCGCCGACCCACCCTCCTCGTCGCCGGGTGCGACCCGGCGCTCGCCCTCCTGGCCGGACCCCTGCGTCAGCTCGACCCGCCGGTGGAGCTGGTGTGGTGGCCCTGCGGGAGCGTCCGGGCCCTGGCGCTGGCGGAAGCCGGGCTGGTGCACGTTGCGGGCGCCCACCTCCGAGACCGCGCCGGCTCCTACAACCGGGTCGGCCCCGCGACCGTGCTGGCGGCCGTCGGCGGGGAGATCGTGGGGTTCGCCCGCTGGCGCCAGGGGTGGGCCCTCTCACCCGAGCTGGGGCCGCTCGACGACCCGCTCGCCGCCGCCGCCCAGCGCGGTCTCCGGCTGGTCAACCGCGAGGCGGGCGCCGAGGCGCGCCGCCTCCTCGACCGCGAGCGCCGCCATCTCGGGATCGACCCCGGCCAGCTCTCCGGCTACCGCACCGAGCTGCCGGGGCATCTCCCGGTGGCGGCCGCTGTGGCGACCGGGCTGGCCGATCTCGGCATCACCACCGAGCCCGCCGCTCTCAGCCTGGGCCTCGCCTTCGACCCGCTCACCGCGGAGCGATTCGACCTCGTGCTCCCCCGCACCACCACCGGCTCGGTGGCGGTGCAGGGGCTTCTCCGCGTCCTCGGTGGGCGGGAGATGCGGGGCCAGCTGGAGGCGCTCCCCGGCTACGACGCCAGCGTCCTTGGGAGCGCGGTCGCCAGCTTCTGACCATGGCGCGCGGCCGCGGCGCGCGGCCGCGGCCGCGGCCTCCTCAGGCGACCGGCCCGGTGGCCAGGGTCACCGTCCCGTGGTACCGCGTCGGCCCCGCGAGCCAGTTCAGGGCCAGCCGCTGGCCGGGCCGCCGGCCGACGATGATCGCCCGCAGGGCGCCCCGGGAGGTGATCGGGTGGCCGGCGGCGGAGGTGATGACGTCGCCCGGCTGCAGCCCGAGCTGGGCCGCGGGGGTTCCCGGCACCACCGCCAGCACCAGGGCGCCCGGGGTCTGGGGCACGGTCCCCACCCCGCCGTCGCCGCCGAAGCCGGGGATCCCACCGTTCAGGCCGGGCCCGCTGGTGCTCACGTCGACGCCGAGGAATGCGGGAGGCGTGCGGAGGATCGCGGCGCTCTGGGTGCCGCGCTGGATCGACCCGACCACGCTGGTGACCCGTCCGGACGGGATCGCGAAGGCGATGGTGCTGGTCTGCGCCGAGAAGGGCGTGGTGGCGGCGGCGGTGTCCATCCCCACCACGTCACCGGAGGCGTCGACCAGCGGGCCGCCGGAGTCGCCCCGGGCCAGGCGGGCGTTGGTCTGCAGCATCCCGGTGAGGTGCTCGGAGGAGCTCTGCCCGTTGCTGGCGGTGACCGGCCGGTCGAGGGCAACGATGGTCCCGGAGCTCACCGCCGGGGTGCCGCCCAGCCCGTACGCGTTGCCGATGGCCACCACCGGCTCGCCCACGCGGACATCGACCGGGTTGGCGAAGGTGACGGTCGGCAGGCCGCTGGCCCCCTCCATCTGGAGCAGGGCGATGTCCCGGGAGGGGTCGACGGCGATCACCCGGGCGGCGTAGGAGCGGTGCTGCGCGGGGACCTCGACGCTGACCGAGGTCGACCCCTGGACCACGTGGTTGTTGGTGACGACCTCGCCCCTGGAGGTCACGATCATGCCCGTCCCGGCGGAGGTGCCGGTCCCGCCCAGTTCCAGCACCTGGGCGGTGACGTCGACCACGGCGGGCTCCACCCGGGCGGCGACCGCGGCGGCGTCGATCCCCCCGGTGGTGACCGCCGGGGTGTGCGACCCGGAGGCGATCGACAGCTGGGGGGACGGGCCGCCCCCGATCCGGGTGACCTGCTCGCCGGCGACGACCAGGCCGCCCCCGACGATGGCGGCGGCGGCCAGGGCGGCCGGGAGGCGGAGGCGATGACGGCGGCGGCGGGCGGTCTCGTGGTCGCCGGCCGGGGACCAGGCGTCGGGATCACCGGGCTCGGCCTGCTCGGCCGGGTCGGCCGGCGGAACGCCGCCGGCTGATCCCTCGGGGGCGTAGGGGGTTGGCTCGTCGGTCATGGTCGTCCTCCTTGGGGACGGGGTCTGGGTCGGGGGAATCCGGTGATGGGCCCTGTCGTGGAGTCTGACCGCGGATGCTGTGAGTCGCATGAGGAGCCGGTGAGTCGGTCCTCACGCTGACCGGGCGCCGACCCGCCCTGCCTTGATGAGGCCGATCTCAGCCCGCTCTCATGCGACTCCAATCCGGGCCGCCCAGACTGGGCACATGGCCGCTCCCCTCACCCGCCACCTCCCCCGCGCCGACCCCGGGCACCGACCCGGGGTCGGCGATCACCTGGCCGCGATCGAATGGCCCGCCCTGGGGTCCACCGCGCGCGTCGTCGTGACCGAGCCCGGGGCGCTGGAGCCAGCGCTCCGGCAGGTGGTCGCGACGATGGACCGTGTCGCGGCCGCCGCCGGCCGGTTCCAGCCGGACAGCGAGCTCCGCCACCTCCAGGAGGCGGACGGGGGCTGGTGTCGGGTGTCCGTGACCCTGCGGGCGCTGCTCGCGACCGCGCTGGAGGGGGCCCGCCGGACCGGAGGGCTGGTGGACCCCACCGTCGGCCCCACCCTGGTCGCGCTCGGATACGACGAGGACCTGGAGCGCGGCGGGCGGGCCCCGCGGCGGCGCCCCGCGGAACCGGGTGGCGCCGCGGTCGCGGGATGGCGGTCGGTGGAGATGGTGGGCGACCTCGTGCGGGTGCCGCCCGGGATGCTCCTCGATCTCGGCGCCACCGCCAAGGCCTGGTGCGCGGACCGGGCCGCGACGATGGCCGCGCGGGTGAGCGGGGCCGGGGTGCTGGTGGGCCTGGGGGGCGATGTCGCGACGGCCGGCGCGGTCCCGGAGGGCGGGTGGATCGTGCGGGTCGCCGAGGACCATCGGTGGGAGGATCCCTCCGCCCCCACCCTCGCCGTTCGCTGGGGCGGGGTGGCCACCTCCTCGACCCTGCGCCGCCGCTGGTGGTGCGGCGACCGCGCCGTCCACCACATCGTGGACCCGCGCACCGGCGACGCGGCCGCGGGACCCTGGCGCACGGCCACCGTCGCCGCCGGCAGCTGCGCCGTCGCCAGCACCATGGCCGTGGCCGCGATCGTCGCCGGGGCGGGCGCCCCCGCGCTGCTCGCCGCGGCGCGCCTGCCGGCGCGGCTCATCGCCGGCGACGGCACGGTCCTCCGCTGCGGCGGCTGGCCCGGCCCGCCGACCGGTCCCCGCGGCTGACCTCGGGCGCCCCCGGAGTCGTCGGAGCCGGCTAGACCCCCGGCGTGGGCGGCAGCCAGATCGTCTGGACGTTCATCAGCTCGTGGATCCCGAACTGGGAGAGCTCCCGGCCGTAGCCGCTCCGCTTCACTCCCCCGAAGGGGATGCGGGGATCGGAGTGGGTCATCCCGTTGACGAAGACGCCGCCGGTCTCGAGCCGGCGCGCCACCCGCGCCCCCCGCTCCAGGTCCCGGGTCCAGACGTTGCCGCCGAGGCCGTAGGGGGAGGCGTTGGCGAGCCGGATCGCCTCGTCCTCGTCGCGCACCCGGGTGACCGCCGCGACCGGGCCGAAGGTCTCCTCGCGGAAGACTGCCATCGCCTCGGTGACGTCCCCGAGCACCGTCGGCTGGTAGAAGAACCCCGCCCCCTCGAGCGGTCCCCCGCCGCAGCGCACGGTCGCGCCCCGGGCCACCGATTCCCGCACCTGGCGGTCGAGCCCGTCGCGCAGGTCGGAGCGTGCCAGGGGGCCGATCTCGGTCGAGGCCAGGGTGGGATCGCCCACCCGCAGCGCCAGGACCGCGTCGCGGAACCGCGGCTCGAAGCGGTCGGCGACCGAGTCGACGACCAGGAAGCGCTTGGCCGCGATGCAGGTCTGGCCGGTGTTCTGGAAGCGCGCCCGCACCCCGGTCGCCACCGCCTGGTCGAGGTCGGCGTCCTCCAGGACGATGAAGACGTCGGAGCCGCCCAGCTCCAGCACGGTCTTCTTGAGGTGGCGCCCGGCCAGCGCCGCGACCTGGGCCCCAGCCCGGTCGCTCCCGGTCAGCGTCACCGCGCGGACGCGGGGGTCGGCGATCACCGACTCGGTCTGCGGCTCGGTGATCAGCAGGGTGGTGAAGACCCCCGGGGGTACCCCCGCCCGCTCCATGACCGCCTCGATCTCCAGGGCGCAGCGGGTGACCGACGGGGCGTGCTTGAGCAGGATCGCATTGCCCCCGAGCAGGGCCGGGCCGGCCGCGCGCACCACCTGCCAGAAGGGGTAGTTCCAGGGCATGATCGCCAGCACCACCCCGAGCGGGGCGAAGGCGACGAAGCTGCGGTCGGAGTCGCTCGCCAGGGCGACGTCGGCGAGCCAGCCGGGTCCCTGCTCGGCGAAGGTGACGCAGGCGGCGGCGCACTTCTCGATCTCGGCCCGGGCCTCGGCCAGGGGCTTGCCCATCTCCCGCGTGATCACCAGGGCGAGCCGCTCCGCCTCCAGCCGGAGCTCGGCGGCGACGCCCCGGAGCCGGTCGGCGCGGGCCGGGAGGGGCTCCCGCGCCCAGTCGCGCTGGGCACGGTCGGCGGCGGCGATCGCCGCCGCCACCTGCCCCGCGTCCAGCGGCGTGAACGCCTCGAGCGGCTCCCCGGTGGCGGGGTTGACCGACGCCAGCGGTCGGGCGATGGGAGGGACGCTGATCATGGGAAGGGCTCCGTGGGGGCGGTGGCGGCGGACCGCGGGGCGGTCGCCGCGGCGGGGGTCCGGTCGGGCGAGGGGGGGATGCCCGGCCGGTAGCGCAGGACCCCGTCCTGCTCGACCTGGACCGCCTCCCCCCGGTCGACCAGGACGTCGAGGTGGGCCGCCGTCTCGCCGACGGCGAGCATCTGGTTGAACCCGTCGAGGTCCTGGAGCCGGTGCTCGCGCCGGGTCCAGCGCAGCCGGCCCGCCACCAGGGCCGCGTCCACGGCCGTCCCGGGAGCCGCCGCCGCCTGCTCCAGCGCCGCCCGGCACTGCCGGAGGCGGCGCTCGTGGTGCTCCAGCAGCTCCAGGACCCGTCCCCGCAGGTCGCCGAAGACCGGCCCGTGGGCCGGCAGGACCGCGGCCGCGGGCAGGTCCTGGACCCGCCCCAGCGAGCGGAGGAAGTCGGCCAGGGGACGGCGGGCCGGGACGGGCTCCAACCCGATCGACGGGGTGATGTGGGGGAGAACGTGGTCGCCCGCGTACAGCAGCCGGCGGCCCTCGTCCCACAGGCAGACGTGACCCTGCGTGTGCCCGGGCGTGGGCACCACGGCCAACGGCCGTCCGCCGGCGACCACGGCCGACCCCTCCGCCAGGTAGACGTCGGGCAGCTCGTATCGGGCGCGGTCGGGCGGCTCGGTCCCACCGGCCAGGCCGGCCTCGAGCCGCGCCGCCAGCTCCGCGGCCCCCAGCCGGCGCAGCCGCCGCGCCACCCGTCCGCGGCCGTGGTCCTCGTCGCGGCGGATTTGCTCCAGCGAGGGGCGCTCCCCGGCGCCCAGCAGGATCGCCGCGCCGGCGTCGTCGCGCAGGCGGGCGGCCTGGCCGATGTGGTCGTTGTGGAGGTGGGTCGCGGCCACCACCCGGACCGCGCCGATGCCGGCGCCGAGGCGTCGGAGGCCACAGTCGAGGGCGGCCCAGCTGGCGGGGGTGTCCCAGCCGGCGTCGACCAGCGCCACCCCCGATCGGTCCCGGATCGCGTAGACGTTGACCGCCCGCAGGGCGTCGCCCGGCAGCGGGAGGGGAATCCGGAAGACGTCGTCGGCCACCTGCTCGGGGCCGGGCTCGGCCCAGGCGTGGCGGTCGGTCATGGAGGCCACCGCCTCATTCTGGGCTCGCCGGGGGGGCCGCGGCCGCCGCCGCCTCGGCCAATAGCCGCACCACCTGGCGGACGTCCACCGGGCGGAGCGCCGCCACCTGCAGCCGGCAGCTCACCTCGGGGTCGCCGCTGAGGCTCACCCGCTGCGGTCGGAGCGCGACCGATGCGGGCGGCTGCAGGCCGAGGCCCAGGGCCAGCCGGCTCTCGATGTCGGCGAGCGGAGCGTCGGCGCGCAGGGCGACGTCGAGGTCGACCTGGACCGGGATCGGACCGGTGGTGAGCGCTGCCATCAGGATCGCGCTGTTGGGGATGTGCACCGCCCGGCCGCCCACGCTCATCACGGTGTGGAAGCTGCCGATGTGGACGATGGTGCCGCTGAAGTCGGAGCCGCTGAAGCCGCCGAAGAGGTAGGTGCGGAGGTGGACCCAGGCCCCGACCGAGAACGGCCGGGCCACCAGGAGCACGGCACCGGCGAAGAGGTTGCCGAGCGAGGTCTGGGCGCCCACGCCCAGCACCACCCCGATCACCGCGCTCCCGACCAGGAGGCCGGAGAGGTCGAGGCGGAGCTGGGCCACGATGACGAGCCCGAGCAGGACGTAGGCACACCAGGTCGCGGCGGTGCGCCAGGTGGCGGCTGGGGTGCCGGCCGTGCGCCCGAACGCGGCCGCCACCAGGGCCCGGGTCGCCAGCACCGCCAGGACCGTCGCCACCACGAGGAAGCCGCCCGTGACGAGGTCGCGCCCGGCCGGGGAGAGACCGCGGACCGCTCCGCTGGCGAGGAGGTCCCGGCCCGCCACCAGGACCAGCACCAGGACCGCGAGCAGGCCCAGCCCAGCGGCGAGCAGCCGGCGCGGCGGGCGCCGGCTCGGGTTGAGCGCCATCAGAGGGGGACCGTAGCAGCCCGGGCGGGTGGCCGCCGGGGCCGGGTCACCCCACCCGGAGGACGGCCTTGCCCGCCACCCGGCGCTCGCGGAGCGCCCGGAGCGCGCCCTCCGCCTCCCGCCAGTCGAGGACGAGGTCCACCTGCGGGGCGAGGCGGCCGTCGGCGACCAGCTGGGCGAGGTGGCCGAGGTCGGCGGCGGGGGGCTCGCGCCCCGCGTCCTGGAGCAGGAAGTAGCCGCGCAGGCTGACCCCCCACCGGGTGTAGAAGTCGTTGACAAGGAAGGTGGTCGGCTCCCGGGACGAGTTGCCATAGGTCACGACCGTGCCGCCCTGCCCGACCAGGCGGAGGGCGGCGGCCAGGGAGGCGCCGCCGGCTGCCTCCAGGATGAGGTCGAAGGAGCCCGCGGCGGCCTCGATCCCGACCACCACGCGGTCGGCCCCCAGCTCGGCCAGGCCTGCCCCGCGCTCGGGACCGCCCACGACCGCGGTGACCTCGGCCCCGGCGCGGTGCGCCAGCTGGATCGCGAAGCGGCCCACCCCGCCGGCGGCGCCGGTGACCAGCACCCGGCGATCGAGGAGGAGCCCGCCCATCCGGAGCGTGCGCAGGGCGGTGAGCCCCGCCACCGGGAGGGCGGCCGCGTCGGTGGCGGCGACGGCGTCGGGGAGAGGCGCAAGGTTGGCCGCCGGCACCGCGGCGCGCTCCGCCCAGCCGGCGCCGTCGGGCAGGATCCCCACGACCCGGGTGCCGACCCCGGGCCCGTTCCCGTCGGTGGCCGGGACCAGGACCCGGCCGGCGAGGTCCCAGCCGGGGCGCCACCCGGGCTCGGCGCTCTGGAGCCGGTTGACCTCGCCGCGGTTGAGCGAGACCGCCTCCACCGCGACCACCGTCAGGGCCGGCCCGGGCGCGGGCTCGGGCCGCTCGCGCAGGGCGATCCGCTCGGGGGCGGTCGGGTCCGCGACCAGGGCCAGCATCCTGGGCCGCAGTCTAAGGACCCGCCGCGGGGCGGGCGGCCCCGGCCGCGCCCGGGGCCGGGCTCGGTCTCAGCCCGCGTCCCACGCGCGCTTGACCCGGCGCACCCGCTCCAGGTGCTCCTCGGGCGCGCCGACCCCGGCGTCCATCGTGTTGAGGCTGCACTGGGTCGCCCCCAGCTCCGCCCACGCCCGCAGCTCCCGGAGGGCGGGCGCGGGATCGTCAGGGACCGTGACCCGTCCGGCGATGCCGAAGCCGGCGGGGTCGCGACCGGCCTGCGCCAGCGCCGCGCGGAGGGTGGCCAGCGCCCCGTCCAGCTCCGGTCCCAGGGGGACGTTCGCGAGCCACCCGTCGGCGAGCTCGGCGGCCCGCCGCAGGGCCGGGGTCGCCCGTCCTCCGAACCAGATCGGGATCGTCCGCCGCGGCGGGAGCGGGTTGAGGCCCGCCGCCCGGATGTCGTGGGAGCGGCCGGTCACGGTCACGACCGGGTCCGCCCACAGCCGGCGCAGCACCGTCACCTGCTCCCGGAGCCGCCGGCCCCGGTCCGCGAACTCCATCCCCAGCGCCCGGTACTCCACGTCGTTCCAGCCCAGCCCGACCCCGAGGCGGAGGCGCCCCCCCGAGAGGACGTCCACCTCGGCCGCCTGCTTGGCCACCAGCGCGGTCTGGCGCTGGGGCAGGACCAGGACCTCGGTGCCCAGCTGGATCCGGGTCGTCACCGCGGCGAGGAACCCGAGCAGGACGAACACCTCGTGGAAGGCGTCGCGGTCGGTGTACCGGCCCGCCCACCCGCCGGGGCGGTCCGCCGACGCGCCCAGGACATGGTCGTAGGCGCCCAGGGTCGCGAACCCGGCCGCCTCCGCGCCCTCGGCATAGGCGCGGATGACCGCGGGGTCGTTGCCGATCTCGCGCTGCGGAAAGATCACCCCGAGCTCCATCGCATTCCTCCGTTCAGCCCTCGACCGCGGCGGTCGGGTCCCGGCTCAGCGTCGCGCGACCGCGCAGGGCGGCGAGCGCGGCCGCGACCAGCGCGGTCCCGGCCAGGAACAGGGCGGCCGCGACGAACCCGGCGCGGGCCGGACCGGGATGGTCGGCGTTGGAGGTGCCGGCGCCGGCGGCGAGCCCGAACACCAGGCCGGTCAGGGCCACCCCCATGGTGGTCCCCAGCCCGCGGGTCATGTTGAGCAGGCCGCTGGCGACGCCCGACTCCGTCTTGGGGGCACAGCCCATGATGGCGGCGTTGTTGGGCGGCGTGAAGGCGCCCAGCCCGACGCCGGTCAGGGCCAGCTCCAGGATGAGGCGCAGGCCAGTGCCGGGGGTGATCGCGATCAGGCCCAGGCCGACCGCGGTCAGCACCATCCCGCCCACCGTGAGCGGACGGGCGCCGACCCGCTCGGCCAGCCGGCCCGCGAACGGGGCCACCACCCCCAGCGCCAGCGGCATCGGGGTGAGCAGGAGCCCGGCCCCGCGCGAGTCGAGGTGGTGGGCGAACTCGAAGTAGATGGGGGCGACAAAGAGCACCCCGAAGAGGACCAGGTAGGAGAGCAGCCCGCTCGCGATCCCGGCCGTGAACTGGGTGCGGGCGAAGAGGGCGAGGTTGACCATGGGGGCGGGGACGCGGCGCTCGCGGACCAGGAACGCGGCCCCCAGCAGGGCGGCCGCGACCAGCGCGCCCAGGATCCGGAGGTCGGTCCACCCCACCTGGTCCCCGAAGGAGAGCGCGTACATGAGCCCCGCCACCGCCGGGACGAACAGCGCCAGGCCGGCCCAGTCGAAGCGGACCCGGGCGGCGAGGTGGCGGGAGCGGGGGAGCAGGTACCAGCCGAGGAGGGTGCCGGCGATCCCGGCCGGGACGTTGACGTAGAAGATGAGCCGCCAGCCCCCGAGCGCGATCAGCGCGCCGCCGACGCTGGGGCCGAGGGCCAGCCCGAGCGCCTGGGCCGCGCCCTGGACGCCGATCCCGCGTCCGAGCTCGTGGTCGGGCATCGCCTGGACGATCAGGGCGACGCTGTTGGCCTGCAGCATCGCCGCCCCCACCGCCTGGAGCACCCGGAACCCGTCGAGGAGGCCGAGGGTGGGGGCGAGCCCGCAGAGGGCGGAGCCCGCGATGAAGATCAGGAAGCCGTAGATGTAGAGGAGCTTGCGTCCGACCATGTCGGCGAAGCGCCCGATCGCGGTCACCATCGCCACCAGCACCAGCAGGTACGTGATCGACACCCACTCCACCGCCGGCAGGGTGCCGTGGAAGGCGCGCTCCAGGTTGGGCACTGCGACCAGGACGATGCTCGCGTCGAGCTGGCCCATGAAGGCGCCGACGCAGACCGTCGCCACCACCAGCCAGTGGGCGTTGGGGCGGGCCGCGATCGAGGCCGGACGGCGCGGCTCGACCAGGAGACGGCGCCACCCGGTGGCGCTCAGCGGGTGATCCAGAGGCCCCCGACCCACCCCCCGAATATAGGGGGGCGGCGGCCGGGGCCCCGAGACCGGCGCGGGGGGCCGCGGGCAGCGGGTGGGCCCCGCTGCCCGGGCTCGATCCCGGCGCCGAATCAGCCCGACGGCGAGGGTGCCGGGCCCAGGGGAGCGGGCGGGCGCTCGCCCGGCCGCTCGACGGCCGCCACCGGCGCGTCCGAGACGACACCCGACCCGGTCGCCACGATGGCCGTGATCTCCTCGGTCTCGAAGCCACTGTGGACGGCCCAGCCATACACCAGGACCCCCACCAGGATCACCACCAGGAGGTCAGCCGGGAAGGGGATGCCGGCCGCCTTCAGCGGTCCGAAGGCCCCGTAGTAGGAGATCCCCATGATCGCCAGCAGGAAGATCACCAGCCACCAGGTGCTGCCGACCGCCCGGCGTCCCTGCTCGTTGCAGAGGAACCAGAGGCTGGCGGTGAAGCCGACCACCTCCAGGATGGTGACGAAGTACAGGATGGGGAAGCTGGGGTGGGCGGCGAGGGGCAGGCCGGTGGTCAGCACCCACAGCCCCCAGCGCTGGGTGATGATCCAGAGCACCAGGAAGACCAGGCCCAGCACACCTCCGGCGCCGGGATTGATCCAGCCCCGCGTCGGCGCGTAGAACCAGACGAAGAGCGGCAGGGCGACGAAGACCGCACCCAGCACGGTCATGATGGTGGGGAATCCGGACCAGTAGACGATCAGGATCGCGGCCAGGAACCCGACCGGGGAGAGGACCTCCGACCACGGCATCCGGTAGGGACGGTGGAGCGAGCCGGCCGTGCGGCGCAGGACCGGGAGCCCGATCCCGCCCATGATGTAGGTGAGGACGGTGGCCGAGGTGATGATCCCCACCAGCGAGTACCAGCTCGGCAGCGGGAGGAAGAAGAGGCAGGCCACCACCGAGGAGGCGATCAGGGCCAGCCAGGGGATCCGGAACCGCTCGGTGAGGCCCTGGAAGGCCTTCGGCAGGTAGCCCACCACCGAGAGGCCGTAGACCGTCCGGGTCGAGGTGCCGAGGTAGATGTACCCGGTGCCGGTCGGGGAGATGAAGGCGTCGATGAGGAGGATGGTGGCGAAGGCCCCCAGCAGGCCCACGCCGGCCGACTTCATCGCCACGTAGAAGGGCGCGTTGTTGACCGCCCCGGTGGTGGCGAGCGATGACCAGGCCCCGGTGTGGACGTGGAAGCCGGGCCAGACGATGGATCCGGTGAAGGCCAGCTGGAGCAGGACGTAGAGGACGATCCCGGCCACCACCGAGGCGATGGTGGCGATGGGGATGTCCCGCTGGGGGTTGCGCGCCTCGCCGCCGAAGTCCAGCGCCTGGCGGAATCCGAGGTAGGAGAAGACGATCCCGCTGGTGGCAACGGCGCTGAGGATCGGGGCCCCCCCATAGGGCGTCCAGCCGCCGCTGAGGCCGCCGAAGTTCTTGGAGTGAAAGGAGAAGAGGAACAGCAGGATGAAGGTCAGGGTGGGGATGACGAACTTCCAGCCGGTGACGAAGGAGTTGAACTGGCTGAGGAAGCGGATCCCGACGTAGTTGATGACGAAGAAGAGGATCATCAGCGCGATCCCCAGCAGGATGCCCGAGGGCCAGCTCAGCACCGCCGACGAGTTGACGAGGCCGTGGATGTAGGTGTTGGCGTAGGTGACCACCGCCTCGGCCTCGATGGCGGGGACGCTCACCGCCGAGAGCAGGTAGGCCCAGCCCAGGATGAATCCGGTGTAGCCGCCGTGGGTGAGGTGCGGATATCGGACGATGGCGCCGCTTCGGGGCATCATCCCCGAGATCTCGGCGTAGTTCAGGGCCACGAAGAGGACCAGGATCCCGCCGATGATCCAGGACACGACCGCTGCCGGCCCGGCGGTGGCGTCGGCGGAGAGGACCGCGAACAGCCAGCCGGACCCGATGATGCCGCCCATCGACAGGAAGAAGAGCTGCCACACCGACATCCGCCGATCGAGCCTGCGGTCGGCGGCGGTCTGTTCCGACGCCGGGCCTGACGCCGTGGTCGCTGCCATCGTGGTCCTCCCTAGGGGGCCTCGTGCTGCCGGGACCGGCCGCGGTCCCGAGCCACCGGGCGCCAGCACCGCACGCGCTCGGTGACATCCTCCAATTGGCGGGATATGGTGCGCTCGCGGGAGGGGCACGTCAACCGGGCGGCCGCCGGCCCGGTGGCGGGGAGGCCGCCCGGCTATCATGCCCACGGGTGATGGACGTCCTCGACGTGTCGGGCGGGGCTCCGGAGTTCGAGCAGGTGGCGGCCTCGCTCCGGGCGGACGCCCGCGACCTGGCGACCTTCCTGGAGGTGCTGGCGCAGAAGCTGGAGGGAGCGCTGCCGGGCGGCGTCCAGGTGGACCGGGCCGGCGGGTTCCGCAAGCCCAAGCGGGTCGCCCGGATCCGCTGCGACCTCGGCGACGAGCGCTTCCAGCTGGCCCCGGCCGCCGCCGGCCTGGAGGCGGTGCGCACCCGGGTGGTGCGTGGGATCGCTCTCAAGAGCGAGGTGATGCCCCTGGACGCCTGGATCGATGCCCTGAGCCAGGCCCTGGCCCAGAGCGCGGCCACCAACGCCGCCGCCAGCACCGCCCTCGGGCGGCTGGTGACCTAGGCATGCCCTGGTTCCGCCCCCGCCCCGCGCCGGACCGGGCCGCCCAGGCGGAGGCGGCCGAGCGCGACCAGCGCAGCCAGGCGGAGCTGGCCGCGGGCCGGCTTCCGCTGCAGGCCCAGGAGCGGCTGCAGCGGCAGGCGCAGGGCGGCGAGGGGTGGACCAGCGACCTCTCCGTCGACGAGCTCGCCGCCCTCCACCAGGTCGGGTTCGACCCCGTCGGCCAGGTGATGGGCAGCACGATCTACCGGATCAGCGCGCTCCGGGTCGGCCTCGGCGGGGGCGGGCTGGGCGGGTCGCTCGGCCTCGGCGGCCTGGCCTACACCACCGGGGCCACCGAGAACCCGGTGCTCTCCCACGCGCTCTACGAGTCGCGCCGGCTGGCGATCGGGCGTCTCCTGCAGGAGGCGGCGGGCCTCGGCGCGCACGGGGTGGTGGGGGTGCGCCTCACCATCCGCCCCTACGACTGGGGCGCCGGCCTCGCCGAGTTCAGCGCGCTCGGCACCGCGGTCCGGCGGAGCGGCGCGCCCCCGCTCCCCCAGCCGTTCACGTCCGACCTGTCGGGGCAGGAGTTCAGCAAGCTGGTCCGGGCCGGCTGGATGCCGGCGGGGCTGGTCCTGGGCGCCTGCGCGATGCAGGCGGTGGTGGTCTTCAACGCCATGGGGATGGGCTGGAGCAGTGTCTCCAGCTGGTGGAACCAGGAGGTCACCCCGTTCACCGCGGCCCTTCACCAGGCACTCCAGGTCGCCCGCCAGCGGATGCGCGCCGACGGCGCCCAGCTCGGCGCCGAGGGGATCGTCGGGGTCCACCTGCAGCGCGAGATCCACGAGTTCGCGACCGGCAACGAGAGCGTCCAGGGGCGCCTGGTGGAGTGGGTGGCGGCCGGAACCGCAGTGGTCGCCTACACGCCCGAGCACCGCGGCCAGTCGCCGCGGCTGGTGGTGCCGCTCCACGACCGAGCCGACCCGGCGGGGGTGCCGGCGCCGTGACCGCCCGACGTGACCGGCGCGGACCGCGCCGAGAGGAGGTAACCCGCGCATGACCGACCAGCCCGCGTCGACCCAGGACCTGCCCGAGGATGCGCTCCGCCGTCTCCGCGAGATGCGGGGAGGCGACGGTCGGGCGTCGCTGTTCACCAGCGACCTCTCCGTCAACGAGTTCCTGCTCGTCAAGGAGGCGGGCTACGACCCGGTCGGGCTGGTGGTGGGGAGCTCGATCTACCACATCGGGGTCCAGATCGCCAACTTCAAGCAGAACCAGGAGCTCCAGGTGCTGAGCCAGGCGATGTACCAGGCCCGGGAGCTGGCGATGACCCGGATGGAGGAGGAGGCGGGGGCGCTCGGCGCCGACGGGGTGGTGGGGGTGCGCCTGGTGATCAACCGCTACGAGTGGGGCGAGCACCTCGCCGAGTTCATGGCCATCGGCACCGCCGTCAAGGGCCGCGGGCAGCCGTTCCGCACCACCCAGGGCAAGCCGTTCACGTCCGACCTCTCCGGCCAGGACTTCTGGACGCTGCTCCAGGCCGGCTACTTCCCCCTCGGGCTGGTGATGGGGAGCTGCGTCTACCACGTGGCCCACCAGGGCATCGGCCAGTTCCTGCGCCAGGTCGGTCAGAATCAGGAGATGCCCAACTTCACCCAGGCGCTCTACGACGCCCGCGAGCTGGCGATGGAGCGGATGCAGACCGAGGCCGGCCAGCTCAAGGCCGAGGGGATCGTCGGCGCCCAGATCCATGAGAACAACCACGGCTGGGGCAGCCACGTCATCGAGTTCTTCGCGGTCGGGACCGCGGTCTCCGCCACCCGGGCCGATCACCAGATCGCCAAGCCGCAGATGATCCTGTCGCTCGACCAGTAGGGGCCCCGACGCTGCCCACGGGGCCGGTGCCGCTCCTTCTCCTGGAGGATGCCGACACAGACGGCCATGCCGCCCCCGGCCACCCCGAGTCGCCGGCGCGGCTGAGGGCGATCGCCGCGGCGCTGGCCGCCGACCCCGGCCTCGCCCGGCTTCCCCGGGTGGCCGCGGGCCCGGTGGACCGCGATCGGCTGCGCCTGGTCCACGCCGACGCCCACGTCGCCCGGGTGGAGGCGGCGAGCCGCGGGGGCGGGGCCTGGTTCGACCCCGACACCTACTGCGCCCCCGCATCGTTCGACATCGCGCTGCGGGCCTGCGGCGCCGGCACCGCCGGCGTGGAGGCGGTCGTCGCCGGGCGGGCCCGCGCCGCGTTCGCCCTGGTCCGGCCGCCCGGGCACCACGCCACCGCCACGGCCGCGATGGGGTTCTGCCTCCTCAACACCCTCGCGGTCGCGGTGCGGGTGGCGCAGCGGGAGTTGGGGGTCGGCCGGGTCGCGGTGGTCGACATCGACGTGCATCACGGCAACGGGACGCAGGAGATCTTCTACGACGACCCCAGCGTCCTGTACACCTCGCTGCACCAGCTGCCCCACTACCCGGGGACCGGGCGGGCCGGGGAGACCGGTCGTGGCCGCGGGGTGGGCACCACCCTCAACTGCCCTCTATCCCCCGGCACCGGGCCAGCGGGGTGGCTGGCGGCATTCGAGGACCGAGTGCTGCCGGCGGTGCGGGGGTTCCGGCCCGAGCTGCTCGCGGTCAGCGCCGGCTACGATGCCCACGCGGCCGACCCGCTCGCCGACCTCCGTCTCACCACCGACACCTACCGGACGATCGCGACCCGGCTGGCCCAGGTCGCCGGCGAGACTGCCCTGGGCCGGATGCTCTGGGTGCTGGAGGGCGGCTACGACCTCGCCGCCCTCGCCGACTCGGTGGCGGCGACCGTGCGGGTGCTCGCGGCCGCGTGAGCAGGGTGGCGTAGCGGTCGGCCTGAGGAGGTCCGTCGTGCTGGTCCCGATCCTGGAGAGCGACCCCGACTACGGCGCTCTCGGCACCACCCTCCTCCACCGGCTCGGGGTGGCCGACACGCCGTTGGTGGGAAGCGCCGCCGCCCTGATCGACCTCCTCCAGCAGCGCCCGGTCGCCCTGGTGGTCGCCGACGGCGCCCTCCTCGGCGGCCGCTCCGGCGTCGTCCGCCTGCGGGAGTCGAGCTCCGCGCCGCTGGTGGTGCTGGAGGGCGCCGGCGAGGCCCCGCCCGCGCTCCTCAGCGCCGGCGCCGACCATGTCCTGGTCAAGCCCTTCGCGCCCGCGCTCTTCCGCGCCACCGTCGAGGCGCTGCTCCGCCGCCTCGAGATCGAGCGGTCCGCCGCCGGACGGGTGGTGCGGGTGGGGCCGCTGACGGTGGAGCCGGCCGCGCGGAGCGCCCGGATCGAGGGCCGTCGCCACTTCCTCAGCCCTCGGGAGGCGGACCTGCTGGAGTACCTCGCCCTCAACGCCGGGGTGGTGGTGTCACGGCGCCAGATCGTCGAGGGCGCCTGGGGCGGCGACCCCGAGGCGAGCGCCGCGGCCGTCACCATGTGCGTCCATCGGCTGCGCCGCAAGCTGGAGGCCAACCCGCACCATCCCGGCCTGCTCCGCACCCGGCGCGGCGACGGCTACGTGCTCCTCCCCGGACCGACCGGTCCGGCGCCGGCCGCCAGGCGGGGGACGGGATGACCCGGGGCACGGTCCTCCTCACCGGCGCGACCGGGTTCGTCGGCGGCGCCGTGCTGCGGGCGCTGCTCGGTCGCGGCTACGCGGTCCACGCGCTGGTGCGCACCCGGCGCCCGCTGCCGTCCCACGACGGGGTACGGGCCTGCCCGGGCGGGCTGGACGACCCCGACGCCGTCCTCGCCGCCGCCCGGGGCTGCACCGGGGCCGTCCACTGTGCCGCCGACTACCGGCTGGCGCTGGCGCCCGATGCGGTGGAGCGGCTGATCGCCACCAATGTCGGCGGCACCCGGACCGTGCTCGCCGCCGCCCGCCGCGCCGGGGTGGGCCGGGTGGTGCACTGCAGCACCGTCGGCGTGCTCGCCTTCACCCGCGCCGGCCGGGTCTGCGACGAGACCATGGTGGCCCCCGACCCGGGGCCGTTGGCCGGCCCCTACAAGCGGTCCAAGTGGGCGGCCGATCGGCTCGCGCTCGCCGCCGGCGACGACCAGCTGGAGGTGGTGGTGGTGCTGCCCAGCACGCCGATCGGAGCCGGCGACGTCCGCCCCACCCCGACCGGCGCGGTCATCCGCGACTTCCTGGCCGGCCGCATCCCCGCCACGGTGGCGACCGGGCTCAACTGGGTCGACGTCGCCGCCGTCGGCGAGGGCCACGTCGACGCACTGGAGCGCGGGGTGCCAGGACGCCGCTACATCCTCGGCGATCGCAACCTGTGGATGACCGAGCTGCTGCGCCGGGTGGGCGCGGTGGCGGGCCGGCCGGCGCCCCGCTGGCGGCTGCCGCTGGCCCTCGCCACCGCGGCGGCGGGAGCGACCGAGGTGGCGGCGCGGTGGCGCCGCGAACCGCCCACGATCCCCCTCACCGCGGTGCGGATGGCGGCCCATCCCATGTTCGTCGACGCCGCCCGGGCGCGCTCGGAGCTGGGCTGGGATCCGGGCGACCTCGACCGGGCGGTGGCGGACGCGGTGGCGTGGTTCGCCCCGCGGCCGGCGCCGGTGGCGCTCCGATGACGGCGTGGGCGCCGGTGGTGGGGCGCTGGTACGCGTTTCTGCCCTGGATCGTCTGTCTGGCCCTGATCGGGTGGCGCTACGGGGCGGTCCGGGCGCTGGCGCTGGGGGCGGTCGGCTGGGCCGTCGCCTTCGCCGCGGAGTGGGGGTCGACCGCCGGGCCCGGCGTCCCGTTCGGCGCCTACGCCTACCGCCAGGTGGCGTTGGTACACGACTGGCGGGTCGCGGGGGTGCCGATCTTCGACAGCGTCAGCTTCACCTGGCTCGCGATCTGCGGCTGGACGCTGGCCGGCGCGGTGGGGGGACGCGGCTGGGGACGCTGGCTCGCCGCGGTGGTCACCGTGGTCGCGGTCGACGTCGTCGTCGACCCGCTGGCGCTGCGCGGCGCCCGCTGGTGGCTGGGCCGGATCTACCGATACCCGCACGGCGGCCCGTGGTTCGGGGTCCCCCTCGCCAACTACGGCGGCTGGCTGCTGGTGGCGGCGGTGCTGGTCGGCGTGCTCGCGGTCGTGACCCGGGGGCGGCCCCGTCGCGGGGGCGCGGACGGGCGGGCCCTGGTGGCGGTGGCGGTACTCCTCCTCGCCCTGGTGGAGGCGGAGTCTCTGGTCCTGGCGCTGCGGCTCGGGATCGCGCCGGCGGCGGCGCCGAGCCTGGCCCTGGTGCTGGCGGCGGTGGGGCTCGCCGCCCTGACCGGCGCTGATCCCGGACGGTGGCGGCTCCCGGGGCGGGCGCACCCCGGGGGCGCGGGGGCCGCCCCGGGCCCGCCCCGGATCGTGGTCGCCTGCGCCCTGGACTGGGAGGCGGGAGCGGTGCGCCGATCCCGTGGGGGATGGCGGGAGGTCGCCCCCCCCGCGGGGGTGCGGCGCGCCTGGCGGCGCGGCCCGGCCGAGCTCTGGCTGACCGGGATGGGCCCGGTGGACCTCCCCGCCCCGAGCTGGCCGGGGACGGCGGACGCCGTGGTGGTGGCCGGGGTGGCGGGAGCCCTCGGCCCCGGGTGGGCGGCCGGCGACCTGGGCCTCGGGACCGCCGCGATCGAGGCCGACGGGCGCCGGCGGCCGCTCGCGCCTC
>DAHUZL010000149.1 GCA_027306655.1 Candidatus Dormiibacterota bacterium
GGACCTCCACCGGCCGGGGCGCCGAGGCCGCCCCGGCCGATGGGCTCGCGCCGGGTCAGGGGCGGGCCCGGACCAGGTTCACCTGGCGGTCGGGGACCACCACCACCCGGGCCGGCCGCCCGCCGTCCAGGAGCGCGGCGATCCGCGGCAGCGCCAGCGCCATCCGCTCCAGCTCGGGGGCCGAGGTCCCGGGCGGCACCACCAGCTGCTCCCGCTTGCGGCCGTCCACGGCCACGATCACGGTGACGGTATCCTCCACCAGCAGCGCGGGGTCGAAGGCGGGCCAGGGCTGGCGATGGACCGAGCCGGAGCCGCCGAGCCGGTGCCACAGCTCCTCGGCCGCGTGGGGGGCGTAGGGGGCGAGGAGCTGGGCCAGGGTGCGCAGGCTGACCCGCGGCACCGGGCCCGGATGGTCGCGGAGGGCATGGGCGTAGGTCATCAGCGCGGCCACCGCGGTGTTCAGCTTGAGCTGGGGGGTGTCCTGGGTCACCTTCTGGATGCAGGCGTGGCGGGCGCGGGCCAGCGGCGGGGGCTCGGGGCCGTCGTCGACGCGGGCGAGCAGACGGAAGCACTGGCCCAGGAACCGGGAGGGGCCGTGGATGCTGCGGTCGCGAAAGTCACCGCCCTCGTCGAAGGGCCCCATGAACATGAGGTAGAGCCGGAAGCTGTCGGTGCCGTAGCGGTCCATGTACCCGTCGGGGTTGACGACGTTGCCGCGCGACTTCGACATCTTGGCGCCCTGGCTGACGATCATCCCGTGCGCCCGGAAGCGGGGGAACGGCTCCTCGAAGTCGACCCAGCCGAGGTCGTGCAGGGCCATGGTCACGAAGCGGGCGTAGAGGAGGTGGAGGACGGCGTGCTCGTTGCCCCCGATGTAGGTGTCCACCGGCAGCCAGCGCCGGGTCAGCGCGGGGTCGAAGGCGACGTCGTCGCGGTCGGCGGAGGGATAGCGCAGGAAGTACCAGCTGCTGTCGAGGAAGGTGTCGGAGACGTCGGTCTCGCGGCGGGCCGGCTCGCCGCAGACGGGGCAGCGGGTCTCGACGAATTCGGGCACCGCTGCCAGCGGGGAGGCGCCGGTGCCGAGCGGGCGGAACGCCTCCACGTGGGGCAGCAGGACCGGCAGCTCGGACTCCGGCACCGGCACCACCCCGCAGCGGGGGCAGTGGACGGCCGGGATCGGGGGGCCCCAGTAGCGCTGCCGGGAGATCCCCCAGTCGCGCAGCTTGTAGCGGACTGCGGGGGCCGCCACCCCGCGCGCCTGGAGCGCGGCCAGCACCGCCCCCCGCGCCGGGTCGGGGGCCGGCAGACCGGAGAAGGCGCCGCTGTTGACCAGCGTCCCGCTCCCGAGGTGGGCGGCCCGAGCCACGCCCTGATCGCTGTGGACCACCTCGACGATGGGAAGCCCGAAGGCGGTGGCGAAGGCATGGTCGCGCTCGTCGTGGCCCGGCACCGCCATGATCGCGCCGGTGCCGTACCCGCTCAGCACGTACTCCGCGGTCAGGAGCGGCAGCTCGGCCCCGGTGAGGGGATGGCGCGCGCTGCGGCCGAGGGCGATCCCGCGGGCCAGGCCGCCCTCCGCGTGCCGGCCCGCCACCCGTCGCCGCTCCGCCTCGGCGGCGTAGGCGGCGACCCGATCCCGCTGCCCCGGATCGGCCAGCTCCAGGGTGCGGGGGTGGTCCGGGGCCAGCACCATGAAGGTGGCGCCGAAGACGGTGTCGGGCCGGGTGGTGAACACCCGCAGCGGCTCGGCGCCGTCGATCGGGAAGTCGATGTGGGCGCCCTCGCTGCGGCCGATCCAATTGCGCTGGGCCACCTTGGTCGTCTCCGACCAGTCGAGTCGGTCCAGGCCCTGCAGCAGCCGTTCGGCGAACCGGGTGATGCGCAGGAACCACTGCTCCAGCTCTCGCTCCAGCACGGTGGCGCCGCAGCGCTCACAGGTCCCGTCGGCCAGCACCTGCTCGTCGGCGAGCACGGTGAGGTCGCGGGGGCACCACTTCACCGGCCGGGTCGCGCGGTAGGCGAGGTCGGCCTTCCAGAGCTGGAGGAACAGCCACTGGGTCCAGCGATAGTAGCGGGGGTCGGTGGTGTCCACCGCCTTGGACCAGTCGTACTGGGCGCCCAGGCGTTCCAGCTGGGCTCGGAAGCGGGCCACGTTGTGGCGCACCAGCTCCATCGGGTGGCGGCCGACCACGATCGCGTGGTTCTCGCTGTGGATGCCGAAGGCGTCGAAGCCGATCGGCTCGAAGACGTCGTGCCCCTGCAGGCGTTGGAAGCGGCCGTGGATGTCGGCGCCGGTGAAGGCGAACATGTTGCCCACGTGCAGCCCCTCGGCGGAGGGGTAGGGGAACATCATGAGGTTGTAGTACGGGGCTGCGGCGTGGGCGAGGTCGACGTGGTCCTGGCCGTCGCGCGCCCAGCGGGCGCGCCACCGGGCCTCGTACACGGCAGGATCGTCGTCGGACGCCATGGTGAGAGGCCATGGTAGCGGGCGCCGCCGGCCGGCCTCGGCGGCGCCGGTCCTCGCGACCGTCGTCTATACTCGCGCCCGGTCGGGGCGTGCGCCGCCCACCCCCGGCGGGCCGGCGCGCCGCGCGGTCGGCTCGGTCATGGTCAACGAGGTGGCGAGGTGCCGTTCCCCGACGCAGAGCCCCCGGGACGGCCCCCGCGCCGGCGCGCCGCCCTGGCCCGGCGCCGGGCCAGGGCGGCCGGCGGGTGGCGGCCCGCGCTCCGGGGCCTCAGCGCGCCGCGCCTGACCCTGGCGGTCCTCGGCGCCACCGCGGTGGTGGTGGTCCTGGTCGCGGCGGTGGCGGTGGTGATCAGCATCAGCGCCGGGCCCAGCCTGCCCGTCCAGCAGGAGGGCCCGGTCGTCCTGGCGACGCCCAATCGGTTCGCCCTCGCCTACGCCGGCAGCCAGGTGACCGGCACCGTGGTGGCCATCACCCTGCCCGCCTCGACCCTGACGGTCGCGCCCGAGGGCCAGGCCCCCGTCACCGCCGCGGTGCGGCGCTCCAGCCGGATCCTCATCGACGGGCAGCCCACCCGTCTCGGGGCGCTGGTCCCCGGCGACCTGGTGGTGGTGAGCTTCGGGGCCGATCGGGGCGTCCTCACCGTTCGGCGGCTCAACGACGTCGTCGCCCTGCCCCCGGCCGTGCCCACGCCCTGCATCGTCGGCTGCGCGCCCCGGCCCACCCCGGTCCCGAGGCCGACCCCGCGGCGGCGCGCCCACCCGACCGCCACTCCCACGGGACGGCCGAGCCCGACCGCGACGCCGACCCCCACCCCGGCGCCGAGCGCGACCGCGACGGCCGCTCCCAGCCCGACGCCGACCGCGCCGCCGCCCACGCCGACGGCGCCGCCGCCCAGCCCGACCCCGTCACCCCTTCCGACGCCGGTCCCGTCCCCGACGCCGGTCACCACCCCGACGCCGGCCGGCACCCCGACGTCGGCGCCGCCCAATCCCCTCGCCGCCGCGCGCCTCGGGCCCTGAGCGGCCGGCGCGATCAGGCTCCGGCGGGGGCGGGCTCCGGGATCTCGATCCCGCGGCGGGCGAGCAGCGCCAGCGCGGCCCGCGCCCGCACCGCCTCGACCTGCTCCGGACGGAGCCCGCTGCCGAGCAGGAGCTGCTCGGCGCGCGCCGCGGTGAGCAGGGAGTCGGGGCGGTGGGCGTCCGAGTCGAGCAGGAGCGGGGCGCCCTCGGAGAGCGCGACCCGGACGACGTGGCCGTTGGTCATCGCATGGAGGGGGGCGGCGGTGATCTCGAGATGGACCCCGGACTCCCGGGCCGCGGCGGCGGCGGCGGCGGTGATCAGCCCGGGATGGCCCAGGATGTCCACGTCGGGGCAGCGGGCGGCGGCGAGGTTGAGCCCGGGCTGGGGGTGGTCGCCGAGCGTCTCGCCATGGACCACCACCACCCGCGCGCCGAGCCGGCGGGCCTGGGCGGCCACCCGGGCGACCGCCTCCGGCGGCACCCGGGTGATCTCCACCGCCGGGATCGCGGGGAGCGCGAGCGCTCGGGCCACCTCGGCACAGGCGGCGACGATCTGGGGCACCCGGAGGTCGACCGTCGCGGCGTCGACGTGGTCGCTGCAGACGTAGGCGGCGTAGCCGTTGGCGAGGCAGCGCCGGGCCATCGTGAGCGGGTCGGCGGCGCCGTCGGAGATGGTGGTGTGGGTGTGGAAGTCGAAGAGCGCCATCGGGCTCAGGGTACGGGATCGGAGCGAATCCCCTCCAGGAGGAGCCCGTCGCGCAGGCCCCGCTCGGTCACGGTGAGGCCCCCCAGACCGTAGTGGCGGGCGAGTTCCTCCAAGAGCTGGGTGCCGCCGGCCAGCAGCCGGGCGCGGTCGGGGTGGAGGCCGGTGGCAGCCGCGAGCTCGGAGCTGGGGCCTCGCTCCGTCACCGTTCGGGCTCGGGCCAGGTCCCGGGCGGAGACGGCGACCGGCAGGTCGTCGCCGGGGGGCCCGAGCTCGGCTGTGTCCTCGCGGCCGGGGGGTCGGCGGCGGCCGAGCAGGGCGGGCAGGTTGGCAGCGGTCCCCCCCGTCGCCAGCCCGATCCGGGGAGCGCCGGCCGGGGTCGCCGCGAGCGCCTCCCGGATGGTGGCGGCGGCGGCGGCGCGGTCGGCCGGTGTGGGCGGGTCGTGGAACCGGTGACGCTCGATCAGGGCGTCGCTCCCGATGGCGAGGCTCACCGCGGTGCGCAGGTCGGTGCCGCGGCCGAGGCAGATCTCGGTGCTGGCCCCGCCGAGGTCGATGACCACCACCTCGGTGTCTCGGTCCAGGCCGTCCACCCCGCCGGCGGTCGCCCCGAGGAAGCTGAGGCGGGCCTCGGCGTCGCCGCTGAGGATGCGGAGCGAGAGGCCGCAGCGCCGGCGGACGGCCGAGACGAGCTCCTCGCGGTCGGCGGCGCGGCGGACCGCCTCGGTCGCCGCCAGCTCGATCCGGAGCGCCCCGGCGCGCCGCGCCAGCTCGACCATCGCCGCCACCGTGGCGGCCGTGGCGGCGACGTCCTCCGGACCGAGGCGGCCGTGGGCCGCCACCCGCCGGCCCAGCCGGGCCAGGACCACCCGATGGCGCCGCGACCGGAGCCCGGCCGGGGTGGCGGTGGCCACCAGCAGGTGGATGGTGTTCGATCCGACGTCCAGCGCGGCCAGGATCGGCCCCCCGGCCCCCGGCGGCTCCCCGCCCGGGGCGGCGGCTGGCGGCCCGGACGGGGGGAGCGTCAGAGGTCCTCGTCGTCGGTGGGCTCGGGCTGGACCGCGATGGTGCCGTCGCGATCGACCCGGATCGGGAATCGCTTCACGAAGATGGCATCGGAGGCGGGCGACACCCCGGTCCGGACGTCGTAGGTGTCGCCGTCCCACGGGCAGGTGACCACGGCGCCCCGGAGCGTCCCCTCCCCGATCGGTCCGCCGCTGGCGCAGGCGTTCTCCAGCGCGTGGAAGACTCCGTCCACGTTGAAGACCGCCACCTCCACCCCGTCGGCGTCGACCACACGGCCGGTGCCGGGGGGGATCTCCGCCACCTGGGCCACCGGCACGAACCGAGACACGGGCGGATTATCCCCAACGCCACGGTCGCGTGCGACCCGGGCCCGGGCTCTGCGATGATCGAGGGGATGTCCGGTGGGAGCGCGGGAGCCGACCGGATCACGGATGCGGAGCTCACCTCCCGGGTGCGCTCGCTCCTGGCGGACGCCGCCGGAGCCAGCAGCGTGCACGCCAGCCGCCCGCTCCCGGGGACGGTCGTGATCGATGCCCACGCCACCTCCAACTACCTCCCGGTCCTGACCCCGGCGACCCGGCGGCGCCTGGCCCAGGCGGTGCGCGAATGGCTGCCGGAGGTCGACGCGATCCGCTTCGACCCCCATCACTGAGGCGGGCGCGCCGCCCGCCGCTCCCGGCCACCCCCCGCCGTGCCGCCACCGCCGGAGACGCCGGAGGAGCCGGATGGGCCGGAGCCGCCGGAGGAGCCGGAGACGCCCCTCTACGGCCCGGTCGAGGTGGGGCGCCTGCTGGGGGTGAAGCCGCAGGTGGTCATCAACTGGATCCGCGAGGGCCGGGCCGTCCCCCACGGCGTCGACGCGATCGGGCGCAACCGATTCACCCCGGCCGACGTGGCCGCGCTGCGGGCCAGCCTCGGCACCCGCCGGGACCGTCCGCGCCCCCCGGGGCCGCCCGCCTGAGCGGAGGGTGGCCCGCCGGACCGCCGCTACCATGGGGGTCCGCCCCTCGTCGCGGGGGATGGACCGGTCCGGATGCGAGGAGCGTGGGCACGTGGATGTAGCACTGACGGCGGGGGACCTCGGCGACCTGCGGGCGGACGCGCTGGTGCTGCCCCACCTCCAGGGCCTGCCGCTGGGGCCGGTGGCGGCGGCCGCCGATCAGGCCCTGGGAGGGCTGCTCGCCGAGGCGCGCACGACCGGCGAGGCCCGGTCCGAGTTCCCGGCCCGGATGGTGGTGCCGACGCTGGGGCGGCTGCCGGTGGGGCGGGTCGCCCTGGTCGCGCTCGGCCCGGCGGCCCTCCTCGACGGCTATCGCCTGCGCAATGCCCTGGAGCTGTGCGGCCGGCGGCTGAAGCGCACCGCCGCGCGGGTGGCGGTGGCCCTCGACCCCGAGGTGGTCGCGGCCCTGGGCGGCGACCCGGCCGCGGCGCTGCGCGGCGCGGTCGAGGGGCTGGGGCTCGCCAACTCCGAGACCGACGCTGACCGGAGCACCCCCCGCCCCACCGGGACGATCAGCGCCGTGGTGGTGATGGGCTTGGGCGCGTCGGAGCCGGGCCTGGAGGCCGCCGCCCGGCAGGCGGGGCTGCTCGCCGACGCCACCAACACCGTCCGCCGCTGGCAGTGGCGGCCGAGCAACCGCTTCACCCCGTCCCTGGTGGCGGAGGAGGCGGTCGCCCTGGCGCGCGAGACCGGGCTGGAGGCGCACGTGCTGGAGCCGTCGGACATGGCCTCGCTGGGGATGGGCACCCTCCTGGCGGTCGCCCGGGGCTCCCACGAGCCGGCGCGCCTGGTCGTCCTCCGCTACCGCGGCCCGGACGGCGCCGGCGGCGCCACCGAGCTGGCCCTGGTGGGCAAGGGGATCACCTTCGACTCGGGCGGGATCTCGATCAAGCCGGCGGCTGGGATGGCCACGATGAAGGCCGACATGAGCGGCGGCGCCGCGGTGATCAATGCGATGGGGGTGATCGCCCAGCTGCGGCCCCCGATCCCGGTGATGGGGGTGGTGCCGCTGACCGAGAACATGCCCGGGGGCGGGGCCACCAAGCCCGGGGACGTGGTCCGGGCGATGAGCGGCACCACGGTGGAGATCACCAACACCGACGCGGAGGGCCGCCTGGTGCTCGCCGACGCGCTCGCCTACGCGATCAAGCTCGGCGCCACCCACCTGGTCGACGTCGCCACCCTGACCGGGGCGGTGTCGGTCGCCCTCGGCCACTCCGTCACCGGGGCGATGAGCAACGACCCGCGGCTGTTGGACCAGGTCCGCGCCGCCGCCGCGCGGGCCGGGGAGCGGGTCTGGGAGCTGCCGATGTTCCCCGAGCACGACTTCGTGCTGGAGAGCGACGTCGCCGACATCAAGAACGCGGCCGAGGTCCGCGCCGCGGGGTCGATCAACGGCGCCGTCTTCCTGCGCCGGTTCGTCGGGGAGCGCCCCTGGGTCCATCTCGACATCGCCGGGGCCGCCTGGAACGACCAGCCCGGCCTGGCCCGGCTGGTGCCCAGGGGCCCGACCGGCGTGATGACCCGCACCCTGGCCCACCTGCCCTTCGTCGTCGCCGGCTGACGCCCGGGGTCAGCCGCGGCGGGCGAAGCGCTCCTCGCCGCCGGGCTCGGCCGGCACCCGCTCGACCCGGCCCTCGCCCTCCAGCTTGAGGAGGTGGGCGAGCACGGTCCGGGCCGCCATCGGCCAGAGGACGGTCTCGACCCCGCGGTAGACCAGGGGCACCAGCTGGGTGGGGCTGGCGGGCCCGGGCCCGAGGGCCGCCAGCAGCTGGGCCTCGCGAGCGGCCCGGTGGCGGAGGACCGCCTCGATCGCGCTGTCGGGATCGGCGAGGATGTCGCCGTGGCCGGGGAGGAGGGTCCGCGGCCGGAGCCGGCGCAGGCGCTCCAGCGAGTCCAGGTAGCCGGCCATGTCGCCGCCGGGGGGGTCGATCACGGTGGTCGTCCCGCCCAGGACGTGGTCACCGGTGAAGCAGGCGCCGTCGTCCTCGGCGAGCAGGCAGATGTGGTCGGGTGCGTGGCCCGGGGTGTGCACCACCCGGAGTGCCTGCCGCCCGACCTCCAGCCGGTCCCCGTCGTGGAGGGCCAGCTCGCCCGCGCCCCAGGCGACGGTGTGGAAGACGGCGACCCCGACCCCGAGCTCGGCCGCCAGCGCGGCGGCCCCCTCACGGTGGTCCGGGTGGCCGTGGGTGCAGGCGATCCGCACGATCGTGCCGTCTCCGGCGGCCGCCAGGATCGCCCTCCGGTGGCCGCCGTCATCCGGTCCCGGGTCGATCACGGTGATTTCATCGTCGCCCGCCAGCCAGGTGTTGGTGCCGGGACCGGTCATCGGCCCGGGGTTTGGGGCCAGCACCCGGGTCACCGGCAGCGACCCCGACGGCACCCCGGGCGTCCCGTCCGCCTCAGCCGCCATGGGCGCCGCGCAGCACCGCCCCGTCCAGCCCCGGCACGCGGTCGGGGGTGATGTCGCGGAGGTCGGGTGTCACCGTCGCGACCGGCCGGAGTCGCGCCGCCACCAGGGCTGCTGCCGCCGAGCCGCCGTCGGCGACCGACCGGAGCACCGCCCGGGTGGGGGGCAGGAGCTGCCGGGCGCCGCGCATGCCCTCGGCGAGGGCGATCCGCGGCTCGGCCCAGGCATGGCGGACGTGCTCGCCGCGGGGGTCGTCGGCGGCGTCCTGGCCGGGCGGGGCGAGGGCCAGGTAGAAGCGGGTGTCGTAGCGGCGGGCGAGGCCGGCGGGGGTGATCCAGTGGGCGCAGAGGACCAGGCCGTCCAGGTCGGGCCGGAGCCCGGCCGCGGCGAGCGCGGGGCCGAGCGCACCCGCGTCGCCGTCGCGCAGCCGGTCGCGGACGCCCGCAAGGGCGGCCACCCGCGCCGGCGCGGGTGGGCGGTCCCGGCCGTCGACGGCGCAGAGGATCCCGGTCTCCTCGAAGCACTCCCGCACCGCGGCGAGCGCACCGACCCGAAGGGCGCGCCGGTCGGGGGCCGCCGTGACCGGGCCTGCGGCCGACCCCGCCTCACGGTCGGCGTCCTCCACCCGCCCCCCGGGGAAGACGTGGGCCCGGGGGGCGAACCCGGCCGACGCTGGCCGCTCCAGCAGGAGCACCTCCAGCGGCCCGTGGCCGTCGCCTCCGTCGCGGACGAGGACCAGGCTGGCGGCGTCCTGGGGCGGCGCCCCGGTCACGCCACCGGCTCCAGCCGCTCGGTGGGGTGCTCGTGGCGCCCGGCCTTGGCGCAGGGGCGGCCGTCGACCCGGACGATGTCGGCGGTGAAGTCGAACCGGCCGGTGAAGAAGGCGCTTCCCACCCCATACGCGTCGACGGGGACGCCGGCCGCCTCGAAGTCGGCGATCCGGCCGGCCGTGAATCCGCCGCTGGCGACGATCTGGACCCCCGAGAAGCCGGCCTCGTCAAGGGCGGCCCGCACCATCCGGCAGAGCTCGGGGGTCACCCCCACCGGCGTGGCCTCGCCCATGAGGGGCAGCATGCTCCGGTCGACCAGGTGCTGGGAGGTGTCGAGGCGCACGCCCCAGAGGCGGGGGCCGAGCGCCCGCGCCACCGCCAGCGACGTCCCCACGCAGTCGTTGTCGAAGTCGACGAGGACGGTGATCTGGACGTCGGGGTCGACGTGCTCGGCGAACTTCAGGGCGGCCCGCACCGTATCCCCCCCGTAGGCGGCGATGAGGGCGTGGGGGACGGTGCCGATGCCGCGGGCGCCCCACCAGGACGCCTGCGCGTCGGTGGAGACGCCGATCGCCCCCGCCACGTGGGCGGCCCATCCGTCGCCGGTCTGGACCGCGTGGTGGTCGAAGCGGGCGGGGAAGAAGATGATCGGCTTCCCGCGGGCGGCCTCCACCACCCGGCGGACGTTGGTGGCGACCCGGGTGCGCCGGGTGAGCACCCCGAGGACCACGGTCTCCAGGTGGGCGAAGAGCCCGTAGTCGCCCTCGATGGTGAGCACCGGCTCCCAGGGCTCGATCTCGTCGCCGTCGTAGAGGGCCCGGACGGTGAGCCCGGTCCAGCGCTTGGAGCCGAGCTTGATCAGCGCGATCGCCTCGTCGATCCCGCCCAGGACCGCCCGCTTGCGCTGGAACACCTGCATCGCCACCATCGGGTGGCGGCGGTCCCGCGCCAGCACCGTCAGGGTGTGGTTGAAGTACGCATCCGAGTAGTAGCCCTGGCGGATCTTCACCACCGGGAGGCGGAAGACCGTGGGGTCGAGGCGCTCGCGGCGCCCCGGCCCGGGCGGGGTCAACTGACGACGTCCTCCCGCTCCGCGAAGCTGAGGATCCGGCGGGGCTGGAGGAGGGCGAACGGGCGCTGGACGCTGACCGGCTCGCGGGCCAGGGCGGGCACCCAGACCGCGCTGAGGTTGCGCACCGGGATGAAGTCGTCGAGGTTGCGCTCGATCGTCTCCCGCAGCCCCAGCCGCGGCTCGAGGAACACCTCGCAGAGCAGGGAGAAGGCGTCGGTGCTGATCGCGACGCGGCGGATCACCTTCTCGACCAGGAGCGGCCGTCGCCGCCCCTCCTCGGGCGCCTGGTCCCGGACCGGGGCGACGAAGACGATCGAGGCCTTGGCCACCAGGGCCGATGGCTCGACATGGCTGACCACCGGGTAGCTGCTCGCGAGCGGCTCCAGGGACACGTTGCGGACGTCGAGGAAGTCGGCGCGGCGGTTGACGACGTCGGAGAGGCGGAGCGGCGCCATCACCTCGATCTCGCCCGTCAGCTTGAGGAAGGAGCTGAAGATGACGACCGCCTCGGTGGAATCCATGGGGGCGCAGTATAGAGAGCGGACACCCACGTGCCAGCCCGCCCCGCGCCGCCCCCCGCCCCCGCCGATGCCGGCCCGCCCCCGGCGCGGGGCGCGATCGACCGCGCCCGACTGGTCCAGCGGGTGGCCGCCGCCGGCTGCCCGGGGCCGCTGCGCGTGGTCGCCCGGACCGACAGCACCCAGGCGCGCGCCCGCCTCGCCGCCGCGGCCGGGGTCCCCGAGGGCTGGACCCTGGTGGCCGAGGTCCAGACCCGGGGGCGGGGGCGGAGCGGGCGGGGATGGTGGGCGCCGCCGCGGTCGGCTGTCCTCGCCTCGATGCTCTGGCGTCCGGGGCTGGCCCCCGATCGCCTGCGGGGGCTCAGCCTGGCGGCCGGGGTCGCGGTCGCGGACGCCCTGCAGGCGCAGGGGGTGGCCGACGTCTCGCTGCGGTGGCCCAACGACTGCCTCGCGGGCGGCCGCAAGCTGGCCGGGGTGCTGATCGAGGTCGTCCCCGCGGGCCCGCCCCCGGCGCCGCCCGCGGTGGTGGTCGGGATCGGCTGCAACCACGCCGTCGCGGAGTGGGAGTGGCCCGAGGAGCTGGCGGGGCTCGCCACCAGCTGCGTCGACCACGGAGCCGGCCCCGACCGCACCGCGCTGGCGGGGGCCCTCCTGGGCGGCCTCTGGCGCGGCTACCGCCGCTGGCTCGCGGAGGGCGCCTCGTGGGTGGCCGACGCCTGGTGGCGGCTCGACCGCAGCCGGGGCACGGAGGTGACCGCGGAGGGCCGGGACGGACCGGTCCGGGGGGTGGTCCTCGGGCTCGCTCCGGGGGGAGGCCTCCGGCTCGGCACCGCCCGCGGCGAGCGGGTGGTCGAGGCCGGCGAGGTCCGCCGGGTCCGGCCGATGGGCACACCTCCGCCGCCGGGTTCCGGGGGGTGATGCGCGGAAGTTCTTGACGAGTCGGCCGATGGCGCCTACGATGGAGGCGAGGCGCGCGGCGCGTGCGGCCGCGCCGTGCCGGGCCCAACTGTGCCTGAGGAGCGACTGTGCCCACGATCGAAGAAACATGCGTCGCCATCACGCGGCTCGAGCATCGGGGAGAGGTCGAGAGGACCCAGCGGTATGCGCGCCGCAACAAGATCCGCTACATCGACCGCCTCCTCAACGAGCTGGAGCAGCTCAACATCGCCGACGAGGCGGAGCTGCCGATGGAGCTGCGCGGCCTCTGCAAGGAGTTCGTCGACGGGGAGGCCCACCCCCTGGCCCAGCGGTCGCCCGAGGAGGTGCCGATCGCGGACTGGATGGACGCCCTCTACGACGTCCAGGACAGCCTCATGTTCGCGATCGAGGACGACGAGGAGTAGCCCGTCGCGGGCGCTTGGCGCCCCCGCGGCGAGCGTCCCCGGCGGGGCTATACTGACGGGTCCGCGGGCCCCCATAGCTCAGCGGATAGAGCGCCGGCCTCCGGAGCCGGGTGCGCAGGTTCGAGTCCTGCTGGGGGTACCAGACGAGGCGACCGGGCCGGGAGCTGGGAGGTCGCATCGTCGCCGGCCCGTGATGGTGCCGCCCTGCTCGTCGACGCCGTCCAGGGACCGGTGGTCGCGGGAGGGATGGGCTCTTCAGCCTGGTCCGCGCAGCTATACTGACGAGGGTGGTCTTGCTATACTGAGTAGGCATGCCAAGACGTACCACCCTTGATGTCGATGATGACCTTCTCGCCCGCGCTCAGGCAGCGTTGGGCACCGCGGGGCTCAAGGACACTGTCGACGCGGCCCTGCGCGAGGTGGCCAGGCGATCCTTGCGCCGGCGGCTTGCCGAGCGGATCGCAACCGGCGCCGGGGTGGATCGGTCGCGAGAGATCCTCACCCGCGTCCGGCCCACGCGGTGACGGTGCTCTGCGTCGACACCAGCGCGTGGCACCACTCCGGCCACCCCGCTGTCGCCGACCGCTGGCGTGGGGAGCTCGCCAGCGACAGACTGGGGCTCTGTGACGAGGTTCGTCTCGAGATCCTCTGGTCAGCGCGCTCCGCCGCCGACTACGACGGGCTCGCCGAGGAGCTCGCCGCCCTGCTGCCCATCCCCACCACCGGCTCCGCGTTCGCCCGCGCCCTGCAGGTCCAGCAGCGGCTGGCTCATGCCGGGGGCCTTCACCACCGCAGCGTCAAGATCGCGGACCTCATCATCGCGGCCGCGGCCGAGGAGGCCGGGGCGATCGTCTGGCACTACGACGAGGACTTCGAACGCATCGCACGCATCACCGGGCAGCCGATCGAGTGGGTCGCACGTCGCGGGTCCTTGTGAGCCGGGCGGCCCGCCGGCCGCTCAGGCTGACAGCATCTGCCGCAGCACCAGCGGGAGCACGCCCCCGGCCCGGTAGGTGGCGAGGTCGGCGGCGCTGTCGATGCGGCAGAGGACCGGGATGGTGCGCATCGGGCTGTCCTCGGCCCGCACCTCGAGGCTGAGCTCGGCGCGCGGCCGCAGGCGGGCTGCGAGGTCGCGCAGCGTGTAGGTCTCGCGGCCGGTGAGGCCGAGGCTCTCCGCCCCCTCCCCGGCGCGGAACTGCAGCGGCAGCACGCCCATCCCGACCAGGTTGCTACGGTGGATCCGCTCGTAGCCTTGGGCCAGCACGGCGCGGACCCCGAGCAGCTGGGGGCCCTTGGCGGCCCAGTCCCGTGAGCTGCCGGCGCCGTACTCACGCCCGGCGATCACCAAGAGCGGCGTCCCCTCGGCCTGGTACCGCCCGGCCACGTCGTGGACGGTGCCGATCTCGCCGTCGGGAAGGTGCGCCGCGTAGCCGCCCTCGCGGCCCTGGGCGAGCTGGTTGCGGAGGCGGACGTTGGCGAAGGTGCCGCGCACCATCACCTCGTGGTTGCCGCGGCGCGCTCCGAAGCTGTTGAAGTCCCGCTCGGCGACGTCCTGCGCCTGCAGCCAGAGCCCGGCGGGCCCGCTGGCGGGGATGCTCCCGGCGGGGGAGATGTGGTCGGTCGTCACCGAGTCGCCGAGGAGCGCCAGGACCCGGGCGCCGACGATGTCGGCGACCGGCGCCGGCTCGCGTCCCCCCTGCAGGAAGGGGGGTTCGCGCACGTAGGTGGAGGCCGGGTCCCAGGCGAAGAGGGGACCGGTGGGGGCGGCCATCGCCCGCCAGTGGGCGTCGCCCTCGAAGATCTCGCCGTACTGCTTCGTGAAGAAGCCGGACTGGACCGCGGTCGCGGTCACCCGGGCGATCTCCTCCGGGGACGGCCAGAGGTCGGCGAGGCGAACCGGCCGGCCATCCCGGTCGACCCCGAGCGGGTCGTGGGTGAGATCCAAGAGGACGGTGCCGGCGAGCGCGTAGGCCACCACCAGGGGCGGCGAGGCGAGGTAGGCGGCGCGCACCGCGCGGTGGATCCGCCCCTCGAAGTTGCGGTTCCCGCTCAGCACCGCGGCGACGGTGAGGTCCTGGGCCTCGATGGCCGCCGCCACCGGGTCCGGGAGGGGGCCGCTGTTGCCGATGCAGGTGGTGCAGCCGTAGCCGACCACCTCGAAGCCGAGCGCGGCCAGCGGCTCCATCAGCCCGGCCTGGGTGAGGTAGTCGGTGACGACGCGGGACCCCGGCGCCATCGAGGTCTTGACGTGCGCCGGGGGACGCAGGCCGCGGGCGACCGCCCGCTGCGCGAGCAGCCCAGCGGCCACCATCACGGACGGGTTCGAGGTGTTGGTGCAGCTGGTGATCGCGGCGATGACCACCGACCCGTTCGCCAGCGACCTCCCCGGGGCGGCGGCCGGTCCGTCCCCACCGTCGGCCCCGTCGGCGAAGGGGAAGGCCGTCCGAAAGCTGGCCGGGGCGTCGGGGAGGCCGACCCGGTCCTGGGGGCGCCGGGGGCCGGCCAGGCTGGGCACCACCTGGGCCAGGTCGAGGTCCAGGCGCTCGGAGAACTCCGGCGTCGGCGTGGAGTCGGTGCGGAAGAGCCCCTGCTCCTTGGTGTAGCGGTCGACCAGGTCCACCAACTCGGGGTCTCGGCCGGTCAGGCGCAGGTAGGCGAGGACAGCGTCGTCGACCGGGAAGAGGGCCGCGGTGGCACCGTACTCGGGCGCCATGTTGGCGAGCGTGGCCCGGTCGGCGACGCTGAGCGAGCTCAGCCCGGCGCCGCAGAACTCGACGAAGCGGCCCACGACGCCGTGGCCGCGGAGCCACTCGGTGAGGTGGAGGACGAGGTCGGTGGCGGTGACCCCGGGACCGAGCCCGCCCCGCAGCTGCACCCCGACCACCTGCGGGGTGGTGAGCGGCAGCGGCTGGCCCAGCAGCACCGCCTCGGCCTCGATCCCCCCGACCCCGAATCCGAGCACGCCCAGGCCGTCCACCATGGTGGTGTGCGAGTCGGTCCCGATCACGGTGTCGGGCAGCGCCAGCTCGCCGTCCCCGTCGCCCCGCACCTGGACCACCTGGGCCAGGTACTCGAGGTTGACCTGGTGGACGATCCCCATCCCCGGCGGCACCACCCGGAAGCCGCGGAAGGCCTGTTGGGCCCAGCGCAGGAGGGCGTAGCGCTCGGAGTTGCGCTCGTACTCGCGCGCCAGGTTGATGCCGTAGGCCTCGGCGCTGCCGAAGGCGTCGACCTGGACGGAGTGGTCGATGACGAGGTCGGCCGGCACCAGCGGGTCGACGCGCGCGGGGTCGCCGCCGGCGCGCACCACGGCGGCGCGCATCGCCGCCAGGTCGACCACCAGGGGCACCCCGGTGAAGTCCTGGAGCAGCACCCGCGCCGGCAGGAAGGGGAGCTCGCGGGTGAGGTCGGAGCCCGGGCCCCAGCTCGCCAGCGCCTCCACGTCGGCGCGGTCGACGTGGGCGTCGCCGGCGTGGCGGAGGAGCATCTCCAGCCAGATCCGGACCGTGACCGGGAGGCGGTCGACGCGCCCCAGCCCCAGCTCCTCGACGCGGGGCAGCCGAAAGAACTCCAGCCCGCCCACCCCGAGGCGCTGGCGCGCGCCGAACGGATCGGGGCCGGCCCTGCGCTCCATCCTGACCACGATTCTACCCGGGCCGATCGGCTCGGGCGGGCGGCCGCCCGGTCGCGCGAGTTTGACACCCGCTCCGGGGCCCGGGCATACTCGCTGGTCGAACGGCCGGTGCACCGGGACCCTCGGACCGGGGGCGGCCGGGCTCGGCCGCGGACCGTTCGGGTGGGCGGAGGAAGCCTTGGGGATGCGGCGCCGACGGGTGCGGACCGGATCCGGCGTGGCCGCGACCGGATTGGTGCTCCTGCTCCAGGGCCTGACGTCGGTGCCGGCGCTCGCCGCCCATCGCGATTTCCTCCACTCCGGCGGACCGCCCGACAACCGCATCGTCATGCTGTTCAACGTCTTCCTGATCCTGGGATCGCTGATCCTGGCGGGGGTGGCGATCGCGCTGCTCACCGCCTGCGTGCGGTTCCGCCGCCGTCACCCCGACGAGATGCCGGCCCAGGTGCACGGCATCGCCCGGCTCGAGTTCGCCTGGACGGTGGGCCCGTTCATCCTGCTGGCGTCGCTGTTCGTGCTCTCTCTGGCCCAGGTCGGCTACCTGCGCGGCGGCCCGGCCCGGAATAGCGCCCAGGGCCGGCAGGGGGTGAACATCGAGGTGATCGGGCGCCAGTTCTACTGGACGTTCGTCTACGCCAACCGGCACGAGTCGCTGCGCACCCTCTACGTGCCGGCGGGCCGGCCCGTGTACCTCGTCACCGAGTCGCTCGATGTCATCCACGGCTTCTGGGTGCCCCAGGCGGGAGCCAAGATCGACGCTCTGCCCGGTATCGTCAACCACGCCTTCGTGGAGGTGAGCCGCCCCGGCACCTACAACGGCCAGTGCTACGAGCTCTGCGGCGTCGGCCACGCCCAGATGCTGATCACCATGACCGCGCTGCCGCCGGCGCAGTACCGACGCGTGATCGCCAAATTGCCGCCGGCCAGCGGCGTGCCCGACCTGCTGCGATGATCCACTCCCGTCGGTCCGGTCCCGCTCCTGTTCCCGTTCCACTCCGAATGCACGGAGGGCTGCGTCCGCATGGCCACCGCTGAGCTGCCCATCGCCCGTCCGCTCCCCCGCACCTACTCCGGACTGGCCGGATGGCTCACCACCGTCGACCACAAGCGGATCGCGGTCCTCTACTTCATCGCGACCGGACTGTTCTTCTGCGTCGGCGGACTGATGGCTTTGCTCATCCGCACCCAGCTGGCCCAGCCCGACAACACCTTCCTGACCGGCTCCCAGTACAACCAGCTGGTGACGATGCACGGGACGACCATGATCTTCCTCTTCGTCATCCCGATCTGGAGCGCCTTCGGCAACTACATGGTGCCGCTCATGATCGGGGCCCGCGACATGGCCTTCCCCCGCATCAACGCGCTCGCCTTCTGGCTTCTGCCGCTGGGGGGAATGGTGATGTACAGCGGCTTCCTCTTCGGCGGCACCGCCGCCGCCGGCTGGACCGGATACGTCCCGCTGACCGAGAAGCTGTACTCCCCCCAGGTCGGCCAGGATCTCTGGATCCTCGGCATCCACATCATCGGCGTCTCGTCGGTGATGGGGGCGGCCAACTTCCTGGTCACCATCCACCGGATGCGCGCGCCGGGGATGACCTGGTTCCGGCTGCCCCTCTTCGTCTGGGCGATGGAGGTGACCTCGGCGCTGGTCCTGATCGCCTCGCCGTTCCTGGCCGGGGCGATGGCCATGGTCCTGCTCGACCGCCAGCTGGGGACCAACTTCTTCAACCCCGCCCACGGCGGCAACGTGATCCTCTACCAGCTCCTGTTCTGGTTCTACTCCCATCCCGCTGTCTACATCATGATCCTGCCCGGGTTCGGAGTGATCTCGGAGATCCTGCCGGTCTTCAGCCGCAAGCCGATCTTCGGCTACCGCACCATGGCCTACTCGATGGCCGCCATCGGCGTGCTCGGCTTCATGGTCTTCGCCCACCACATGTTCACGGTGGGGCTGCCGCTGCCGGTGCAGGTGTTCTTCATGGCCACCACGATGGTGATCGCCGTCCCCACCGGGGTGAAGATCTTCAACTGGATCGCCACCCTCTGGGGCGGCTCGATCCGCTTCACCGCCGCCACCCTCTTCGCGGTGGGGTTCATCCTGATGTTCACCATCGGCGGGCTCGACGGGGTCTTCCTGGCGTCCTTGGGGATCGACTACCAGCTCAACGGCACCTACTGGGTGGTCGCCCACATCCACTATGTGCTGGTGGGCGGATCGATGATGATCATCTTCGCGGGGTTGTACTACTGGTGGCCGAAGATGACCGGGCGATTCCTCGACGAGCGGATCGGCAAGTGGCACTTCTGGCTGCTCCTGCTCGGCTTCAACCTCACCTTTTTGCCGATGCACATCCTGGGGGTGCTGGGGATGCCGCGGCGGATCTACACCTACGCCGCCAGCACCGGCTGGGGACCGATCAACGCCGCCGAGACGGTGGGCTCGTTCATCATCGCGCTGGCGATCCTCGCCTTCCTCTACAACGTGTTGATCTCCCTGCACGGGCCGCGGACGGCGCCCAACGATCCCTGGGAGGGGAACACCCTGGAGTGGTACACCACCTCTCCGCCGCCGCCGCACAACTTCGACGTGATCCCTGAGGTCCGTTCGCTGCGCCCGGTGCGTGACCTGCGCCTGGCGGGCCCGGGCGCCGAGCGCGGGGCCACCGTCCTGCCGTGATCGGCGGTCCGGCCGCGCCCGGGCCGGCCGGCGCCCGGTGGCTCTGCCGGAGCGCCCTCGCGACCGCGATCGCCACCTACGTCCTGGTCGTGCTGGGCAGCACCGTCCGGGTCACCGAATCGGGCATGGGCTGTCCCGGATGGCCGCTCTGCTACGGCCAGCTGGGCCCGATCGACCGCTTCCACGCGGTGGTGGAGCAGAGCCATCGGTACGTGGTGGTGGTGGTGACGCTGCTGGTCCTGCTCACCGCCCTGCTCGCCTGGCGGGCGGGGCGGCGGCGGGCGGTGGTGGGGCCGGCGAGCGCGGCCGCACTGGTGATCGCGGTCCAGATCGCCCTCGGCGCGGTCACCGTCGTCACCCACAACGCGCCGGTCACGGTGGCGCTCCACCTGCTCACCGCCCAGGTGCTGCTGGCCCTGGTGACGGTCACCGCGGTCACCAGCCGGACTCCCACCCGTGCCGCCGCCGGAGCGCGGTTGCCGGTCCTGGCCTGGGCCGCGGTGGCGATGACGTTCCTGGTGCTGGTGGCGGGATCGCTGGTGGTGGACGGGGGCGCCGCCTACGCCTGCCCATCGTGGCCGCTCTGCGGGCTGCACGGCGAGCCCACCGCCTTGGTCGTGATCCAGTTGGTCCACCGCGGGGTGGTGCTGCTGACCGCGATCGTCCTCGGATGGTTCGTGATGCGGGTGGCCCGGGGATGGCGCGGCGTGGGCGCCGCCCGCGCGGTGGCCGACCTGGTCGGCCTCGGCTTCCTGGCCGAGGTCGCGGTGGGCGGCCTCAGCGCGACCCTCGGGGCTCCCGAGGCCATCCAGGACCTCCACCTCGCCCTCGCCGCCGGGATCTGGGTCGGAGTCGTGATCCTGGCCGCCCTGGGCTGGCAGGCCGCGGTCGCGATCGCGCCACCCGACCCCCGCGCGACCGCCGAACCGGTCAGAATGGGGGCCGACATGGTGTCGGAACGCTGAGGGCCAGGCATGGAGAAGAAGGACGCCCGCGGCAACATCCGGTTCGGGATCGTGCTGGGCGTGCTGGCGGTCCTGATGCTGGCCCTCACCTTCGGCTGGGCGGTCTTCTACCTCGCGGCCGCCCATGGCTGAGCCGCCGGCGCCCGGCGGGTCCGACGCGCCGCCGGGGGACGATCGGACCGTCGCCGCGGCGGCGGCGACGGCCGCCTCCGCCGACCCCGGGCCGGTTCCCCACGCCGGCCCTGTGCACATGCCGCCCTCCAGTTACTGGCCGATCGTGCTGGCGGTGGGGATGGCGATGGCCCTCATCGGCGTCATCACCAAGTACGAGGTGGTGGCGGTCGGGCTGCTGGTCTCGGTGGTCGCCCTGATCGGCTGGATCCGGGACGCCCGGCGGGAATATCGCTCGCTCTCCTGAACCGCGATCGGTGACGCCGTGACCACCACCGGGGGGTCGTCGGCCGGGCTCGGCATCGTCATCCTCGCGGTCGGACTCCTGATGGGCGGCCTGGCGACCGTCACCCTGCGCTCCATCTGGAGCCGATCCCCGGGCCCGCCGCCCCCGCCGGGCCCGGGGGGCGGGCGCGTCGGATCGGAGCCGCCGGCGTCCCCCCGTCCCCTCCATCCGCTGCTGCGGGCGGCGCTGAGCATCGACTTCGGATGCCTGGCGGTGGTCGCCGCCGTGCTCTGCGTGCTCGGGCTGGTGCTGATCCTGCGCGCGACCGTCGGCTGAGTCGGGCCCGCGGCTGAGCCGGGCCCGTGCCGGCCGGCGGGGCGGCGCCGCGGCGGCCGCCGTTACCATGGGGACGCATGCGTGGGCGCCAGCTGGTCGAGCGGCGGTTCGAGGTCCTCACCACCGCGACCGTGCTCGCCCTCGCGTTCATCGCGGTGGTCTGGGTGGCGATGGTCATCGTCCGGGCCACCCACCCCACCGCCGTCAACGCCAACCTGCTCCTCGACATCCTGCCCTGGGTCACGCCGACCGTGATCGTCCTCATCCTCGGCGCGCCGCTCTACTCCCGGGTGGCGGGGATCCTCGCCGGCGCCGACGACTGGCCCCGGGCCCTCGCCTCCGCGCGCTACCGACTCCTGGTCGGCAGCGCCTTCGCGCTGCTGGGCTACACCGTCCTGGTCTGGGTGGTGATGGTCGCCCTCCGGGCCTGGGACCCGGTCGACTTCCACTACAACTTCGTCGTCGATTGGCTGCCCGCGATCCTGCCGCCCTGGCTCGCCTGGCTCGTCGGTGGCCCAGTCCTCTTCCGGCTGCTGGGGGTGCTCGGGGGCGTCACGCCCGCCCGCGCGTACCGGTTCACGCGCGCCTGGGCGGCCGGCAGCCTGGCCCTCCTCGGCGCCGCCTTCCTCACCTTCGGGGGGATCGTCCTCAACCAGGGCGTGTATGCGGGGACGGAGGGGGCCGGGCCTCTCACCGGCCAGGCGATGGTCGCCTTCGGCACGCTGCTCCTGACCGTGGGCGGCGGCTGCTGGGCCGGCCTGCTGGCCACCCTTGCCGGCGGGCTCGCCGCCCGCCCCGTGACCGCGGCGCGGCTGACCCCCCTGGACCGCTTTCGACTCGCGCGGCCCCGCCTGCTGGTCGAGTCCTTCATCCACGTGAACGCCCTGGTCGCGGTGGTGGGCCTGCTGATGGTGGGGCTCCAGTACGTGGACGCGCAGGACTTCCACTGGTACCTGGCGCTCGATCTCTGGCTGATCGCGGGGCCGATCCTGTTCGCCTGGATGGTGCTCGCCGCCCTCGCCTACCTGGTGCCGGCTCGGCTCGCCGACCGGGTGCCGGGGCACTGGGGGGCGCAGGGACTGGTCGCGACCGGCCCGGTCGGCGCCGAGGACGGCGCCGGGTGGGGCTACCGGGCGGGCGGCCACCCGGGGCTGCCGCCGGCCGGCGCCGAGCCGGGATGGCG
>DAHUZL010000161.1 GCA_027306655.1 Candidatus Dormiibacterota bacterium
CAAGGCCACCGACCTGGCGTCGTCGGCCTTCTGCCACGTCGCCTGCGGCACCAAGCTGCAGGGGTGCTGCAATTACACCGGCAAGTGCTTCGACTCCGACGCGCTCTGCGAGAGGAGCTGCCCCGGCGGCCTGGCGCATCCGCTGGCCCACTGCGACGTGTACATCGTGCTCGACACCGGGGCTCGATACAAGATCTCGTCCCTATCGGTACCGGGCGTGTAGGCAGCGGCGCACAGGTCGGGTCGGTCTCGGGCGCGGCCGCACGCTGCCATAGAATGGGACCCGACCAACCCCGGGCCTGCCCGGGCCCCCATCGCCCGGGCCGAGAATCAGGTGAGCTTGGGTGGACAGGAGGGGTGGGCGTGCTCCGACGGCTCTCCGCCGCCTCGTTGATCGCCGCCGCCGCGATGGCGCTGTCGGCGCCATGGGTCGGAGCGCAGACATCCGAGACCATCTCAGGCTTCGAGATCGCCGCCACCTCGACCGTGGGGACGTTCGTCGGCGTGATCGGCCTGGGACCGCTGGCGGGGCTCTTCCAGGCTCAGGTGGACCACGCGCCGCTGTCCGCGACGGGGATCACCCCCATCACCGGCGGCACGCTGGAGATCCGGCTCGCGCGCGGCGGCACGCTCGACGGCAGCTTCGCGCCCGCGTCAGGGACCATCGCTCCGATCAATCCCGAGCCCGGATGCAGCAATCAGACGTATCAGGTCACCGATGCGATCCAGCTCGCCCCCGACCCGTCCCGATCGGTGGGGTTCTCGGTCATCCTGACCCACCACCGGTTCCTGTTCTTCGGCCGCTGTCTCACCTACTTCGCCACCGTCTCGGGAACGCTGTCGGGACCGGCGCCGGCTCCCTCCGGCACCTGAGCGCCCGCGTCCGGCGCCGCGCACGGACGCCGGGTGTTCGCCGGGGGGGTGCGGGGCGGCTCGATCGGCTCGCGCACGGCCGACCAGCCGCCGCCCGACGCCGACAGCGAGGATCGCCCCCGGGATGAGGGGGCAGCCACAGCCCAGCCCCACCGGCCAGCAGCCCACCCGTCCGAACACCCGTGGCATCGCGTCCGACCTCCTGGCCCGCGGCGGCAGATGGAGGATACTCCCGATCGGGCGGCCGCCCGCTCTTCCTCCGGGCCCCGGATCGGCCCCGGGGGCCCGGCTATGATGCGGCGGTGACGGAGTTCGCGATCCCCCGCGCGCCCGGGCTGGCCGAGCTCGACCCGCTCGACGCGCCACTGCCACGGTTCACCACGACCGAGGCCGAGCGGGTCGCCCGCGACGCGTTCGGGGTGGAGGGGACGGCCTCCGCGCTGGTCAGCGAGCGCGACCAGAATTTCCAGATCCAGACCAGCGCCGGTGGCGCCTTTCTGCTCAAGATCCACAACGCCGTCGAGGACCCCCTGGTGGTCGAGATGCAGACGGCGGCGATGCGCCACGTGGCCCGGACCGATCCGGCGCTGCCGGTCATGACCCCGCTGCCGGACGTCGATGGGGCGCTGCAGGGCACGGTCAGAGCGGTCGACGGCTCGACCCACCTCGTCCGCCTGCTCACGTTCATGCCCGGGCGACATCTGGAGGGGCCCGATCTCGACCTCGCCGCGATCGCCGCCTTCGGCGCCGTGTCAGCCCGCCTGGGACGGTCGCTGCGGGGGTTCTTCCACCCCGCCGCCGGGCACGCGCTGCTGTGGAACGTACGCGAGGCGCTCCGGCTCCGGCCCCTGCTCCCCCAGGTGGATGACCCAGCCCGGCGGGCGACGCTGGAGGGAGTCCTGGCCAGCTTCGAGTCGCGGGTGCTCCCGGCGCTCCCCACCCTGCGAGCCCAGATCCTCCACGGCGACCTCACCCTCGACAACGCTCTCTTCGACGACCGGCGGCGCGTCAGCGGGATCGTCGACTTCGGCGACATGATGCATGCGCCGGTGATCGCCGACCTGGTGGCGAGCGCGGAGTTGGTGACCGACCGCGACGACCCGGTGACGGCCCTGCGGGCCCTGTGCGCCGGCTTCGCGTCGGTGACCCCGCTGGAGCCGATCGAGGTCGAGCTCCTCCCCGACCTGCTCGCGGTCCGCTGGGCCACCAGCGCGGTGCTGGCGGCGTGGCGACAGAAGCAGTACCCCGACTGCGCCGAGTACGTGCGAGGGTGGGAGGACCAGGTCTGGTCGGTCTTCCGACTGATCGAGTCCATCGGGATGGACGAGTGGCGGTCGCGGGTGCGGGCCGCCGCGACCGACCCTCCCCTCCCCCGCCCGCCCGCGTCGGTCGAGGCAATGGCAGAGCGCCGCCGCCGTCTCTTCGGCGCGGCGATCTCGCCGTTGTCGTACGACCGGCCCCTGCACCTGATCGGTGGCGCCGGCGCCTGGCTCATCGACGCCGATGGGCGTCGTTACCTCGACGCCTACAACAACGTCCCCGTCGTCGGCCACGGTCACCCCCGGGTGGTGGAGGCGATCATCGCCCAGGTGCGCCGGCTCAACACCAACGTCCGCTACCTCCACGACTCGGCGCTGGATCTCGCGGAGCGGCTGGTCGCTCTGATGCCCGACGGTCTGGACACGGTGATGTTCGTCAACTCCGGCAGCGAGGCGAACGACCTCGCCTGGCGGCTCGCGACATGCTTCACCGGCGGCACCGGGGGAGTGGTGACGCGCTCCGCGTACCACGGGGTGACCCAGGTCGTCTCCGACCTCTCGCCGTCGGAGTGGCGGGGGGAGACCGCACCCGCCCATGTGGCGCTGCTGACGGCGCCCGACGGCTACCGGGGGCCGCACCGCCGCGACCAGCCCGGCTGGGTCGACCGGTACGCGGCGGCGGTGGACTCCGCCATCGCCGAGCTGGACGGGCGCGGCCACCGGCCGGCGGCGATGCTGATCGACGCGGGCTTCACCAGCGAGGGCATCCTCTGCCCCCCCCCCGCCTACCTGCAGGACGCGGTGCGGCGCTGGCGCGCGGCCGGCGGCCTCTTCGTCGGTGACGAGGTGCAGACCGGATTCGGCCGCGCGGGGAGCCACCTCTGGGGCTTCCAGGTCCACGGGGTGACGCCCGACATCGTCACCCTGGGCAAGCCGATGGGCAATGGCCACCCGGTCGCGGCGGTGGTGACCCGCGCGGAGATCGCCGAGCGGTTCGCCGCGACCACCGAGTGGTTCAGCACCTTCGGCGGCAACCCGGTCGCCGGCGAGGCCGGTCTGGCGGTGCTGCGCGTCATCGAGGAGGAGTCCCTGCTGGCCAACGCTGAGCGGATGGGCCGGCACCTGCGCACCGGGCTCTCCGCCCTGGCCGGGCGGCACCCGTGCGTCGGCGAGGTGCGCGGCCCGGGCCTCCTGGTCGGGGTTGAGCTGGTGCGCGACCCCGCCACCCGCGAGCCCGACCCGGTCCGGGCCGGCGCCGTCGTGAATCGCATGCGCGAGGCGGGGGTCCTGATCGGGGCGACCGGGCCGGACGGCAATGTGCTCAAGGTGCGCCCCCCGCTGGTGATCCGCCGCGACGAGGTCGATCGTCTGGTCACCACCCTCGACACGGCCCTGGGGGGGACGGCGCCCGGCTGACGGGTGGACCGTGGCGATGACCGGCGCGGTAGACTCGCGCCGTGGCGAGCCCCCCGGATTTCGAGGTCCAGGCCGTCCACGGCGGGATCGCCGGCTGGAAGGCGGGGAGCGGGCCGGCGGTGGTGGTCCTGCACGGGGGACCGGGGCTCTCCGACTACACGGACACCCTGGAACCGGAGCTGGTCGACGCCTACACCGTGATCCGATACCAGCAGCGGGGCCTCGCCCCCTCCACCACCGCCGGGCCGTTCGACGTCGAGACCCATGTGGCCGACACCGTCTCTGTACTGAACGGGCTGGGGCTGGACCGGGTCCTCGTCATCGGTCACTCGTGGGGCGGGCATCTCGCGATGCACCTGATCGCCGCGCAGCCGGATCGGATCGCGGCCGCCGTGGTGGTCGACCCGCTGGGCGCCGTCGGGGACGGAGGCGAGGCCGACCTGGGCCGGATCCTCGGCGAGCGGTGCCTCCCCGAGGCGGCGGCCCGCGCGGCGGAGCTGGATCAGCGGGCGCTTCGGGGTGAGGGATCTGCCGCCGACCAGATCGAGGGGCTGGGCCTGGTCTGGCCCGGCTATTTCGCCGACGCCGCCACCGCCCCCCCGATGCCGGCGATGGAGGTCTCCGTCACCGCCTACGCGGAGACCTTCAGGTCGATCAGGCGGCACCTCGAGCTCCAGACGCTCGTCCGCTCGCTCCCCCAGCGCACGGTCCCCACCCTCTTCCTGCTCGGGGAGAAGAGCCCGATCCCCACCACCCATGGGTTCGCCAGCGCGGCCCTGATGGCGAACGCCGAGGTCAGGACGGTGCCGGAGTGCGGCCACCTGGTCTGGTTGGAACGGCCGGGGACGGTCCGCCGCGGGCTGGACTCCCTGCGCGCGCGCCTCGGCGGGTCAGGCCGCCCGGATGTCGCGTCGACCGAAGCGCCACGTGCCGACCGCGACCAGGACGGCCGAGACGGCCAGCTCCGCGAGAACGCCGGCGACGGGGAGGCCGGTTCGCAGCGGGTCCTGGGCGACCGTCCAGTGCCACGCTGAGGCGTCGGCCAGCCCCGCGAGCGGCCGCGCCAGCGGGAGCAGGCTGCTCAATACGTAGCCCAGGATGGCGAGTGCGAGGGCAGCGGCGAGGGCGCGGGCGCGACCCAGGCCGAGGCCGGCGCCGAGGTACGCGACCGCCGCGTGCAGGGTGGCCAGGGCGACCAGCGCGACCATGGCCGCCGCCAGCCGCCCGGGGGCCAGCCGGAGCGCCACGGCGCCGCCTCCGCCAGCCAGCACCAGGGCGAGCACGAGGCCCAGCCCCACCAGCCCCAGCCACGCGGCCGCCCCGCGCTGGAGCAGGATCCGCCGGCGGGCGACCGGGAGCGCCAGCAGCGTCTCGAGGTGGCCCCGGTCCTCGTCGCCGGCGGAGAGGGCCAGGGTGGCGAGGACCGCCGCCGTGATGAGGAGGAACGGCAGCACCACGCTGAACAGCTCGGAGGTGAGATAGCCCGCCGGCGTCGAGAGGGAGGTGACGCCGAAGGCCGCGGCCAGGCCCCGCGGCAGGTGGCGCACGTACGTGGTGAGCGCCGAGGCGCCGCGGTGGACGGACGGCCACTCTCCCACCACCAGCCCCGCATAGGCGGCGAGGCTCACCGCCCAGACGATCCAGGCACGCCGCTGGCGCCGGAGGGCGAAGCCGAGCTCGATCATGGCGAGCCCTGCGTGCCGTAGAGGGCGAGGACGGCGCTCTCCAGGTCGGGCTCGGGCACGGACAGGCTCCGCACCGGGTGGGCCGCCAGCACCGCCAGCAGCGGCTGCAGCGGCCCGCTCACGACCCAGCGGGCGCGGCCGCCCTCCACCCGGAGGTCCGACAGGCCCGGGACCGCGGCGAGGGCGGCAGCCGGCACCGCGCCGTCGAAGTGGACCTCGAACGGCTGGCGGGCGATGTGACGGAGGTCGTCCACGGCGCCCTCACGGACCAGCCGGCCCTCCCGCAGCACGGCGACCCGGTCGGCGGTCCGCTGGACCTCGGCCAGCACGTGCGAGGAGAGGAACACCGTGGCCCCGTCGCGGCGGACCTCCTCGAGCAGGGCGACGAACTCGGCCTGCACCAGCGGATCGAGGCCGTTGGTGGGCTCGTCGAGCACCAGCAGGCGCGGACGCGCCATCAGGGCGCCGACGAGTCCGACCTTGCGGCGGTTGCCGGCGGAGAGCTGGGCCACCCGGCGGCCGGGGTCGAGCTGGAAGCGCTCCACCAGCCCGTCGCGATACGCGGCGTCGACGCCGCCGCGCAGCCGTCCCCAGTGGTGGAGGAGCTCCGCCGCGGTGCAGCGCTCCTCCAGTCGCAGCTCGCCGGGCAGGTAGCCGACGCGGCGTCGCGACTCCGCGCGTGCCGGATCGCCGCCCAGAAGCTCCGCCCACCCGGCGTCGGGCCGCAGCAGCCCGAGGAGGAGGCGGATCGTGGTCGTCTTGCCGGCACCATTGGCCCCGAGGTAGCCCACGATCGACCCGGCTCCGACCTCCAGGGTGAGGCCGCCGAGGGCGGTCACCGACCCGAAGCGCTTGGTCAGGCCCTCACAGCGGATCGCCGCGGTCATCGGCGGCCCCACCGCTGCTCCCACCGCGGCCACCCCGTCCGGATGTCCCGGACCATCGCCGCGGCGACCCGCTCCACGCAGGCCAGACGAGCCGAGCGGCCCCCCAATCCGCGAGGACGCACGCGCACACCCCGCCGACCTGCTTCAGCGCGCGCGGTGGGTCCCGTCGTCACCGACCGCAGTCTGGCACCGATGGGGCACGGGGCGTCGCCCTCCGCCGGCCCGGGCGGAGTCACCGGTAGGCGAGCCAGGCCCCCGTCGTGAGCCGCCCCGCGCGCACCACCACGTCGACCCGGCAGATCGCCCGGCACGCCGCCACCGTGACCGCCCCCACCGTGCCCCGGCCCGGTTCGGCCAGGGCCCGGTACCCGGAACCGGGCACGATCGTGGCGCCGCCGACGAACCCGGGCGCGCGCACCAGCTCGACGCAGAGGCGGCCACCCGGGGCCAGCCGCGGGATCGGGCCCGGAGGAGACACCGCAAAGGTTCTGACCACCAGGTCCAGCCGGCCGGCGGCCGACTCGGTCACGATCGGGTTGCCCGCACCGTCCAGGGCCAGCCCCTGCGGCTGGTCCAGTCCCGAGACGAGGACCCGCGCCGACCCGCCGCTCACGATGTCCAGGGTGTCCGTCCCGAGGGCGACGACGTAGGTCGTCCCGTCGGCGGCGCGGGCCACGTCGTCGGGGAGGTCGAGGCCCTGGGCCAGGACCGTTCGGGCGCCGCTGGGCCGCACCTGGAGCACCGTCCCGGCGTTCTCATCGGCGACCAGGATCGATCCCCTCCCAAGGGGCCATGTCCCGGTCGGACGGTCGAACCCGACCAGCCGTCGCACCGCGCGGCCGGCCCGGTCAACCCAGAGGATCGCCCCCCGGGCGCTGTCCGGCACGATCACCAGGTTCTGAGCGGCCGAGATCCCGTCCACGCCCAGGAGGCCGGCCACGGGCCGGAGCTGGAACAGGGTCCGCTCCGCGGTGCCCGCGATCGTGACCACGCGGTCGCCCGCCTGGTCGCCCGCGACGAGCACGGGCCCCAGCCCGGCCAGGCCCTCGACCTCGGGCACCACCGGCGCGAGGAGGACGAGCGGCCCGCGCCGCCCGTCCACCTGGGCGATCCGCCCGCTGCCGTACTCCCCCACCAGCACCCGGCCGTGGGAGCGGACCACGTCGTCGGGCTGGTCGAGGCCCTGGGCCAGGAGCAGGATCGGGTCGGACGAGCTCACCCCCGGCACGGTCACCGCCGTCTGGGCCACGGCACAGCCCGCGCCAGCGACTCGCGCGGCGACCGGGCCCACCAACGGGCCGCCAGCGCCGGCACCGAGCGCCCGGGCGGCGAGGAGGAGGACCCCGACCAGGGCAGGCGCTCCCACCCGCGGCCCCGGCGCGCGCACACCTCGCGGCATCATCCCAACGGTACGCGGCCCTCGGCCGGGCGAGCCCGGCGGCGTTCCGGGGAGGCCCGCCGCGGCGTCAGGGGACGAGGACTGCCCGGTCGGGACGGCCGGGTCGCTCCGGGTCGGCGAGGATGTCGATTGCGACGGTCCTGTCCCGAGTGATGGTGAAGCCCAGGACCGACCTGGTTGATCCAGGACGAGGAGGCGGGGGCGACGTGGACGCGCGGGTGTCGGACCAGCCACCGCTGGACGGTGGCGTCCTGTGGGTCCCGCTACGGCCTCGCCTCAACAGTCGGCCCCCTCCTGTCGGGGATCCGCGGTCGTCTGTCTGGATATCCAGACCTCGTGACCAATGCTGTGGCCGTCCTAATATCCAGACAGTGGTAGATATGGCATAATGTCGGGATATGGAGACGCAACGCGGGCCCTTCCGCATCTACACGTCAGAGTCGCTCGGGGCGGCGATCCGTCACTACCGCCGTGAGGCAGGACTGACCCAGGAGGAGTTGGCACGCCGGGCGGGGCTCCACCGGACGTACCTCTCCGATCTGGAGCAGGGTAGGGAGACCGAGCACATCAGGCGCATCCTTCGCGTCCTTCGCCAGATGGGAGTGCGGATGACGCTCGACCGGGCGGACTGGTAGTGGGCGACGAGCTGGCGGTCTGGCTGTACGGTCACCGGGTCGCCACGGTCACCGAGAACCGCGGACGGCCGCGGCTGACCTACACGGATGACGCACTGGACCGGTACCCCCTCGGAACTCCCCTCCTGTCCGTGACCCTGCCGGTCCAGCCCGAGCGCCACGCGCCGGGTGTCGTCCTCGGCTTCCTCGACGGCCTCCTCCCCGAGGGTCAGGCGCGGCTCGCCGCCGCCAACCGGGTCGACGTGCGGGCCAGCGACACCGTCGCGCTGATCCGAGCCCTCGGCCGAGATTGCGCTGGAGCTGTCATCATTCAGCCAGGGGCGGATCCTCCTCCCCCGCCGCCCTCGACCCTGCGAGCAACACGCCTGACGGACGAGGACGTCGAGGAGCTCGTCGCCAACCTGCGCACAGCACCGCTGGGAATAGGCGAGAGGGTTCGCGTCTCCCTAGGGGGTGTCCAGGATAAGCTCCTCCTCACCCGGATGCCGGATGGCTCGTGGGGCAGCCCGGTCGAGGGGTCGCCATCGACGCACATTCTCAAGCCGCAGGTCGCGCGGTTTCCCGCCACGGTCGAGAACGAAATGTTCTGCATGCGCCTGGCGGGCCATCTCGGCCTGGCGGTTGCCCGTGTGGCCACGACGGTCATCCGCGGTCGCACCCTGCTCGTCGTCGAGCGGTTCGACCGCCTCGTCCATGACCAGGGGAGTGTCGAGCGCATCCACCAGGAGGACTTCTGCCAGGCGACAGGGACACCGCCGGCTCGGAAGTACGAGGAGGACGGAGGCCCGTCTCTACGCCGAGTTGCCGGCATCCTCGCCGCGGCAGCCTCGCCGGGAGCGCTGCGGTCCCTGCTGCGGGCCACGGTCTGCAACGTGCTGCTCGGCAACGGGGACGCTCACGGCAAGAACCTGTCCCTCCTCCACCACCCGTCGGGCAGTCTCGAGCTGAGCCCTCTGTACGACCTCCTCTCGACCCTCCACTACGGCGACGA
>DAHUZL010000145.1 GCA_027306655.1 Candidatus Dormiibacterota bacterium
ACCTGGTAGCGGGCCTCGAAATCGGCCCGCGGCTCCACTCGCACCCCGCCGGTCTCGCTGCAGGCGTGGACCACGGTGTCGCCGTCGAGGGCGAGCGCGACGTGGCTCACGCGACGCCGCCGGGCCACCGCCCCCGCCAGGTCACCGGCGGCGACCGCGGAGGCGGCCACCCGCACCCCGCACCCGCGCTGAGCGCGGCTGTTGCGCGGGAGGCAGAGGCCGACGCGCGAGAAGGCGCGCCACACCAGGCCGGAGCAGTCGAACCCCGCCCCCCCGGTGGTCCCCCACACATAGGGCCGGCCCTGCTGCGCCAGGAGCCACGGACGCAGCAGGGCCCAGGACCACGCCGGCGCCACCGCCCCCGGGCCGACCGGGGCGAGGCCCAGCGCCGCGGCGGAGGTCGGCGGACCGAGGCGGAAGCGGCCGTCGCGGGCGATCCATCCCACGGCCGCCCCCGGCGCCCGCACCAGGCAGGCGCGGGCGCGGACGGCGAGGAGCTCGGCGGGGGGATCGCCCGGGAGGAGCTCGGTCGCCCGCTCGCCGCCGCGGCCGTCGGCGCCGGGGACGTCCCGCCAGACGTCGAGGGCGGGCGCCTCCGGCCAGCACCCGCGGCGGGGCCGGCGGTCGGCGAGGACGAGGAGGCGCACCGCCAGCTCGGGCCATCCCGCGGCCAGGCGCTCCCGCACCACCTCGGCCTGGACGGCCACCGCGACGACGCCGCCGACGCCCCACGGCTCCCGGCGGAGATCGAAGATCGGAGCCGGGTAGCGGGCCGCCATCGCCCGCCGCAGCCGGGCCAGCTCCCGGTCGAGGTCGGGGGCCCTCCCGGGGTCGATCACGCCGGGCGCCCCCAGGACCACCGGCGGCGGCCGGGCCCGCCGCTCCCCGGGCGCCCACGATCGCGGCCCCCACGGCCCGCCAGCGGCGACAGCCCGTGCCCGTCGGTGACCAGGATGAGCGGCGAGAGCGGGGCCTGGGCCTCGCGGTAGGCGCGGGCCACCGCGCGGGTGAACCGGTCCGGCCCGGGGTCGTCCCCGAGCGCGACCAGGACCAGGCCGCGGTCGGGGACCGCCAGCCGCCCCCGGCCGCCGCCCCGACCGGCGAGGATCTGGCGGAGGCCCGCGACCATCACCAGGCTGGAGGCGAAGAGCACGTCGCCCCCGAACTGCCACGGGCCCGTCCCCTCGGTCCGCTCCAGCGCCAGCAGCCATCGCTCGAAGCGAGCCGCGGTGTTGCGGTCGGCCCGGGAGCGGAGCTGGTCCGCATCGAGACCGGCGGCCGCGGCCTCGGGGACCGACACGCCTCGGAGTGCCTCGCCCGGCAGCGCCTCCGCGACGAAGGCGACCAGGGTGGGCGCGAGCGCGACCGTCAGCAGCTCGTGGGACCGCTCGTAGGCCCGCACCCCGGCCTCTCCGCGCACGCACCAGAGGAGCGCCCCCGGGTCGGGCCCCGGGGGGCCCGCCGGGGCCGGGGCGGAGACCAGCCGGGCCGCGGCCGCCGCCACGAACCGCCCGATCTCGGCGGGCGCCGAGACCCCCGGGTGATGGGCGTCGATGAAGAGGGTGGTGAGCGCGAGCGAGACCTCCGCCGAGGGCGGGGCGACGCGCCGGGCCCGGACCGCGAAGGCGTCCGGGTCGGGGTGGAAGTCCCAGTCCGGGTAGCGGGCGCGCAGCTGGGTCGCCAGCCGGGCGGCGAAGGCGGCCCGGTCGGCGAAGGCGATCCCGGTGGCCACGGGGCGGGGCCGCGGGGGCCGGCGCTCAGGCCGCGCGACCGCGCCCGGCGACGTAGTCGAGCAGGACGTAGTCACCGAGCCGGTCGGGGCTGATGAAGAAGGCGCGGCCGCGGTTCTGGCGCGTCATCCGGCGGATGAACTGGACCAGGTGCTGGTTGCTCTCCAGCATGAAGGTGTTGATGACGATGCCGTCGCGGGTGCAGGCGCGGACCGCCTCCAGGGTCCGCTGGAAGGTCTCCGGCAGGGGCGGATAGTAGAAGACCGCCCGGTTCCCCTCCATGTGGGCGGTCGGCTCGCCGTCGCTCACGATGATGACCTGCCGGTTGCTCCCGGGATGGCGGGCCAGGAGTCGCCGCGCCAGCAGCAGGCCGTGCTGGAGATTGGTGCCGTAGACGTACTCATTGTAGGAGAGCTGGGCGAGCGCGCCGGGGGGGATCTCGCGGGCGTAGTCGGAGAACCCCACCACGTAGAGCTGGTCGCGGGGGTACTGGGTGCGGATCAGGGCGTCGAGTGCGAGCGCCACCTTCTTGGCGGCGTAGAAGTAGCCGCGCAGCGGCATGCTCCGGCTCATGTCGAGCATGAGGACGGTGCTGGAGCGGGTGGTGCGCTCGGTGGCGTGGACGACGAAGTCGTCCGGCTCCAGCCGGACCGGCACCCGCGCTCCCGACCGCCGCACCGCGGCGAGGATGGTCTCGCCGAGGTGGACGTCGAAGGGGTCGCCGAAGCGGTACGCCCGGGTGTCGTCCTGGCGGTCGCCGCCGGCCCCGCGGGCGGCGGTCGGGTGCTGTCCGAACCGGTCGGCGGCGAGCCGGCGGAAGATGTCCGCCAGCGCCTTCTGGCCGATCCGGCGGATGCCGAGCGGGGTCAGCTCCAGCCCCTCCTCGCCGCGCCGGAGGTGGCCGGACGCCTCCAGCGCGCGGGTCACGGCCTGCACCCGGTCGAGGGCCCGGACCGCGTCGTCGCCGAGGGTGGTGCGGAGCCGCTCGCGGAGCGCCGCCGGCACCGCCTCGCCGCGGTAGGCCTGGCGCAGCGCCCGCTCCAGCTCCTCCAGCGCCTGCAGCTCGCCCATCAGCGAGAGCGCGTCGCCGAACGGGAGCGCCTCGTCGCCGAAGAAGCGGTAGCGCTGGGCCGCCTCGGGGTCGTCCCCGGCCCCGCGCAGGAGCCGGCCCAGCTCGGCGAGGGCGGCCTGCAGCGCGGGGTCGCCCAGCGCGGACCCCATCAGCTCCTCCACCTCCCGGCGCGCCGCTGGCGTCAGCGACCGGAGCAGGGCCTGCGTCTGCGCCATCTGGGCCTGCAGGCGGGCCAGGAACTCCTCGAAGGTGGGCGGGTGGTCGGGGAAGAAGCTGCCCCAGCGGTCCATGAAGGCCTGGTAGCCGGGGTCGGCGCCGTCGCCGTGGGCGCGCAGCATCCGGCTCAACGCCTGGACCATCTCGCGGAGGCGACGGCGGTCGTCGGGGCCCATCGCGCGCATCGCCTCCCCCACCTCGCGCAGCTGGCTGCCGACCATCTGCCGGCGCAGCTCCGAGACCAGCTCCGAGAACGCCTGGGCCGCCCCCTGGTCGAGGAACTCGTACGACTCCAGCGCCCGGATCGCGGAGCCCGGCTCGGGCGGGAGCGCGTCGAGCTGGCGCTCCCGGGCGCCCGCCATCCGCTCCCGGATCCGCTGCGCGGCGGGATCCCCGGCGGCATCGCCGCGCCGCTCGGCGTCGCTGCGCCGCTCGGCGATGGCGCGGCGCTCCTGCTGGACGATCCGGTCGATCCGCTCCCGGATGTCGGCGAAGAGGCCCTCCAGGTTGAATCGCTCCAGCTCCCGCTGGCGCCGCCGGCGCAGCTGCTCGAGCAGGCCCTCCAGGCCCGGCAGCCGCCGGCCCCGACGGTCACGGGTCCCCTGCCCGAGCAGCCGGCGCAGCGCCGACTCCAGGTCCCAGCCGTGGAAGACATCCTCCGCGAGCCGCCCGAAGCTCTCGTCGGGGTCGAGCCCGGGGTCGTCCTGGGTGCCGTCCCAGTTGGAGTAGCGGTGACGGACCGCCATCGTCATCCCCCGTAGACGGTGGCGCCGTCGACCTGGGTCTTGTTCAGCCGCTTGGCGACGTGGAGTCCCTCCAGGACGAACTCCAGCGCCGCCGCGGTGGTGCCCGGGGTGGCGGGCTCCTCAAGGCCGGCCAGCACCCGCTCCATCCCCCCCAGGTCGCGCCCGGCGGCGACGTAGCGGTCGAGGGGGAGGGCCGCCCCCACCTCCAGGTGGAGGCCCTGCTCGAAGCGCGCCACCCACTCGCCGAACTCCTGGATCGCGAAGCGGCGGCGGAAGGCATTGCCGCAGGCGGTGCGGACCAGCTTGGGCAGGAGCGTCTGGTCATCGCCGTCGTCGAACGTCTCCAGCTCCAGCTTGCCCCAGGTCGAGGCGGCCAGGGCGGCGAGGTCCGAGACGCGGGGGACGGCCTCCGGCTCCTGCAGCCGGATCGCCCGCCGGACGGCGGACGCGCACAGGCTCTCGTAGTTGGCGATGGAGAGCCGGACCGACACCCCCGAGCGCTGGTTGACCTGGGGGCTGCGGCGGGCCAGCTGCGTCACCTCGGCGACCAGTTCGCGCATGTAGGCGGGGACGTGGAGCGGCACCGGCAGGTCGTCGAAGGAGGCCCGCTCCGCCTCCATGATCGCCTCCTCCTCCTCCAGCCGCTCGGGGTAGTGGGTGCGGACCTGGGCGCCGAAGCGGTCCTTGAGCGGGGTGATGATCCGGCCGCGGTTGGTGTAATCCTCGGGATTGGCGGTCGCGATCACCACCACGTCGAGCGGAAGCCGGACCCGGAAGCCCCGGATCTGGACGTCGCGCTCCTCCATGCACGTGAGCAGGCCCACCTGGATCCGCTCGGCAAGATCGGGCAGCTCGTTGATGGCGAAGAGGCCGCGGTTCACCCGCGGCAGCAGACCGAAGTGGATGGTGAGCTCGTCGGCGAGGTAGCGGCCCTCGGCGACCCGGATCGGGTCCACCTCGCCGATGAGGTCGGCGATCGAGGTGTCGGGCGTCGCCAGCTTCTCGCCGAAGCGCCGGTCGCGCCCGATCCATGCGAGCGGGGTCGCGTCGCCCAGCTCGGCCACCCGGTCGCGACCGTAGCGGCTGATCGGCGCGTAGGGGTGGTCGTTGACCTCGCTGCCGGCGATGATCGGGATCCGCTCGTCGAGCAGCCCCACCAGCTCGCGGATCAGCCGCGACTTGGCCTGCCCCCGCTCCCCCAGCAGGATCATGTCCTGCCCGGCCAGGATGGCGTGCTCCATCTGGGGGACGACGGTGTCGTCGTAGCCGACGATGCCGGGAAAGAGCGGCTCCCCCTGGCGGAGCACGCGGACGAGGTTGTCGCGCAGCTCGTCCCGGACGGTGCGCTGCCGGTACTCGCTGCCGCGGAGCTCGCCGAGGGTGGAGGGGAGGGACATGGGGAGGGGGCCGGCGGGGCAGGGGGGCCCGCGAGCCACTATAGCCCGGCCCCGTGCCGGGGTCCCAGGCGGGGTCAGGTGCCCGGCGGACCGCCCCCTGGCGACGGCCCCCGCCCGCGGCCGGCGACGGGCCGGCCGGGGCCCTGGGCCGCCTACCGCCCCAGCACCTCGCGCAGGAACGCCAGGGTCCGCTCCCAGCTCAGCCGGGCCGCGGCCGGGCTGTACACGCCGGGGCGGTCATCGTTGAAGAACGCGTGCTGGGTGTCGGGGTAGGTGTGGAACTCGTGGGCGACGCCCGCGGCCCGGAGCCGCTCGCCCAGCGCCTGCGCGGCGGCGGGGCTCGCGTAGTCATCGTGGTCGGCGAAGTGCCCGAGGATGCGGGCCCGGATCCTCGACAGGTCGGTGGCAGCATCGGGGACACCGTAGTAGTCGACGCAGGCCGCCACCGACTCCCGCAGGGACGCGAGGCGGACCGCCAGGCCGCCCCCCATGCAGAAGCCGATCACCCCGACGACGGCGCCCCGGGCCTCGCCGGAGGCGGTCAGGTGGTCGACCGCCCCGGCCATGTCCCGCCCCGACCGCTCCGTGTCCAGCGCCATCGCCGCTTTGCCGGCCTCGTCGGGCTCGTCGAGGCCGACCGCCCGTCCCTGGTAGAGGTCGGGGGCGAGCGCGGTGAACCCCTCGGCAGCCAGCCGGTCGGCGACCGACTTGATGTGGTCGACAAGCCCCCACCATTCCTGGATCACGACCACCCCGGGGCCCGGGCCGGGGGCGGGGACGCTGAGGTGGCCGGGGGTGGTGGTGCCGTTGCTGGCGAACTCGATCATCCGTGCGGGCATGGCCACTCCTTGGGTGCGCCGGTCCGCGGACGCGGTGCCACCGGGGCGCCCGCCCGCCGCGATTGAGGATAGGCGCCGACGAGCGTGAGCGGCAACCAGCGCGCGCCGGATCGTGGCGAGACGCCGACGCCAGGTGGGTGCGACAGCCGTGCACGACCTGTCACCCTCCTCTCAGTGGGGTCTAAGGATTCCGCGGGGCGCCCGGGATACCGTGAGCCACGACGTACGCCCGAGACCTCACGGCGAGGCAGGCGCGACCAGCTCGGGCTCCACCTTCGACACGGGAGACCAGCGATGATTCGGCTCAGAACCCTCTCGATGGCGGGCCTCGGAACCGCCGCCCTCCTCCTGGCGGCGGCGCCCGCCGCCGCGCACGGCAAGGCCCCGAGCGGCCCGGTCACCCTGGCGACCGGTCACGGCCTGCTCACCGCGCCGGTGCCGGGAAGCACCACGGGCACCGCCCGCGCCCGGTTCGAATTCATCGTCCGCGAGGTCGGCACCGGCCCGGTGCGCGGCCACACCGAGTTCCAGGTCTTCACCGGCAAGAAGCACCTCACGTTCTCGTCCCGCACCGAGACGACCCTGGTGGCGGCGCCCGCCACCTGCTCGGTCAGCTACGCTGGCACCGGACGCGAGGGTCGCACCGGCGGCTACACCTTCACCGTCGCGGCGACCTACAAGAGCGCCAGCTGCGCCGGCAGCGCCAACACGTTCGCGATCACGATCACGCCGCCGCTCGGCAGCAGCCAGTCCGTCTACACGCTCACGGCCGCCCCGCTCCTGCGCGGCGCGATCCGCGTCCACTGACCGATCGTCCCCTGGGGGTGGGCGGCCCGGGCCGCCCGCCCCCGCTTCGACCGCCCGGTGGGCCCAAGGCGGCCCCGGCGGTCAGCCCGACCGGCTGAGGCCGGACGGACGCAGGTCCCGCAGCAGGAGCCGCGCTCGGCGGCGCCCGCGCCACTCGTCGGCCTCCAGCACGAAGAGACCGTCGATCCGGCGCCCGTCGGGAAGGTGGCGGCGGAGGTGGGGCCGGTTGAAGCTCAGCGCCTCGGCGGAGGCCGTCCCGTCGGCCAGCTGGACCCGCAGGTGCTGGTCGGAGGCGCCGAAGGCGCTGGTCGCCACCACCCGGAGGTCGCGGGCGAGCAGGAGGATGGGCGGGTTGCCCTGCCCCACCGGCTCGAAGAGCCCGAGCTCGTCCACCAGCCGGGTGGTGCAGTGGTCGAGCGAGCAGACCGCATCGACCGCGAAGGTCCGGACCGGCGGGCGCTCCCCCTGCCGCGCGGAGACCACCTCCGCCAGCCGCCGGTGGAAGGCCGCGGCCGCCCGGGGGTCGGGATCGAGGCTGTACCCGCCGGCGGCGGCGTGTCCGCCGTAGCGGCGCAGGCAGGACGCGCACGCGTCCAGGACCTCGACCACATTGAGACCCGGGACGCCCCGTGCCGACCCGCGCCACTCGTCCCCGGTCTCGCTGTGGACGAAGGCGGGGCGGGCGAACTCCTCCGCGAGCCGGCCGGCCACCAGCCCCACCACCCCGGCGGCGAAGTCGGGGTCTCCGCAGGCGATCACCGGACCGTCGTCCGCCGCGGCCATCCGGGCGCGGGCGACCGCCAGCGCGGCGGAGAGGGCGGCGCGGCGGCGCCGGTTGAGGCCCTCCAGCTCGGCGGCGGCGGCGCGCGCCTCACCCTCGTCGTCGGCGAGGCAGCAGGTGAGCGCGACCCACGCGTCCTCCATCCGACCGGCGGCGTTGATGCGCGGCGCCACGCTGAAGGCGAGGTCGGAGCTGGTCGGCGCCCGCCGGCATCCAGCCAGCTCGGCAAGCGCCCGCAGCCCGGGAGGCGCGGTCGGCCAGGCGGCGAGCCCGGCCCGGACCAGGGCCCGATTCTCGTCCACCAGCGGCATGCAGTCCGCCACCGTCCCGAGGGCGACCAGGGGAAGCTGGGCCTCCGAGGTCCCCGCCGGCACCAGCCGGGCCGCCTCCAGCGCCTGGGCGAGCTTGAGCGCGACCCCGACCCCGGCCAGTCCCTTGAACGCGTACGTGTCGTCCGCCCGGCGCGGGTTCACCACCGCGTCAGCGTCGGGAAGGCGGTGGCCGCCGCCCCCATCCGTGACCGGCAGGTGGTGGTCGGTGATGACCAGCCGCTGGCCCCGCGGCCGTCCGGCGGCGATGTCCAGCGCGGTGGTGCCGCAGTCGACGGTGACGACCGTCCCCACGCCGGCGCGGTCGAGCTCGCCGAGCGCCTCTTGGTTCAGCCCGTACCCCTCCGCCTCCCGATTCGGGATGTAGGGGCGCACCCGGGCCCCGGCCGCGCCGAGAGCGCGCACGAGGAGGGCGCAGCCGGTGACGCCGTCGGCGTCGTAGTCGCCGTAGACCGCGATCGGGCGGCCCGACCCGAGCGCCTCGCCCACCACCGCCACCGCGCGGTCCATGTCCGCGAGCCCCAGGGGGTCGTGGCGGACCGGTGCCCCGAGCGGCGCCTCGCCCGCCGCCGGGTCGAGGCCGCGGCTGGCCGCCGCCTGAGCGAAGACGCCCGACCGCCCCGGCCACGGCGTGACCGGGTGGGGGGGGAGGGTCCACGCCCGGGGCGCCGCCCTCATCCCGGTCGGCGTCGGCGGGGGGCGCGGGTCACGGCCCCAGGGATTCTACGGCGACGGTCCTCGCCAAGCCCCCAGACTGGTGGCGTGGGCCGGGGGACGGGTCGCGGGCGCCGCGGTGGCGGACGGCGGAGCCCCGTCCCCGCTGTCGAGGAGGGGGCGCGGGCGTCGGACCGGGCCCCCTCGGCCGCCGAGCGCGCCCGCAACCGGGCCCGCTCGGCGCAGGCGTCGCGGGTCATCCTCCACACCCTCATCTGGGTGCTGGTCGTCTTCTATGCGACCGACTACCTGCCGCCGCTGGCGGTGCGCGGGCTGGCGCCCGCCGGCACCGGCCCCGTCCGGGTCTACGCCACCGGGTACCTGGTGCTGGCGCTGGTGTGCGTGCTGCTCGGCCTCGCCTTCGGCCTCCGCTACGGACCTGCCATCATCCGGAGCCGCTACCCGCAGCGCTGGCTCATCTTCCCCACCGTGCTGGCGGTGCTGCTGATCCCGGCCCAGGGCTGGAACGAATGGCTCACCCGCGCGGTGGAGGTGGCCGCCTGCCTGGTCGGGATCGGGGTGGGCCTCAGGTCACATAGTCGGTGGCGGTGGCGGTCACGTCCCCGAGGCTGATGCCGAACGGGAGTGGCAAGCCGTCATAGGGCAGCGTCACGGTGACGACACAGCCGATCGTCCCCTGAGCCGTGTCCGGCATCGCCGTCTGCATCGAAGAGGCGGTGATGCGCGAGCCGAAGGGGCCGGCCGCCGCCCCTGCCACGGCCAGCATCTTGGGCGGTGGAGACCCCGGCGGGGAGGCATTGCTTCCGCACTGGGGAAGCGCGATCTGCCCCGATCCCGGTGACTGAAGGTTCTGCGCCGCCACCGACCAGCGCCCCGCCGCCTGCACCGCCCAGTTGGCGGCCTGGACTTCGAAGACATAGAACGAGAGGGAGACGAGTCCGAGGACGGTGAAGATGAAGAGCGATCCGACCAGTGAGAACTCGACCAGGGTGGCGCCGTGCACACCGCGCCGGCCCACCGCCCGCCGGGCGGGTGTGCGGTCTCGCCCACCGCCGGTTCCTCCCCCTGTCGGCGGCGTCATCTCAGGTCACCGCCACGGTGTACAGCTGGCTCGCCGTCTGGGGGGTCGGAACCGTGCTGTCGGTGACCGTCACCGTGAACGTGGAGGGGCCCGTCCCGGTCGGGGTGCCGCTGATCACGCCCGTGCCGGCGTCGAGCGTGAGGCCGGCTGGGAGTGTCCCCGACGTGATCGCCCAGGTGTACGGGGTCGCTCCGCCGGTGGCGGCGACCGGCGCGGAGTACGAAGTGCCCGTGGTGCCGTCGGGCAGTGAGGTGGTCGTGATCGCGAGTGGCTGCCGGACCGTGATCGACAGTGTCGCGGTCGCGGTTTGGGCGGCTGGCGAAGTGCTGTCGGTGACGAGGACCGAGAAGGAATACGTCCCGGTGGCCGTGGGGGTGCCGGTGATGTCCCCGGCGGAGTCCATGCTGAGCCCAGGGGGGAGCGAGCCGCTGAGCTGCGTCCAGGTGTAGGGGGCAGTGCCATCGGATGCGACCAGCTGGGCAGTGTAGGCCTGGTTCAGGATTGCGTCGGGAAGTCCGGTGCTCGCAACCGACAGCACCCCGACCGCGACGAGGCCCACCGCGCTGGCACTGATCGTGATCGGCGAGGGGAGCAGCGGGGTCAGCAGGGGAAGATGGCACGTGACGGTGACCTTCTGGTCGTCGAACCCGGTGGCGCTGGCGTCCGGGGTCGCGGGGGCCACGGTGACCAGGAGTTTCGATGGCGGGCAGTCGAGCACCGTCGCGGCCAGCCCGCTGCCATTGCTGCCGGTGTTGTGCTCCGCCACCGCGCTGATATCGCTGGTCGGGGCGCCCGGGTTGTCAGCGGCGTAGAGGGCGGCCTGCCGTGCCCCGTCGGCAACCTGGGTACCCACGAAGTAGGCCCGCGCCAGGTCCGATCCTCCGGCGAGGAGGAGCAGCACGATGGGTATCACCAGCGCAAACTCGACGAGGCTCTGACCTCGGAGCCGGGTCCGGGCGTGGCCGTCCCGGTTACTGAAGCAGCGCAACAACCGTCACTCCTTGGAGCGCAAGGTTCACGGTCGAGCCCGGCGTGCCCCAGATGATCTTGTCCACCGTTCCCATGCAGGGCGGGTTGGCCCCGCCCCCGGAGCTTGCGCTGCACGGGTTGTCGACCGTGAGCTCGACCTGCGCCACCGCGCACAGGTAGACGTTCTCAGTGGTGCTCAGGTTGTAGGGCACTGCGCAGTACGGAGCATCGGGGAGAGCCACCGACCGGGCCGGCTCGACGCAGGGGGGCACACCCGGGGTGTAGCCGCCGCCCGCGCCCGCATTGTCACAGATCAGGTCGACCATGGGGATCCAGATCTTCTCCCCCACCGTGACCGTCCCGACGTCGGCCCCGCGGCCCTCCTCGGCATTGATCCAGCCGGGCACCTTGACAATGGGAGGGTTCAGCCCTTGCAGCTTGAGGTCGCCCTTGAACCCGCTGCTGCTCACGGTCGCGGCCGCGCACCCGCCGATCGCGCTCGCCCAGTGGTTGGAGGAGTAGTACACAATCTGGCTTCCGGGGCCGATATCGGTCAGAGTCGTGCAGTCCTGGTACCATGCGACGAAGTTCTCGCCGGTGCCGCAGCCGAAGCTGAACACCGAGATCGACTTGGCCGTCTCCTGGGCGACCGAGATCCCCACCACCGGCAGGAGCTCCGTCGGGTGAAGGTCCACAGCCGTCACCGCCACCCCTTGGACGGTGCCAGGGGGCGGGACCGAGCCGCCGCTGCCGCAGGCGTCGGATGTCAGGCTCTGCCAGTCGCTGCACCAGGTGCTGTCCGAGGCGCCGGCGACAGGGCCGATGATGGTGCCGCTGCCGTCCGTGAAGTCAGCGGTGTAGCTCGTCGCCAGCCCGGGGCCGGCGGTGCCGCCCTTGACGAGGGCGGCGATCGTCGAGCCGATCGCGGTCGGATCGTTGGGAAGCGGCTGCCCCTGCATGCAGGCCTGGTAGTCCTGTGACAGGATCCGAGCCCCCCCGTCGGCGGCGGTGTCGGCGGCAGCCTGGAGGGCGCGCTGGTCGACGTAGGCACGGCCGGCATCGAAGGCGAGCCCCACCATGGCGACGATGCCAACCGCGAGGACGGCGAAGAGGACCGCCACCTGACCCTCGGCTCGGCGCCGACGCGACGAGCGCGCGTCTCCGGGGGCACGATGGCCGCACCCACTGCCTCGGTTCACCACCACCCCCGAGCCTCCTGCGCCGCGCAGATCCATCCAAACCTGGGCGGGCTCCCCCCGGTCCGCTTCCCGCTCCGTCCCCGTGCTAGGAACGCGCAGGCCCTGACGAGTACCCACGGTCTCCCGGCAGGGAGCGCAGGGACGGGGGCCGGACTCATCACGGACGGCCGGTCCCGTGCCATCCGCCCTGAGTCGGCGGAGGGGCCCCCCGCTGCGGATGGACGGTCCCGGCCCCGAGCCACCCGGCCCGGGCCGCCGCGGCGGCTCCCCCGCCGAGCATCGCCAGCCCCAGCGCTCCGATGACGGCCGCTCTCCGCCCGGCCCGAGCGGGTCGGGGGGACTGCCGATGCGCGCTCCGCCCCGCCCGGGAGCAGTGGCAATCGTCGAGCACGCGCTTGAGCTCAAGCTCGAGCCAGCGCTCAAACGGGGTGGCGGGCAGACTGCCGGGTAGTGTGGACAGCATCGGCACCGGAAGAGAAACGTCCGACCACGCCCAATCACCCACTCGCGGCGTGGGACACGAGCGGCAGACCCGTTCCCGGTTGGCGTGCCGCGCCCCAGGTACCCGCGTGCCGTGCTCCCGCCGATGCCGGCGATCCCTCAGCTCAGTGGGCGTGTCCCTTCCCGTTGCCGTGGCCGCCATTCCCGCCCCCGCCGTGAGCTGGAGCGGGGCTCGCGGTCGGCGAGGGGGTTGGTGCGACGGCAGCGGCGGGCGTCGCACTGGCGGTGGGCGTGGGGCTCGGGCTGGGGGAGCCGCCCGGCGTCGGGCCGGTCTTCGCTCCGCTCCCCCTGCCGTGGTCCGCGCCCTTGCCATGACCGGCGCGCCTGCCCGGGCTGGGTACGGGGGTCGAGCTGGGGCCGCGTCCCCTGCCGTTCGACCGATGGCTCACGGTCGGGGAGGGACGGTCGAGTCGACGGGACGCCTGCGGGCCCGGGGGCGGGGTGGGGGAAGCCGAAGGCGCACGCTGGGAGGGGCTCACAGAGCCGGTGGGAGCCGGAGTGGGGGCGGGGACCACCCGCACGGTGGGACGTGCGGTCGGCCGCTCACGCGGACTGGGAGCGGGAATCGGAGTTGGAGCCGGAGTCGGGCCGACGGTCGTGCGGCTGGGCGCGTCCGGCATCGGGGAGGGCACGGCCGGCCTCGACGGACGGGCGAGATGCGGGGCGGGGCGGGGGCCTGGTGCCGCCGGGCTCGACCCGGACGGGCTCCGGCTCGGGACAGCCACCCGGCTCAGGCCCGACGGGGCCGGGGCGGGGCGCGGAGCCCGCTGACCTCCTCTCCCACCGGGGCCTCGGCTCACGGCCCCCGGCGGGTTCTCAGCCGGTGTGGCGTGGTGGACGGCCGCGACATGGGTGAGGGCGACGGCGGTGCCCCCGGCGGCCAGGGCGGCGGCCATCACCGCTCCGGTGAGGAGGAGCTTGGCGGGCAGAAGCCCGAGGGTGGTGAGCCACACCGTCCGCCGCGGGCCGCGTCGGAGACCGCTGGCGCGGTACCGCGGCGACGCCGGCGCCTCCCTCCCCGCGGCGGCGTGCCCCAA
>DAHUZL010000172.1 GCA_027306655.1 Candidatus Dormiibacterota bacterium
CGGCGGCGTCCGACCGCGGGCCGGGCAGGGGCCGGGGCCCGCGCGGTGCGCCCCTCGCGCGCGGCGCCGGTGCGGCGGCCCTGAGCTCGTCCCGCCCCCCCTCCTGAGTGACGCCTCCGCCGGCGGCGGGGGAGGCCGCCGCGCCCCGATACGCCGCCATCGACGTCGGGAGCAACACGATCCACCTGCTGGTCGCCGAGGCCGGCCGTCCCGGTGGGCCGGAGCCGCTCCTCCGTCGGCGCGCCTTCGTCCAGCTCGGCCTCGATGTCGCGCGCCGGGGCACGATCGGCCCGGCTCGGCAGGCGCTTGCGGCTCGGACCCTGGTCGAGCAGGTGCTGACGGCGCGGCGGGCGGGGGTGGTGGCCGTGGCGATCGGCGCCACCGAGGCCCTGCGCGCCGCCGGCAACGGGTCGGAGGTCGCCGATCGGCTGGCGAAGGCGTCCGGCGAGCCGGTGCGGATCCTGGCCGCCCGCGACGAGGCGACGCTCGCCTTCGCCGGCGCCACCGGCGGCCTACCCCGCGGCACCCCCACGCTCCTCCTCGACATCGGCGGCGCCTCCACCCAGCTGGTGGTGGGCGCGGTGGGGCAGCTGGAGCATGTGGACACCCTCCGGGTCGGCTCCGGCATGGTGGCCCAGCTCGCTCGCGACGATCCGCCCACCGCCGTGGAGTGGCGGGCGATGGAGCACCGGGTGGCGGAGCGCATGCCGGAGCTGCGGCCGGTGGCCGAGCAGGTGCTGTCCCTCGGAACCGGCGGGACGATCACCAACCTCCCCCGCCTGGAGGGCCCGCCGGTCAGAGACTGGCTCCAGGCGGAGTCGGTGGAGCGGATCCTGGAGCGGATGCGCCGCGAGCCGCTGGCCCAGCTGCAGGCCCGCTCCGGTGTCGACCCGGAGCGGGTCCGGCTCTGTCGGGGCGGGATCGTCATCCTCGCCCAGCTCCTGGACCTCCTTCACGTGCGCACCCTTCGCCTCTCCGAGCGCGGGCTCCGGGACGGGATGATCGCGGCGCTCGCCCGCGACGGCGCAGACTGGTGGCGTGACTCGGCCATCGCCGCGACCGTGGCCGCCGGCGCCGGCTGAGGCCCCGCGCTGCTGCGACCTCGCGGCGGCCACCCTCGCGCCGCGGGCGGGCGCCCTTCGCGAGGCCGCCGCGCGGACGGTGGCCGGGGGCGACCCCGAGGGTGTGCACGACACGCGGGTGGCGGCGCGCCGGCTCCGGAGCGCGCTGCGGGCCTTCGCGGCCTGCCTCGAGCCCACCGTGGGCGAGTGGGAGGCGGTGCTGCGCGAGCTCGGCCGGACCCTGGGCGCGGCCCGCGACGCGGAGGTGCGGCTGGAGCGGCTGGCCGAGGTCCTGCCGCCGCTGGCGGTGGCGGTGGACCGCTCGGACGAGCTCGCCCCCAGCGCCGGCAGCCACCCCCTCGTCACCGGCCGGCGGCCCCCCGAGTCGCGCCTCGACCGGCGCGGGCAGGCCCAGGCGGCTCAGCGCCACCTGCTCGACCGCGCCCACGACGCCCAGGACGTCGCCCGCCGATCGGCGGCGTCCGCGGTGCCGACCCTCCTCCCCCTCCTGGACCGCGAGCCCGGGGTGCGACGCGGTCACCCCGAGACCCGGTCGTCGGCCGCGCTCGCCCGCCGGCGCCTGCGGGCACCCTTCTCCCGGGCCGGGCGCTGGGACGGGCCGGCCGAGATCGGTGCGCCGTCGGGCGTGCCCGAGGCGGCGCTGCACCGTCGCCGAATCGCGGTGAAGCGGCTCCGCTACGGGCTGGAGTGCTTCGCCCCGGTCCTCCCCCGCGTCCACCGCGACTGCCTCATCCGGCTGCGAGAGCTGCAGGACCTGCTCGGCCACCACCACGACCTGGCGGTCCTCGCCGCCTGGGTCCACGAGGAGGGCCGCAGCGCCCACCCGATGCTGCGCCCCCCGCTCCGGCGGCAGGAGGTCCGGCTCGTCCAGGCCGGCCGCGGCGTGGCCGACCGGGCGGTCGCCGAGCTGGAGCGGCTGGATCGCGCCGGCTACTGGCGCTCGGCTGAGGCGGCCTGCTTGGTCCCGCTGGGCGGCTGAGCTCCGGGGTCGCCCGGCCGCCGCAGCGGCAGGGTGACCCCGTCGGCGGCGACCAGAGCCCCGGGCACGGGCGCCCGCCGGGTGAGATGGGTCAGGATGAACCGGGTCCGGGGCGCCTCCGCCATCAGCTGGAGCACCTCGTCGCGGCAGAGGTGGGTCGCCTCGGGCCCGTCCATGCCGGTGCACTCCACCAGGAGGTAGTCGCTGCGGCGGGCGAGGGCGCGGATCCCGTCGCACCAGGCGGTGTCGCCGGAGTAGCCGAGGCTGACGCCCGCGCGCTCGACCCGGAAGGCGAGGGCGGTGAGGTCGGGCGCATGGGTGACCCCGACCGCCTCGACCTCGTAGCCGCCCAGCCGAGCGGCGTCGCCGTCGGACCACTCCAGGAACCGGATCCCATCGCCGGCCAGGACGAGGGTCGCGATCCGGTCCCCGAACCCCAGCCGCAGAAGACTCTCGACGTATGTCGCGGTCCCGGGCGGCCCGACGACCGTGATCGGGGGCGACGCGGGGTGGTCGAGCCGGCGGCCGGCGAGCAGGATCGGGAGGTGGAACGTGTGATCGGCGTGGAAGTGGCTGAGCAGGACCGTCTCCAGCCCCAGCGGGTCCATCCCCGCCCGGGCCATCAGGCTCTGCACCGGTCCGCCGCAGTCGAGGAGGAGGCGGCCGTCGACGCAGGCCGCGGCATTGTGGCCGATCGCGGTGAAGGCCGACCCGGTGCCGAGGGTGGTGAGCCGCAGCTCCCGGTCGGTCCCGGTCGTCATCGGGGCCCCGGCCCCCGCCGGCGCCACGACCGCCAGAGCAGCCGGAGATAGGCGCGGCGGAGCGGCCCCCAGGCGGCCCGCCACTCGTCGCCGCTGACCGCCGCCTCCGGCCCCGGGGCGAAGGCGGCCCGGTCGGCGAGGTGGGCGACCGCCCGAACCGCCTCGGCCACCCGGGGCGCCGGGGCGGGTCCAAGGGCGCTGAGGCAGGCCGCCGCCAGCTCGGTCATGGTGCGGCCCCGGGGCACCGCCCCCCGCCCGACCCGGGAGACGAGGGCGAGCCGTCGACGCGCCGCCGCCGGGGTCGCCACCGCTCGGAGCAGGAGCCCCGCGGCGATCGCGGCCAGGAGGGCCACGACCGCGAGGGCGGCCAGGGCGGCCTGACCGATCGGCGCCGGGGGCGTCGGGACGGCCGGCCGCGGCAGCCTCCGCACCCGGAGGACGCGGCCCCTCGGCCCCGTCCCGGGCGGGGGGCCGGCCTGGTGCGGACGGAGCTGCCCCGGCCCGGTGGTCGCCGCCGGGGCGCCCCCGCGGGGGAGGTAGAAGCCATCCGGGGTGGGCTCGAAGCCGATCCACCCGTAGCCCGGGAAGTAGGCCTGCACCCACGTGTGGGCGTCGGCGGCGGTGATCAGGTGCCCACCCGACGCGGCGAGACCCTCCTCGCCCGGGCCAAAGCCGTTCACGAGCCGGGCCGGGATGCCGATCGAGCGCAGGAGGGCGCCCATCGACGAGGCGAAGTACTGGCAGTAGCCGAGGTGGCTGGTGGTGAGAAAGTAGAGGATCGGCCAGGTCCCCACGGGTGCCGGGGGCGGGTCGAGGGTGTAGGTCTCGTCGGCGCGAAGTGCGTCCTGGATCGCGATGGCGCGGTCGTACGGATCGCGTGCCCCACCCGCCATCGACTGGGCGATCCGGCGCAGCGCCCGCGCCTCGCTGCCGTCGGCCGCGGGCAGGTGGGCATCGGCCCGCACCCAGGCCGGGTACCGGGTCCCCGCCCGCCGCAGCTGGGCGCCGGTGGCGGTGGAGATCGTGCCGGTGGTGGTGATCGCTCCCCCTGCCGCCACCTGGATGAGACCGCCCACCGGCTGCACGGCGGTCACCGCGACCAGGCGGCCGCCGGAGCTCCGGCCCCGGACGATCAGAGGCACGTCGGTGCGGGGGAGATCGGTCGGGGTGCCGGGATAGAGCACGTCCGGGAGCTGCCCGGCGCCGCTCCCGAGCGGGCGGACGGTGAGGCGGATGGTCCGCAGGTGGCGCAGGCGAGTGCCCGAGCGCCCCGGGCGCGGGCGGAGGGCGAGGGCGCGCGGGGACGGAGGATGGCTGCGGCCCGACCCCGGGGCCGGGTACCAGTCGCCCTGGACGAAGTCGTCGAGGACCACCCCCCGCAGGTACGGGAGCTGGCCCAGGGCGTCGGTGGTGTAGGTGAAGAGGGGGGTCCGGATGGACCGCAGCGGTCCGCCCGGGATCACCGATTCGGAGTAGCCGACGACATCGGAGGCGCTTCCCGGCCTGCGCTGGGGCCCGCTCGGCGGGCCGTAGTGGAAGAAGCGACCGCTGAAGTTGACCGCGTTGAGGGGCGGCAGCGCGACCGCGGCCGCGGTGACCACCACCGCCCCCGCCGCCATCGCGCTCCACGGACGCCGGCGCGCGCCCGCGAGCATCGGCACCCGGCGATCGGCCCAGCTGCGGCGGACCCGCTCCTGGTGGGACCACCCGACCAGGGCGACCCCCGATGCCACCGCGCCCAGCACCGGCCAGGAGGCGGCCCCCACGTGGCCCCCGGGGACGTTGACCAGGTCGGCGACGCAGACGACGGCGGCGGCGCCGACGGCCACCAGCGCCCGCCCGTCCCGCAGCGCCCACCAGCCGATCCCCAGGCCCAACCCGAGCAGGAGCAGCTCCAGGCCGAACGCCTGCGCGTGGATGGGGTGGCCGCCGCCGAGGAGCGGGCCCAGTCCGAGCAGCGGGCCCGATCCGCGCTCGCCGGGAACGGCACGGAGGAGGAGGAACGCCCCCGCCGCCAGGGCCGCCAGGAGCAGGCCCGCCGCGGCGGCGCGACGCCGGATGCGCGCCGCCACCCCCGCCCACCCGACCCCCGCGGCCGCCGCCAGCAGGGGCTCCGGCCCGGCCCGATCCAGGACCGTGGTCGCCAGCGTGGCCGCCACCGCGACCGCGCAGCCGAGCGCGAGGGCCCCGGCGGCGGCCGCCGCCAGGCGGTCGGACGGCCGGGGCCCCTGGAGCCCCATCGCCGCCGCCGCCAGCAGGACGCCCAGCCCGGCCCATGCCGCCAGCGCGAGCGCGCCCGGGTCAGCCGACGGCACGGGATCCGTCCTCCCCCACGGCGTCGAGGTCGTCGCCGCGGTGGACCAGCCAGAGGTCCACGATCAGCCGCCAGCGCGCGGGGACCGTCAGCGCCGGGCGCCGGCTGCCGAAGGTGGCCGGGTCGACGTAGATGGCGAGGGGCCGTTCCCCGCTGGCGCTGTGGGCGGCCACCGCTTCCACCCACCCCGGGTCGCGGGCCCCCGTCACCACGACCAGGGGGCCGCGCCCGCGCCAGGCCGGGAGGTGGCGCTGGAGCAGGGCACCGAGGCCGCTGCGGCCGTCATCGGTGGCCAGCGCCAGCCACTCCATCAGCCGGGCCTCGTGGGCGGCCCCGCGGCCGGCCGCGACCCGGGTCGCGTGGCGGTCGTTGGCGATCAGCTCGACGGACCGTCCCTGGCGGATCGCCGCCTGGGCGACGGATCCCGCCAGGCTGACCGCCACCTCGAACGAGTGGTCGGGGGCCAGCCCGGCATGGATCCCCTGGGCGCAGTCGAGGGCGATAAGCAGGTCACTGCCCTCGTCGGCGTCGAAGAGGCGGCTGATGAGCCGGCCGCGCCGGGCGGACTCCAACCAGTGGATCCGGCTCATCCCGTCGGCGCGGTCATGCTCCCGGATCCCGGCGACGCTGGGCGGACGATCGTCGGGGCGGGTGCCCCGCGGGGCGTCGCGGCCGGTCCGAGCGCCGCGGGCCCAGGCGGCCCCGATCGGGTGCAGACGGGGATACACCAGGACGGGGGTCATCGTCTCCAGCCGGACGGCGCGCGGAAAGAGTCCAAAGGGATCGGAGAGCCACGCCTCGGTCGGTCCCAGCTGGTGGCGCCCGCGGACCGCGAACCGGCCCTCGGTCTCCCAGGTCGCGACCGCTCGCGGCCCGAGGCTGCACGCCCGCCCCGGCCGGTAGGCGGCGAGGCGCGACCGGTCGCGCACCTCGACCACGGTCAGCGGCAGGCGCGAGCCGTTCTCCAGCCGAAAGCGCTCGGCGAACGACGCCCCGGCCACGAACGGCCCGGCGGGGGTGGTCCGCGCCAGGCGGAGGTGACGGGCCGCCCACCAGCTCCAGAGCGCGGCGGCCGCGACCACCAGGGCGATCGCGTAGACGACCACGAAGGCGAGGCGCACCCCGGTGATGTAGGCGAAGAACCCGGTCACCAGGAGGACGGCCAGGAGGGGGGTGCGGGACACGGAGCGACGGGCCCCCGAGCGGGTCAGCCGGCGGCGCGCTGGCCGACCACCGGCACCGGCTCGGTGTCGAGCAGGTCGTCCAGGATCGCCGCGACCTGGGTGCCGTGCAGCTCCGCCGCCGCGCGCAGTACCAGCCGGTGGAGGAGGATCGACGGGGCCAGCACCTTGATGTCTTCGGGGACGACGTAGTCGCGACCCCGCACCAGCGCCAGCCCCTGGGCGGCGTGGAAGATGCCGAGGCTGGCCCGCGCGCTGGCGCCGAGGGCGAGGTCGGGATGGGTGCGGGTGCGCTGGACGATGCGGACCAGGTACGCCTGCAGCGCCTCGTCGACGTGGACCGCCTGCAGCGCGCGGCGCAGGCTGGGCAGCTCACCCGCGTCGAGCTGCGGCTCGATCGCTCCCAGCGGCGATCCACGCCGGAAGCGGTCGAGGATCTGGAGCTCGCCCGCGAAGTCGGCGTAGCCGAGGCTGACCCGGATCAGGAAGCGGTCCACCTGCGCCTCCGGGAGCGGGAAGGTCCCGGCGTACTCGATCGGGTTCTGGGTGGCGAGGACGACGAACGGCTGGGGGAGCGGATGGGTGGTGCCGTCCACCGTCACCTGCCCCTCCTCCATCGCCTCCAGCAGCGCCGATTGGGTCTTGGGGGTGGCCCGGTTGATCTCGTCGGCGAGCAGGATCTGGGTGAAGACCGGTCCCCGGCGGAACTCGAACACGCCTCCGTTGGGGTTGTAGATGTTGACGCCGGTGACGTCGCTGGGCAGCAGGTCCGGGGTGAATTGGACCCGCTCGAACTGGCAGCCGGTGGCGCGGGCGAGGGCCTTGGCCAGCATCGTCTTGCCGACCCCGGGCACGTCCTCGATCAGGACGTGGCCACCGCAGAGCCAGGCGATGGCGCAGAGCTCGATCTGGAGACGGTCACCGACAATGACCGTCCCCACCGTGTCCACCACCCGGTGGAGGGCCGCGCTTGCCTCGCGCGCTGCGGCGTTCATCACCAGCCCCCGGGCGCGGAGCGGCTCACGCGAGCCCCAACCTGCACGCCGCGAGTATACGGGGGTCCCGAACGGCGGACCGGGCGGTCAGAGGTGCTCGACCCGATCCAGGCCGAGAACGAAGACGGTGGCGCGCCCCACCTCCACCTCCACGGGCGCGGCGTGCGGGCCCGCCGGCGACGGCTCCTGCTCTCGCACCGGCTCGTGGCGGGAGCGTCCGGCGGTGCGCAGGGTGGCGACCACCTCGTCGACGTCCAGATCGTCGACCGCGGCCAGCAGGACGACATTGCGATGCTGCAGGAAGCCGCCCTCGCTGGCCAGCTTGGTGACCGCGTAGCCGCGCGCCGCGAGCGCCTCCACCGCCCGGACGGCGTCGTGCTCGTGCACGATCGCCAGGGTCATCTTCATGGCGCCACCGACCGCTCGAGGCGCTCCTGGACGAGGTCCAGGGCCCGCTCCGCCACCCAGCTGGGCGGACGGTCGGCGTCGATCACCGCGATCCGGTCGGGGAACCGCTGGGCCAGCTCCCAGAATCCCTCGCGAAGGTGGCTGTCCCGGCCCAGGAGCGCCTGCTCGATGCGGTCCAGCGGCAGCCCCTGGCCGAGACGCTCGGCCGCCCGCGCCTGGGGGAGGTCGAGCAGCAGGGTGAGGTCGGGCAGGCGATCCGCCCCGCAGAGCCGATGGAGACCCAGGATGACCTCGGGGTCGACGCCGCGAGCCAGCCCCTGGTAGACGAGCGACGAGTCGAGGTACCGGTCCGCCACCACCACCGCTCCCCGGGCGAGAGCCGGCTCCACCACCTCGCCGAGGAGCTGGACCCGGGCCGCGAGGAAGAGGGCCGCCTCCGCCAGCGGCAGCGGCGGCGACGCGAGCGGGGTTTCCAGCACCACGCTGCGGAGCAGCTCGCCGAGCTCAGTTCCGCCCGGCTCCCGGATCGAGACGACGTCGTGGCGTCGTCGGCGCAGGGCGGCCGCGAGGGTGGCGGCCTGCGTGCTCTTGCCGGCCCCGTCGACCCCCTCCAGGCTGACG
>DAHUZL010000177.1 GCA_027306655.1 Candidatus Dormiibacterota bacterium
CTCGCCGTCAGCGTCGCCCGGCGGCCCTCGGGCCGCCCGGCGGACCCGGGGTGGCGGGCGGGCGTCCGCGGCGCACGCACTCGCGCCGCCGGCGCCGGTGCCGCTCGCGCCCGCGGCGATCGCCGCGATGGTGGCGCGCGCGATCGGGCGGCGGCTCCCAGGGTCGACGTTGGGAGGCCGGCCGCTCCATCCCGGCAGCGTCGTGGCGGTGGCGATGAGCGGGGGCGTCGACAGCGCGGTGGCGGCCGCGCTGGCGGTCGCCGCCGGCGCGCGCGTGTTCGGGGTGACGATGCGGCTCTGGGGTGACGCCCCCGGCGCCGGCGGGGGCTGCTGCTCGGTGGACGCGGTCGAGGACGCCCGCCGGGCCGCGACCCGCCTCGGCGTCGCCCACTACGTCCTGGACCTCTCCCGGCCCTTTGCGGACACCGTCGTCCGTGACTTCGCGGACACCGCCCAGGCGGGGCGCACCCCCAACCCCTGCGTGCGCTGCAACCAGTGGATCAAGTTCCAGGCGCTGCTCGTGCGGGTGCGGGCGGTGGGAGCGACCCACCTCGCCACCGGCCACTACGCCCGGGTCCGCCAGGACCGCCGCGGCCGCTGCACCCTCCATCGCGGCCGGGACCTCCGCAAGGACCAGTCCTACACGCTCTACCCCGTGGGCGGCGACACCCTCCGGGCCGTCCATCTTCCCCTCGGCGGCCTGACGAAGGCGGAGGTCCGCTCCATCGCGGCGGCGCTGTCCCTGGGGGTCGCCGCCAAGCCCGACTCGCAGGACCTCTGCTTCGTCGGTGGTGACCACCGCGGCTGGCTGCGGCGGCGACTGGGGCCGGCCGCCCGGCCGGGGCCGATCGTGTCCGCCGATGGCACCGTCCTCGGGCACCACGGGGGATTGGCCCTCTACACGGTGGGCCAGCGCTCCGGGCTCGGCCTCAGCCCGGCGGGCCCGGAGCAGCCGCCCCAGTACGTGCTGCGCCTGGAGCCCGACGGCAACCGGATCGTGGTCGGACCCCGCGAGGCGCTGGCGGTCCAGGACGCCCGGGTGGAGGGCTGCGTGTACCAGGGCGGCGCGGTGCCGCCCCGCCCCATCAGCGCGGTGGTCCAGCTGCGGGCCCATGGCCGCGCGGTGGCGGCGACCTGGGAGCCGGGGCCGGAGGGGAGCGCCCGGGTGCGCTTCGCCGAGCCGGAGCCGATGGTGGCGCCGGGCCAGGCCGCCGTCTGCTATCGGGGTGACCGGGTCGTCGCCGGGGGGACCCTGGCGGCATGACGTTTCCCTGGATCGTCGGACTGGGGCTGGTCCTCCTCGCGGGGCTGGGGTGCTTCGCCGTGGTCGTCGTCGTCCAGGCGGCGTGGCGGCGGCGCCAGGCGTCGCTGGCGGGGCTGGCCCTGGCGCTCGCGGTCGCGGGCGGCGCCCAGCTGGCGCAACTGAACGCCGGCGAGGGCCCGGTGGTCTCGGGCGGGATCAGCGTCGTCACCCTGCTCGCTGCCACCGTCGCCTTCCTCCTCGTCGCCCTTCTCGTCTCCGGCCGGCCGGGCTCGGGACGCCGCGGCTCCCGGGCCGTCGGGGCGGAGAGGTCCGCGGGGGCGGCGCCGGGGGAGCCGGCGCCGTCCCCGGGCCCGCCGGCGTGATCCCGGCAGCGGCGGCGGCGGCGCTGGCGGCAGCGGTGGCGGTGGCC
>DAHUZL010000179.1 GCA_027306655.1 Candidatus Dormiibacterota bacterium
GGGTGGCTGCACACCACCTGGTCGGCGGTGAGGAGCCGCTGGCGGAGCATCCCGGCCAGCATCGCCTCCGCCATCGCCCCGGCGCCGACGATGCCGACCCGCGCCCCGGCGAGGGGGCTCGGCCCGGAGGGACGGGGGGCGCTGTCGGTCGCGGCGGGTCCATCCATGGCGTGCCGCTGCAGGGTGCCACATCGCACCCGCGGCGCGCCCCGGGACGGCGCGCGGACGGCGCCGGCGCGCCCCGGGGCGGCACGCGGGGGCTTGCTACCGTGGGGCGATGATCGGGCCGGGGCCGGTGCCCACCGTCGTCCTGTTCCCCGAGGGCGCCTTCGGCCCCACCAACAATTGCGTCGGCATCGGCCAGGCGCTGCAGCGGCGGGGGGCGCGGGTGGTCTTCGTCATCGAGGAGTCCTTCGCGGGCACCCTCGCCGCCCAGGGATTCGAGGAGCGGCTGATGCGCCTCGCGCCGCCCCCGGCCCATCCCGAGGAGCCGGGCCAGGCCTGGAGGGATTTCATCCGCGACACCGCGCCCCAGTTCCGCCGCCCGACCGTGGAGCAGCTGGAGGGGCTGATCCGCCCGATCTGGTCGCAGCTGACGGCCGGCGCCCGCTTCGCCGACCGTCGCCTGGCCGCGATCTTCACCGAGCTCGACCCCGACATCATCGTGGTCGACAACGTCGTCGCCTTTCCCGCGGTCGTGCGCCACGGCTGCCCCTGGGCGCGGATCGTCTCCTGCAATCCGCTCGAGGTCCCGGACCCCGACCTTCCGCCCGCCTTCTCCGGGTATCCCACCGGCGATCGCAGCGGCTGGGACGACTTCCGCCGCCGTGAGGAGGCGCTCATGGGTCCCCTGCGGCGGGAGTTCGACACGTTCGTGCGGGACCAGGGGGCGCCTCCCCTTCCCCCGGGCTCCTTCATCCACGTCTCGCCCCACCTCAACCTCACGTGCGTCCCCGCCGAGCTCGACTACGCGCGCGCCCGCCCGCTCGGGCCGGCCTGGCACCGCCTGGAGAGCTGCGTGCGGATTCCGGCCGATCCCTACCCGGTCCCCGAGCCCCTGCGCGAGGGGGACGGGGCGCTCGTCTACTGCAGCCTCGGCAGCCTGGGCTCCGCCGACGTGCCCCTGATGGAGCGGTTGCTCGACGCCCTCGCCAGCGGCCCGCATCGGGCGATCGTGAGCCTCGGCCCGCAGGCGGACCGGCTCCGGCTCGGCCCCCGGATGGCGGGCGCAGCCTTCCTGCCCCAGCCGGCGGTGCTCCCCCAGGTCGATGTCGTGATCACCCACGGCGGCAACAACACCGTGACCGAGTCCTGCCACTTCGGCAAGCCGATGGTGGTCCTGCCGCTGTTCTGGGATCAGCATGACAATGCCCAGCGGGTGGCCGAGACCGGGCTCGGCGTGCGGCTCGACCCCTTCGCCGTCCGTGCCCCCGCGCTGGCGGCGGCGCTCTCGCGGCTGGTCGGCGACGCTCGGCTGACGGCCCGGCTCGCCGCGGTCGCCCGCCGGCTGCAGCAGCGGCCGGGAACCGAGCGGGCGGCCGAGCTGATCCTGGCGCACGCCCGCGGGCGAGGGTGAGCCGGCCCGGTCACGGTTGCGGGTCGGGATCGGGCGCGCCGTCGGCCGCGGCGCGCTGCAGCACCAGGGCGGCGCAGGCGAGGTCGAAGACCGCCGAGCCCACGCTCTTCATCACGGTGAGTCCCTCGGCGCCGGGCCTCGCGTCAGCGAGGCGGCGGACCCCGCGGCGCGTGAGTCGCCCCTCGGCGATCGGGATCAGCACGTCCCCGGCCTCGGCGAGGCAGCCGGCCACCGTGTCGGCGTACACCGCGGCCGCGGCGACGACGTCCGAGGCCAGCTCGCGGTCCTGCGGACCGTGGGCGCCGATCGCGTTGACATGGCAGCGGTGGGGGAGGTCGCGCCGGGACAGGAGCGGCTCGCGGGCACCGGTCACCAGGGTGACGACATCGGCGGAGCGGGTCGCGCGGCAGAGGTCGGCGACCGCGGTCACCCGCAGCGACGGATGCCGCGCCCGCAGCTCCGCCGCCAGCCGCTCGGCCCGCTCGGGAGTTCGATTCCAGCAGCTGATCCGCTCAATCGGGCGCACCGCGCAGACGGCCTCCGCCTGGTGGGCGGCCTGGGCGCCGGCCCCCACCAGGACGAGGTGGCGGGCCGCGGGATCCGCCAGCCGGTCGGTCGCCCATCCCGCCACCGCGGCGGTGCGCCGAGCGGTGAGGGCAGGCCCGTCGACGACGCCCTGGAGCCGGCCGTCGGCGGTCCCGAAGACCAGCACCACCCCCTGGATCGTCGGCAGGCCTCGGTCGCGGTTCCCGTCGGCGAGCGTGAGCACCTTGATCCCGAGGTGCTCCGGGGACGACGTCGGCATGGTCATGAGGACGGTGCCCGCGCTCTCCAGGCGCCCCCGCAAGGGGGTGAGGGTCTGCCCGCTCCGCTCCGCGCGCAGCGCCGCCTCCACCGCCTCGATCGCCGCGGCCGGGGGAAGAAGCCGCTCCAGCCGGTCGCCGGAGATCCAGGGCACGGGCCGCTCGCCGGTGCCCGGGGCAGGAAGCGGGGGACCGTCCATGCGGGGAGGATGGCACGACGCCCGCCGGCGGGGGCGAACACCGGCGATAGAATCGGAGCGACGCCCACCTCCACCGGGGGATCTCGCCATGCTCGACGCCCGCCTCCAGCAGCTCTTCCCCGACCGGATGGCCGCGGTCATCCGCTGGTCGGACGCGGGCCAGGCGGAGGCGGCCGCCCGCGCGGTCATCGCCGCGGGATTCCGCTCGGTCGAGGTCACGATGAGCACTCCGGACGCGGCCGGGATCATCGCCCGGCTGCGCGGGCCGGGCTGCGCGGTGGGGGCGGGCACGGTGGTGACGGCGGCGACCGCCGACGCGGCGCTCCGCGCCGGGGCGGAGTACCTCGTCACCCCCTACCTCGTGCCGGACGTCGCCCGGGTGGCGACTCGGGCCGGGATCGCCTGCGTGATCGGCGCCCAGACCCCGACCGAGGTCAGCCAGGCGCTTGCCATGGGGGCGGACATGGTCAAGATCTTCCCCGCCTCGCCGATCGGGGGCCCCTCATTCATCCGGGCGCTCCGTGGCCCCCTCCCCGACTGCGCGCTCTGGGTGAGCGGCGGCGTCGAGCTCGACGAGATCGGCCCCTACCTCGCCGCCGGCACCGACGTGGTCGGGCTCACCACGAGCCTGTTCGACCCGGCCCTGGTCCGGGCGGGCGACGCGGTCGGCCTGGAGCGGCTGGCGCGCCGGGCCCTGGCGGGGGCGCTCACTCCCGCGGCCGCGTAGCCGGCGGGGATCGACGGGCGGCGGCGGACGGCCGCCGTCAGCGGCCGGCGGTGGCGGCGGCCGGGATCGGGTCCGGGGGCAGGCCCTCCCCGAGCGCCGCCAGCACCTCCCCGGCGACGTAGATCGATCCGCACGCGACCACCAGCCCGTCGGGCCCGGCCAGGTCGCGGGCTCGGGCCAGTGCACCCGGCACGCCGGCGGCCACCACCGCCCCGGCGCCCCCCGCGGGGCCGGCCAGCTCCCTCCACTCCGCCGCCAGGAGCCGGGGATCCGCCGCCCGCTCACTCTGGGAGCGGGTGAGGACCGCGGCCCGCGGGCGCAGCTGGGCCAGGGTGGCCAGCATCGCCCGATGATCCTTGTCGGCCATGGCCCCGAAGCAGAGGACGGTCGGGCGGCCGGCGGCGATTCCGATCAGGTCGGCGAGGATGGCGCGGACGGCGTCGGGGTTGTGACCCCCGTCCACCAGCACCGGGGGCCCCGCCCCGACCAGCTGCAGGCGCCCGGGCCAGCGCGCGTCCCGCAGCCCGTCCCGGACCGCGGCCTCCCGCACCCGCACGCCGCGGGCGGCGAGCGCGGTCACCGCCCCGACCGCGAGGGCGGCATTGCTGACCTGGATCGCTCCCCGGAGCGTGACCGCGCAGTCGTCCCAGCGGCCGTCCGGGGTGGCGATCGAGACCCGCTGGGGAGCGCCCGGCGGGCCGGGCGCGGCCCGCCCCACCCGGAGCTGGTCGCCGAGCACGAGCAGGGGGGCCTGCTGCCTCGCGGCGGCCGCCTCCACCACCCGCAGCGGACCGCCGGTGCAGCCGGTGACCACGCGGTCGCCCGGCTTGATGATCGCCGCCTTCTCGTGGGCGATTGCCTCCACCGTGTCGCCCAGGACGGCCTGATGGTCGAGGCCGACGGTGGTGA
>DAHUZL010000180.1 GCA_027306655.1 Candidatus Dormiibacterota bacterium
TGCCAAGTCGCTGGTCAGCCACCCGGCGTCGACCACCCACCGCCAGCTGTCGCCGGCCGAGCAGGCCCAGGCGGGGGTGCAGCCGGAGGCGGTCCGCCTCTCGGTGGGGCTGGAGCACGTGGACGACCTGATCGCGGACATTGATCAGGCGCTGACGGCGGTGACGGGCGCGGGCGTGCCGAGGGACCGGGAGACCCGGCCCGCGGCGGCGGCGCGGGGGTAGGCCGCAGTGAGCGAGGCAGCCGCCCAGCTCGATGTCGGCGGGGGCGGCTCGCCGGCGCCGCGCCTCGACCCGGCGATGCGGGTTGGTCCGGCGTCGGGGGCGGAGATCGCCCTCATCGGATTGGGCGCCTGGGGGCTCTGCGTCCTCGAACGGGTGGTGGGGACGGCGCGGCTGGCGGCCCGCCGGGGGCTGGCGGCGGTCGTCCGGGTCCACGTGATCGAGCCGAACCGCCCCGGCGTCGGCGTCTATTCGGTGACCGAGCCCGACTACTTCCTGCTCAACACCCCCTGCGGGCAGGTCTCGCTGCAGGCCTGGCAGGACGAGAGCGCCCGCGGCGGACCGTGCGTGGGCCTCCACGAGTGGGTCACCCGGCGCGGGTATCGCTGGGTCGGGGACGTGTGCCGCGTCGACCCGTGCGGCCGACCGATCAGTCCGGACGACTACCTGCCCCGCCGCCTGATGGGAGAATACCTGGAGTGGTTCTTCCGTGAGCTGGTGGCGGCCGCGCCGCCTCATGTCGCGATCACGCACCACTCGACCGTGGCGATCGACGTGCGTCGCGAGTCCGCCGGCGGTGAGCGGGTGGTCCTGGCCAATGGGGGCGAGCTGGTGGTGGACCGGGTGGTGCTGACGTCGGGCCACACGGCCAACCTCGAGCGCCCGGACGGGGTGGCGGTGCCCCCCTACCCGGTCAGCACCTACGCTGACCGGGTGGCGGCCGGTACCCCGGTGGTCGTGGCCGGGATGGGACTGGTGGCGGCCGACGTGGTGGCGGCGATGACCGTCGGCCGGGGGGGCGCCTTCCGGCCCCGCGGAGATCGTCTGCGCTATGTTCCGAGCGGCCAGGAGCCGCTGATCCAGCTCTTCTCGAGGGGCGGCGTTCCCCACTGCGCCAAGGCGGTTGGGGCGCCCGACGCGACCGACGAGTTCGAGCCGGGGATCTTCACGCCCGAGGCGGTCGCGGGCCTGCGCCTCCGCAGCGCGTCGGGGGGAGGGTCCGCTCGGCTCGATGCCCGACGGGATGTCCTTCCGCTCCTCGGCGAGGAGATGCAGCTGCGCTACTACGAGCAGGCGGCCCGGCTCGGGGGGGGCGAGGCAGCCGGGCAGCGCGCCCGCCGCCAGCTGGTGGCGGCCCATCGCGCCGGCGCGATGGCGGCGGCGGTGCAGCAGATGGAGCAGCGCCATGGTCGATTCGAGCCCCTGGAGCATCTCTTCCCCGCCGACGGGCGCACCTTCGCGGGGCGCGCCGACTACGAGGCCTTCGTGTATGGGATGGTCGAGCAGGACCTCCGGGAGGCGATGGTGCCGGGCGGTGCCAGTCCCACCAAGGCCGCCTACGAGGTGCTGCGATTCCTGCGCGACCCGGTCCGCAGGGTGATCGAGTTCGGCGGCCTCGCGGCCGACTCCCACCTGGATTTCTTCGCCAATGTGCGGGGCCGGATGACGCGGCTGGTGGCCGGACCCCCGGCGGTGCGATCGCAGCAACTGCTGGCGCTGATGGATGCGGGAGTGGTGCAGGCCCCGTTCGGTCCCTCCCCCGAGGTCACCGTCGGCCGGGACGGGGCCGACGTGCGCTCGACACGGCTGGCCCGTCCCCACGCCGGTCGTGTCGGGATCGTGGTCCGGGGCTACTTCGAGGATCCCGCCGTGGACCGATCGGCGTCGGAGCTCTTGACCCGGCTCCACGGCCGAGGGCGCCTGCAGCAGCTGAGCCGGGACGGGCGGAGCCTCGGCAGCGTGGAGCTGACACCCGACTTCCATCCGGTCAACGCGTGGGGGGAGCCGGAACCCACCCTCTTCGTGTTCGGTGCGGTCACCGAGGGCGTCCGGTACTTCACCCACTACGTGCCGTCACCGAAGAGCCGGTTGCGGGCGGTGATCGATGCCCAGGCCTGCGCCGAGGAGATGCTGGGATGAGAGGGGCCGCCCGGGGCGACGCCCCCACCGGTTCCGGGCGCCCGTAGGTGGATGGCGCGT
>DAHUZL010000150.1 GCA_027306655.1 Candidatus Dormiibacterota bacterium
GGCTGGGCTCGCGCCCACGGGGTGGGGGAGGAGGGTCTGCCGACGGAGCTGGTCCCGGACCCGCTCGATCCCGACCGGCGCGATCCGGACGCCGATCCGAGGCGGCTCCGGCCCGCCCCGCCTCGATCGAGTGCGGCGACCGCGGGCGTCACCGCCGCCGACGCCCTCTGGCGCGACTTCGCGCCAGCTTCGGCGCCCCCCGCCGGGCGCCGGCCGCGCCGCCAGCCCCCGACCGACGTGGGCGGAGGCGCGACCGGGCCCGACGAGCCCGGGACGTCCGTGGCGGCTCCCCCCCCGACCGCCGCCCCGCCCGACCCCGCTCGCCGACCCGATGGGGTCAACGTCGCCGGCTACCTGGAGGCCGAGCTCGGCCTCGGCACCGCCGCGCGGGGGGTGCTCCAGGCGATCGAGCGCAGCGGGTCGCCGGTCTCGACCGTGGTCTATCGCGACACCCAGAGCCGGCAGTCGAAGCCGTTCGCCCCCCTGGTGGAGGGCGAGGCCCCCTACGACTGCAACCTGGTCTGCATCAACGGCGACCTCATCGGCAACTTCGTCCGCGACGCGGGGACGGCGTTCTTCGAGGGCCGCTACACGATCGCCCAGTGGCACTGGGAGACCGACACCTTCCCGGACTCGATGCGCTCGGGCCTCGACCTCGTCGACGAGGTCTGGGTCGCCAGTCGCTACGAGCGGCAGGCGATCCAGCGGGAGACCGACAAGCCCGTCCTGGTCTTCCCGATGCCGGTGGTGCACGACGACGCGGTGCCGCCGCTGACCCTCCCCCGCGAGGCGCTCGGGCTGCCGCAGGGGTTCTGCTTCCTCTTCTGCTTCGACTACCTCAGCGTGATGGAGCGCAAGAACCCGGTCGGGCTGGTCGAGGCGTTCGGCCGCGCCTTCCCCGCCGGCAGCGGCGTGCACCTCGTCGTCAAGAGCATCAACGGGGATCGCCGACCCAATGAGCGCGAGCGGCTCCGGCTCGCCGCCGCGGCGCACCCGGACGTCCTCCTGCTGGAGGCGTACCTCACCGGCGCCGAGGTCCAGGCTCTCACCGCCGGCTGCGACGCGTACGTCTCGCTGCACCGGGCCGAGGGATTCGGGCTCACCCTCGCCGATGCGCTGGCGGTCGGCCGCCCGGTGATCGCCACCCGCTACTCCGGCAACCTCGAGTTCATGTCCGACGAGACCGGCTACCTGGTCGACTGCGCCCTGGTCCCGGTCGGCGACGCGGGGGCGCCGTACCCCCCGACGCACCGGTGGGCGGACCCGGACCTGGACCACGCCGCGGCCCTGATGCGGCAGGTGGTGGCCGACCCGGACGCGGCCCGGGCGCGAGGGGCGCGCGGCCAGGCCCGGATGCGCGAGCGCTTCACGACCGCGGCCTGCGCGGCCTTCGTCCGCGAGCGGCTGGCGGTGATCCGCGCGGAGCGCGCCGCGGCCGCCCCGGCCCCGCGGCCGTCATGGCTGGCGCCGGACGGTGCGGAGGCGGCTGGCGCGGCGGGGCGTGACGGGGCGGAGAGCGCTCCCGCTCCGGACCGCGGCGTCGTAGCGGAGCCCGCGACGCAGGCGGCGCAGGCGGACCCGGTGCTGCCGGAGGCGGGGCCGTCGGGCGCGGACGAGGAGGCGGCCCTCTCGGACTGGACGGTCGATCTGGCGCCGGTCGAGCTGGCGCCAGTCGAGCCCGCGCTGGCCGAGCCCGCGCCGGTCGAAGCGGAACCGGTCCGCCCCGCGCCGGCCGACGACGGCGCGCCGGTCGCCGGCGTCCCGGTGGCCGTGGTACCCACCCCCATCCCTCCGCTCCCGGTGACCGACGAGGCGGAGCGGTTGATCGCCACCCGGGGCGGCGCCGTCCGCCAGCACCGGGGGGTTCGGGGCTGGGCAGCGGCGGCGGTGAGCCGCGGGATGGATCGGCTCCTGGTCGGCCAGGAGCATCGCCAGCGGGCGATCGCCCAGGCGCTGGTGGCGGCGATCCGCGAGGTGGCGGGCACGGTCCCGGCCGCCGCCGACCTGGTCCACGGGCGGGTCGATGGGGCCGAGGCGCGCCGCGCCGCGCTGGCCGACCGGGTCGAGGGCCTGACTGGGCATGTGGACCGACTGACCCGGCATGTGCACGACCTCGGACGCCATGTCAACGGCCTCGACGGGCACGTCCGGGGCCTCGACGGGCACGTCCGGGGGCTCGACGGGCACGTCCGGGGCCTCGACGGGCGGCTCGGCACCACCACCGCGGAGCTGGCCACCCTCACCGACCACCTGGATCGGGTGACGCGCCACCTGCAGGGTCTCACGGAGCTGGTGGATCGGCTCAACGGCCGGACCGACTCCGCCTCGGCGCGCCAGGAGCGGATCCTGCTCCGTCACGATCGCCTGGCCAGCCGGGTCGACCGCATGGAGGACCTGGTCACTCACCTGGAGCGGGTGGAGCGGGAGCTTGTCCGGGCCCGCCGGGCGGCCGACCGGCTGGTCGCGGCGGCGGCGGAGCCGTCCAGCGGCCCGCCGGCCGACGGGCCCGCGCCCCCCGCACGCCGGCGACCGCGCCGAGGGACGGGCGGCGGCTGAGGCCTGCCGTCCCGTGCGAGAGGGAAGGGGTTCCCCGGCGGGCGCCGGCCTGGTCCTCCCCCTCAAGGCCCCGGTCGGGGGCAAGCAGCGGCTGGCCGGCGTCCTCCCCGACGCCGAGCGTCGGCTGGTGGCGCTGAGCCTTCAGGGCCGCTGCCTGCGCTGTGCCATGGCCGCCTGGCCCCCGGATCGCGTGGCCGTGGTCGGAGCCGGGGAGGAGGTGCGGGCGCTGGCGGCGCGGCACGGGGTGCGCGTTCGGCTGGAGGATGCCGGGGCGGGGCAGAGCGCGGCGGTCGCGATCGGCGCCCGATGGGTCGCGGACCAGGGGCTGGGACGCCTCGCCACCGTGGCGGGGGATCTCCCCGAGGTCGAACCGGGTGACCTCGCCTGGCTGCGGGACCTGGCGGAGGGGCTCCCCGGCCCGGGGGTGGTCGCCATCCCCGACCGGGCCGGGAGCGGGACCAACGCCCTCGTCATCTGCCCGCCGGCGGCGGACGTCCTCGCCTTCGGGCCGGACTCGCTCGCGCGCCACCGACGGCGGGCGGCGGAGCTCGACCTGTCCTTCCGGGTCGAGCGACGACCGGGACTGGCCCGGGACTGCGACCGACCTGAGGACCTCGCCCTCCTCCTCGCCGGGTGGGGCCGCGGTGGGGGCGGCGCGCGCTCCGCCGGACGGCCCCCGGGGTCGGCCGGGCGCTGAGACCGGCCGTCCCGCGGACTACACTCGCCGATGTGCCACACCTGCCCCACCGGGGCCGTGCCGCCGGCGGACCGTGACCGCCACCGTGGCGGCCGACCGCCTCGCGTGCTGGGCGGTCGGCGGAGTCGGCGCTGTCACCGCCGGGGCGGACCTCGCCGCCCACCTGGCCGGCCCGCTCCAGGCGGCCGGGGGCCTGCGTCCGTTCGACGTCGTGATCGTCACCCACAAGATCGTCTCCAAGGCCGAGGGCCGGCTGGTGGAGCTCGGAGCCGTTGAGCCCTCCCCCGAGGCCCTGCGTCTCGCCGGCGACGTGGGCCAGGATCCGCGGCTGGTGGAGGTGATCCTGGCCGAGACCCGCCGGGTGGTGCGGGCGGTGCCGGGGCTGCTGGTGACCGAAACCCACCAGGGGCTGGTCTGCGCCAACGCCGGGGTGGACCGGAGCAACGTGGGAGGGGGCGGGCTCGTGACCCTCCTGCCCGAGGACCCCGACGCCAGCGCCCGGAGGCTGCGCCAGGGCTGGCTCCCGCTGGCCGGCGGTGGACCGCTCGGGGTCGTCGTCACCGACACCTTCGGGCGGCCGTTCCGCGATGGGGGCGTCAACGTGGCGATCGGGGTGGCCGGGATGCCCGCCATGAGCGACCACCGCGGGATCCAGGACCCCTACGGCTACGAGCTGCGGGTGTCCACCCTCGCCACCGCCGACGAGATCGCCGGAATGGGCGAGCTCGTCATGGGCAAGGTGGATGGCCGGCCGCTGGCCGTGGTCCGCGGACTCAGCTGGGACGATGGCGACCGCGACGCCCAGACCGGCGCCGCCCGCCTCCAGCGGAACCCCGACCGCGACGTGTTCCGCTGGTAGCCGGGGTGGCCGAGCCGGCGGCGCCGATCACGGTCCTGCTCTTCGCCGGCCTGCGCGAGGCGGCCGGACGCGACCGGATCACGCTGGAGGCCGAGGGGGCGACCGATGCGAGCGCCCTGTGGGCCCGGTGCTGCGCCCTGGTGCCCGGTCTCGGCCCGGCGGATGGCTCCCGCGAGAGCCTCAGGGTCGCCCGCAACCGCGAGGTGGTCGGCTGGGACGCGGCGGTCGGGCCCGGCGACGAGGTGGCCTTCCTGCCCCCGGTCTCGGGGGGAGGGGAGGGGTCGGACCCGGAGGCGCGGTCGGTCCACGTCGGGCCCGAGCCGATCGACGTGGCCCGGCTGGCGGCCAGCCTCCCCACCCGGGCGGTGGGAGCGCGCGTCACCTTCGTCGGCATCGTCCGCGATCCCGACGAGGGCCGCCCGGTGCCGTTCCTCGACTACGAGGCCTACCGGGAGATGGCCGAGGCGGAGTGCCGGCGGCTCGCCGCCAGCGCCTGCGCCCGCTTCGGGGCGGTCGCGATCGCGGTCCACCATCGCACCGGCCGGGTGCTCGCGGGCGAACCGTCGGTGGCGGTGGTCGCGGTGGCGGCGCACCGGACCGCCGCCTTCGAGGCCTGCGCCCACGTGATCGAGGCGCTCAAGGCGGAGGCCCCGATCTGGAAGCGTACCGGCGCGCCCGCCGGCCCCTGATAGACTCCCGACATCGTGGCCACGAAGGAATTCCTGGCCGGGCCGTCCGCCGCCGGACCGGCGCGCGTCCCGCCCAGCGGCGCCTTCGCCCGCAATCGCGAGCTGCTCGCCGAGCTGGTCCGGCGCGACGTCAAGGCCCGCTACCGGGGCTCCGCCCTGGGCGTGCTGTGGACCCTGCTCAATCCGATCCTCTTCATGACCGTCTACACGGTCGTCTTCTCGGTGCTGCTGGGGGCGGTCTACCCCGGTGGCGTCCCCGCCGCCGCCTACATCCTCACCGGGCTCCTCGTCTGGAACTTCTTCAGCCAGGCGGTGAGCTTCGCCACCTCCAGCGTGCTCAGCAACTCCGGGCTGGTGCGCAAGGTGGCCTTCCCCTGGGTGCTGCTCACGGTCTCGGCGGTGACCGCGGCCTTGGTCAACTACGTCATCAGCCTGGTCCTGCTGATCCCCATCTACCTCATCTTCCACCTCCCGCTGGCGCTCCCGGTCGTGCTCCTGCCGGTGCTGGTGCTGATCCCCTACGTGCTCGCCCTCGGGGTGGGCCTGCTGCTGGCCGCTGGCAACGTCTTCTTCCGCGACCTGGAGCACCTGGTCCAGGTCGGCCTTTTGGTCTGGCTCTACCTGACCCCGATCGTGTACCCGCCGACGCTGGTGGCGGCCCACGACCATGGCCTGGGCGGGCACGTCTTCTCGCTCTTCTTCAAGTTCAACCCGATGACGTGGGTGGTCCGCTCGATGGAGAACGTCGTCACCCGCGGCATCTGGCCCGCCCACTGGCACGGCCTGGTCTACAGCGCCGCCGTCGCCCTGGTCCTGCTCGGCTGCGGGATCGTGGTCTTCCAGCGGGCCCGGCGGCGCTTCGCGGAGGAGGTGTGATGGCGGGCGGGCCCGCGATCGAGGTGCGCGGGCTTCGCAAGCGCTTCCGCATCTATCACCAGCGCAACCAGACCCTGAAGCAGACGCTGGTCAGTCGCGGCCGCGGCGACTACGAGGAGTTCTGGGCGGTGCGTGACATCAGCCTCACCGTCGACCCCGGCTCCACCCTCGGCATCATCGGCGCCAACGGATCGGGCAAGTCGACCTTGCTCAAGTGCATCGCCGGCATCCTCACCCCCGATGCCGGCTCGGTCCGGGTGCGGGGCAGGCTGGCGGCGCTGCTCGAGATCGGCTCCGGCTTCCACCCCGAGTACAGCGGTCGCGAGAACATCTACCTCAACGGCGCCCTGCTGGGGCTGCCCCGCCGCTACATCCAATCGGTCTACGACGAGATCGTGGCGTTCTCGGAGCTGGGCCGCTTCATCGACAACCCCGTCAAGACCTACTCCTCTGGGCAGTACATGCGGCTCGGCTTCTCGGTCGCCGTCCACCTCGATCCCGACGTCCTGCTGATCGACGAGGTGCTGGCGGTGGGCGACCAGTCCTTCCAGCGCCGCTGCCTCGACCGGATCGACCAGCTCAAGGCCCAGGGGCGCACTATCGTGTTCGTCTCCCACGGCCTCGGGGCGGTGCGCGACCTCTGCGACTCCGCCCTCTGGATGGACCATGGCGAGGCGCGCGCGGCGGGGCCGACCGAGCGGGTGGTGGGGGAGTACGTCGCCGCCGTCAACGCCCAGGAGGCGGCCCGCCTGGAGCAGGAGATGAGCAGCAGCCCCCCGCTCCCCGGCGGTCGCGCGGGCGTGGGCATCACCGAGCTCAGCTACGTCGGCCGCGACGGTCCCACCGCCCTGTTCGAGACCGGCGACCCCTTCGAGCTGCGGATCGCCTACACCGCGCCCGGTCCCCTCCAGGGGGCGCGCTTCTACGTCAGCTTCGTCCGCGAGGACGGGGTGGTCGCCCTGACGGTGCCCACCGACGACCGCCTGCTCCGCGACCAGGTTCTGCCGTCGCGGGGGGTGGTCCGCCTCGCCATCCCCCGGCTGCCGCTCCTGGAGGGGCTGTTCCGGGTGACGGTGGGGATCGCCGAGATCGCCACCGGGGAGTGGTACACGCTGCTCGACCGGATCCATCCCTTCCGGGTCAGCCCGGGCGAGCGGGAGGAGCGCGGGGTGGCGCTGCTCGGCCAGCACTGGACGCTGCCCGAACCGGTGTCGCGCTGGCTCTCCGCCTGATGGCGGCGCCCACCGCCGCGGACACGTCGGCGCCGACGGTCAGCGTCGTCGTCCTCACCTACGAGCCGGAGCCGGCGATGCTGCAGCGCTGCCTGGACAGTGTGGCCGCCTCCAGCCATCGTCCGCTGCAGCTGGTCCTGGTCGACAACGGGTCCCACCGGAAGGCGGCCGCCGCCGCCGCGGCGGCGTGGGGCGGGGGAGGTGAGCCCCCGGTGCGCGGCGGGATCAGCCTGCGCTTCGTCCCCCTGCCCGAGAACCTCGGCTTCGCCGAGGGGACCAACCGCGGGATCGAGGCCGGCAGCGGCGAGCTGTGCCTGCTGCTCAATCCCGACACGGAGATCGAGCCGGACGCGATCGCCGAGCTGGTCCAGTCGGCGCAGCGCCACCCGGGCGCGGTGGGCTTCGCGCCCAAGATCCTCTTCGTCCACGACCGTCAGCTGATCGACAGCATCGGGCTGGTGTTCCACGACAACGGCGGGGCCGCCCAGCGCGGCCTGGGCAGCTATGACGTGGGCCAGTACGACGTCGAGGAGCCGGTCTCCGGGGTCTGCTTCGGGGCGGCGCTCCTCCGCCGCGAGGCCTTCAGCGCGGAGCGGGTCGGCTGGCTGGACGCCCGCTACTTCATGTTCTACGAGGACGTGGACTGGAGCCTGCGCGGCTTTCAGCGCGGGGAGTCGTTCTGGACGGTGCCCTCGGCCCGGATCTATCATGTCCACTCGGCCTCCACCCGACACCGTCCCGACGCCTACAAGTACCACCTGATCCAGCGCAACCTCCTGCTCACGGTGTTCAAGAACTTCGAGCGCCAGCGGCTCCGTCCGGTGCTGACCCAGCGGGCCGGCTACCTCCTGCGCAATGCGATCCGGGGGCAGCATCGGTCCGCCTCGGTGCGAGCCCTGGCCGGGGCCGGGCTCGGCTTCTGCCGCGAGTGGGGCACCCGGCGGGAGCAGCAGCGCCGGCGCCGGCGCTCGGATGCCGAGGTGTTCCAGTACAACCTGGGCGAGCGCACCCACTTCGACGCCGCCATCTATCAGCCGGTGCACACCTGGGAGACGCTGCGGGACATGGTCCGCCGCCTCTACGTCGTCACCGCCGAGCCCCGGTGGGAGCGGGCCCATGCCTACGTCGAGGTGGCCGGGGCGACTGCGGTCCGGCGCAACCCCGCCTTGCTGCGCTCCCGGCTGGAGGCGCTCGCCGCCCCCCTGCCGCCGGCCTTGGTCCGCTTCCTGGACGAGATGGCCGGTCCGCCGGCGCCGACGGTGCCCGGCACCCCGTCGGCCCGGGCCGGATGACCGGGGCACTCGTGGGCGCTGCCCACCGGCCCGTCCGCCTGCTCGCTGCGGAGGGCCCCGATGTCGGAGAGTGACGTGCCCGACACCCCGCCGCTCTGGTCGGAACGGGCCCACCCGGGCCGGCCCCTGCCCGATCCTTCTGCGGCCGGGCCGCCCGCGCCCGATCCTCCTGCGCCCGGGCCGCCCGCCCCGCGCCTCGAGGCGGACGCCCCGTCTGGCCCCGCCGGCTCGGAGTCGTGGCCGCTGCCGATCGCCGACCCGAGCGCGGGGTATCCGTACGGTCCCGTGGGGCCGGTCCCGGACCCTCCGACGCCCGCTCCGCCGGCGCCCGCCCCGCCGGCACCGCCGCGCGACCCGGTGGGGGACTGGCCCGACCCGCGGCCCGGGGGGATGGGCTGGAGCGTGCGCGCCGGCCCCCACGCCGGCGGCTCGGTCCCGGGCGGCCCGCCGCCCCTGGCCGCCTGGTCCGTGGCATCCGCCCCGAGCCGAAGCGCGACGTTTCGGGTGGCGGTGCCGGTGGGACTGGCCCTCGCCGCGGCGGTCGCCCTCGGGTGGGTGGTGTGGCACTACGCGGTCAACGTCACCGTGGGGGCCGACCTCGGCTTCGTGCAGGTGCTGCGGCTGCAATCGGCCGGCCGTCTCACCGTCACCGCGCTCTGGAGCCCGGTCCAGGGCAGCCGGCTGCTGGCGCCCAAGCTGGTGGTGTTCGGGCTGGTGCCGCTGGACCACCTCGACACCCGGGCGGAGATGGTCCTCGCCGTCGTCCTCCTGGGCCTCGCCGTGGGCGCTCTGTTCGCGCTCTGGGGCGAGCACGGCCCCTGGCGGTGGTGGTGGTTCCTGCCCGTCGTCCCGCTCGCGCTCAGCTTCGTCCAGCTGCCGACCCTCCTCCTCGGCTTCCGCTTCGCCGATGCCCTGGCGGTGGCGGGGGCGGTCTGCGCGCTGGCGATGCTCAACCGCGACGAGCTCGAGCTGGGCGCCTTCGTGCTCGCGCTCCTGGGGGCCGGGATCGCCGTCTGCTCGTCGTTCGAGGGGCTCCTCGTCTGGCCGGCCGGGCTGGTGGTCCTGGCCGGGCGACCGGGCAGCTGGGGGGCGCGGTCGGCGTGGGTGGCGGCCGCGGTGGGCGCCACCCTGGTGGTGCTCTGGCACGCGGGACCGGGCGGGATCGGGAGCCTCGGGCTGGCGACGTTCTTCCAGGACCCGGCCCGTGCCATCGGCTTCGTCCTGGTCTCGGTCGGGGCGGTGGTTCCCGCGCCTGGCGGCGGGAGCCTCGGAGTCGGCACGGACGAGATCCTGGGGGGCGCGATCCTGCTGATGGCGGCTTTGGTGGTGGTGGCGTGGGGGCTCCGCCGGCCCACCGACCGCCGTCTCGCGGGGATGGCCGGGGTGATGACCTTCGCATTCCTGATCGACATCGCGGAGGCCGCCGGGCACGCGCGGTTCGGAGTCGCCAGCGCGGCCGGCTCGCGCTACGCTTCGGTCAACCTGTTCCTCCTCGCCGCCGTGTACCTCGGGGCGCTGGCCCACTTCCATGCCCCCACCCCCGCCCCATCGGGGGGGACCGGCGCCGCGGGCGGGCGCCCGGGGGCGCCGCTGCTCGCCACCGTCGCCCTGGTGGCGCTGGCGGCGATCGCGGCCGTCCTCGGCGTCCCGGCCGGTCTCCACGCCGCGCAGCAGGTGCGGCTGCAGCGGCAGCGCTCGGCCGCGGTGCTGGCCGCCTACGCGACCGCGTCGAACGCCGAGATCATGCGCACCCTCTATCCATCGGCCCCCACCCTCCGCGCCGACGCCGCCTACCTCGCCGCCCACCGGCTCGGGATCTTCTGGCACCCCACTCCGTAGGGGCGGGAGCCTGCGGGCGGCGCCCTATCCGTGCAGCCAGTCCTCGATCCGAAGGCCCGTGACGCGGGCGAAATGCCGAGTGTTGCCCGACACCAGGACGGCATCATGGGCGAGCACGGTGGCGGCGATGCGCAGGTCGGGGTCGGCGAGACGCGCCCCCACGGCCTCGAGGTCGCTGCGGACCTCACCATACCGCTCGGCCGACGTGCGGTCGAAGGGGAGGACCCGCATGCCCCGGAGGAGGGCCATCGCCCGAGCGTAGAGATCGGGTCGGTTGACACGGTGAGCGCCGAAGGCCAGCTCCCCGATGGTGATCGCGGTGGTGGCCTGCAGGTGGGACGGGACCAGAGCCAACCGGGCGAGCAGCATGGGGGAGGGTTGCGCCCGCATCAGCTCACTCACCACGTCGGTGTCGAGGACGATCACATCCCCAGGCGTGGCGCGCGGCGGGACCGTTGCCGGTGGCGCGTCCCGATCGAGAGGTCCACCGACTCGGCGAACTCGGGAGCATCGTCGAAGGCGCCGACGAGGGCGAGGAAGCCCGCCGATCCCCCGGCGGTGGGGGCGGCGAGGTCCTCGAGAGGGACCAGCGCCGCCATCGGCGTGCCGTTGCGTTCGACCACGTACCGCTCGCCGCGGTAGCGGACGGCGCCGAGAACGTCCGCGAAGCGGCGCTTGGCCTCGGCGACGCTGATCGGCGTGAGCGATGCCATGATGACATCATATCTCACAGCGTCGGCGCCCGGGGCCATCCGCCGAGGGCCGCCTCCCTACCTGCGGAAGGTCACGTGGTGGTTGGCCAGGTAGTTCCAGCAGCTGGCCGAGGCCGCCCCGCAGACGGTGGCGACCAGATAGTGGATTCCGACCACGGTCGCGACCGTGAGCAGCACCGCCTCGTTGATCCCGAGCCCCACCAGGCTCACCGCCTCGAAGGTGAGGAAGCGACGGGGAAGCGGGCGGCCGCCGGTGCGGTCGCGCCAGGTGACGCGGGAGTTCACCGTGAACGTGACCAGGATCGCGGTCTGGATCGCGATCCCCGACCCGAGCCAGAGGGGGAGGTGGAGGCGCCCGTAGAGCAGGGCGGTCATGCCCAGCTGGGTGGCGAGCCCGAGCAGGCCGGCGACGAGGAACGAGGCGAGCCGGGCGGGATGGCCGCTGGACGGGGTCCACCCGCGGCGGCCCGCCGCCTGGGCCAGGCGCAGCGTCGTCTCGGGCAGGCGGGAGCTGGCTCGGGGGTTCATGGGTGGGGCGCCGGGCCGGTCGGCGCCGACCCCCCGAGCCTACCAAGCCCTCCGGAACGGGACAGCGCCCGATGCGGTGACGCGCCGGTGGCAAGCGGATGGCGCCGAGGTGACGGCGGGCGCCGGCGCGACGCGGTCCGGGATCAGGCCGCCGGCGGCGGGTGACGGCGGCGGCGCTTGGCCCGCCACCGTCGGGCGCCGCGACCGATCCCGGCCACCCCCTCCGTGCGCAGGACCACCGCCGCCCGGCCGAGAAGACGGCGCGACTCCAGCCAGAGCCGGCCCGGTGGCCCGCGCCGGAGTGCGACCGCGAGGCGGGCGGGCAGGGCCCGCAGCTCCGCCGCTCGCGGGCCGTGGTCCGTGACCAGGTGCCCGGCGGACGCCGCCAGCGCGAGCACCGCCCCCGGTGCGGGGCGGTCGGCGGCCCGGTGCGGCGCGGCGCAGTAGCTGAGGAGCGGGGCCGCGCAACGGTCCCAGGTCAGGCGGGCGGCCTCGGCCCGCACCTGCTCGGCGCAGGCGCGCCGGAGCGCGGTGTCGGCGCAGAGCCGCTCCAGGGCCGCAGCCGTGGCCGGGACGTCCTCCGGCGGCACGGTGAGACCGAGGCCGGAGCGGCCCACCATCTCCGCCAGGGTGTCCCCCGCGGTGCAGAGGATGGGCAGGCCCGCCCAGAGGTAGTCGAGGATGCGGGTGCGGAAGGCGAACCGCGTCTCGATGTGGTCGAAATGGGTGGAGACGCCCACGTCCGCCTCCAGCAGCCAGTTGGCGCGGTCGTGGTAGGGGACCCAGCGCTCGTTGAAGAACACGTGGCGCCCGGTGAGCTGGAGCTCCTCGCTGAGCCGCCGCGCCGTCCCCAGCATCCACATCGCCGGCACGTTGGGGTTGGGGTGGGTGGTGGAGAGGAAGAGCAGGCGCAGCTGCGGCCACGCCGGCGCCAGCCGGCCCACGGCCCGGATCAGGGTGAGCGGGTCGAACCAGTTGTAGATGCCGCCGCCCCAGAGGAGGAGGAGGTCGCCCGGACCGATCCCCGAGACGAGCTCCCGCGGGCCCGGACCGGTCGCGACCGGGGGCGCCTCCGGCAGCCCGAAGGGGACGACGTCGATGAGACGTCGGAGCCGCCGGTCATCGGTGTGGGTCTGGGGGTTCACCCGCCCGACCGCGGTCAGCGCGCCCAGCCAGAAGTCGCGTTGCGGCTCGCTGGCGCAGAGGAAGAAGTCCCCCTCCTTGAGCTGGGTGTGGGCCGCCGCGAGGGTGCTCTGGTGCTCGCCCTGGCGGCGCGCCATCGGCTCCGCCGCGAACTGTTCCAGCAGGGCCAGCGGGAAGGGGTCGTAGAGGTCCACCACCAGGCGGACGTCGCCGTGGCGCAGCGTCGGGTACTGCTCCAGGGCGAACCCCTGCACGATCGCGACGTCGTGCTCCGCTCCGAGCCGCTGCACCCGGGCGCCGGTCGCCTCCACGATGGTGAAGGGCTCGCCATCGAGGTCGAGCCGACCGGGCGCGGCCAGCGTCACCCGGTGGCCGGCCCCCGCGAGCTGGCGCGCGAATTCGAAGCAGCGGATGCCCGGCCCCGCCATCTGCCGCCCGACCACGTCGTTGGCGACGATCAGCACCCGGCTCACGGGCCGGAGTATAGGAGCGCCACCGGGCCGCGCTCGCGCTCGGCCGCCGGCGCGACCGACTCCTCGCGGGGCGGCGGCCCCGCGGCGGCGCTCAACCCGTCAGCGGCAGGATGATCACCAGTCCCCCGGTCCCCGGCGCGCCGGGCCCGGGCGCCGACCCGCCCGCACCGCCGGACCCACCGGAGCCGTAGGTGGCCTGAAAGAACGGCGGACCACCCGAGCCCCTCGTTCCCGAGGAGCTCCCATTGCCGCCGTTGAAGCCCCGCTCGCTGACCAGGAACGTGGCCGTGCCGCTGAGGGTTCCAGTCCCACCGAGGCCGCTGCACGCGTCGCACGCTTGCGGGATGCCGCCCTGCGCCGCCACCGACGACGGGCCGCAGACCACGTCCGACGCGGTGCCGTTGCCGCCGACGGCCCCGAGGGCGCCGCCGCTGCCGCCGCCGCCGACGGTGATGGTCACGGTGCTGCACGCCCCCACCGGCAGCAGCCCGGTGACGGACGCGCCGCCGCCGCCACCGCCGCCCCCGGTGCCGCTCGCTCCGCCGGCCCCGCCGCCTCCCCCGCCCCAGAGCTCCGCCTCCACGTACGTCACACCGGTGGGGACGGCATACGAGCCCGACGCGGTGAACACCTGGCCCCCCGGCCCGGCGGGCCCGGTGGCTCCGGCGGGCCCGGCCGCCCCCGCGGGCCCGGTGGCTCCGGCTGGTCCGGCCGGCCCCGATGGTCCGGTCGGCCCGCCGGGCCCCGTGGCGCCGAGGGACCCGGCCCGCCCCTGTGGGCCGACGGCTCCCATGGCTCCGGCCGGCCCCGCGGGCCCCGGTGGGCCCGGGGATCCGGTCGCCCCGGCCGGCCCCGGCTCGAGGCGCAGCAATCGAAAGGCCCGCCAGCTTGGGAAGCGCAGCTCCGTTCCGGTCGGGCACTGGCGCCGACCGTTGACCACCGACAGCACCCGGGAGTCCTGATAGCAGGCGGTGATCATCGCTGCCGTGCTGACCAGCGGGGGCCGGTGGGTGGCCGCCTCGGCCGCGGCCACCGTGGCGGCGGCGAGTGCCAGGCCGCTCCCAGCGGCGGCAAGGAATCGAGACGTGAATCGTTGGCGCGCCATGGTGTCCCTCCCGCGCCGGCCCGCTCTCCCTGGAGCCGGAAATCGGCCCAGTCTACGCCCACGATTCGCGGCCGGTGGGGGGGCGCTCGCTGAGTCCGAAATGCCGGGCCGGCCGGTCGCCGGCCCATTCCTCGCCGCCCGCGCGGTGCCATCATGGGACCTGCGTGCAGGCGCACGGCGCTGGGGTCAGAGAGGGGAGGTCAGGCGGCATGGCCGAGGACGACGGAGCCAGGGGTGAGCGGGCGGATCGTGTGGTGGTCGTCACCGGCGCCGGCCAGGGGATCGGGGCCGCGACGGCGTATCGATTCGCTCAGGGCGGCGACCGCGTGGTGGTGGCGGACGTCGACCCGGCCAGGGCGCGCGCGACCGCGGACACGATCAACTCCGCGGGTGGGAGCGCGCTCGCGGTCGGCTGCGATGTCCGCGATGAGGCCGCCGTCGGCGCCCTCTTCGACGCCGCTGACACCGCCTTCGGCCCGACCGGTGTGCTCGTCAGCAATGCCGGCATCACCCGCGACCACCTCCTCCACCGGCTCACCCTGGCCGATTGGCGCGAGGTGATGGACGTGCACTGCCAGGGGGCCTTCCTCTGCGCCCGGGCTGCGGCGGCACGGATGGTGCCCCGGCGCAGCGGCAAGATCGTCTTCCTATCGTCGACGTCCGCCAACGGCAACCGCGGCCAGGCGAACTACTCCACGGCCAAGGCCGGCCTCCAGGGGCTCACCCGAACCCTGGCTCAGGAGCTGGGGCCCTTCAACATCAATGTGAACGCCGTCGCGCCCGGGTTCGTCGAGACCGCCATGACCGACGCCGTGGCCGAACGTCTCCACCTCACCCGAGCGGAGCTCCACGACCAGGT
>DAHUZL010000185.1 GCA_027306655.1 Candidatus Dormiibacterota bacterium
CCGCCGGCTGACCTCAGCCGCGCGCCCGACCCCGCCCGCGCCGCCGCCCCGTCCCGGGGGCGGGGCGCCCCCGGGCGGCCGCGGTTCCGCGCTCGCGGTGCTGGCACTCGCCAACGTGCTCTGGGCGGGCTCGTACGTCGCCGGCAAGGCCGTCCTCGCCAGCTGGCCGTTTGCCAGCCTCAACATGCTCCGCTTCACGATCGCCGCGGTGGTGCTCTCTCCCGTGCTCTGGCGCGGCCGCCACCAGCTCCCCCGCACCGCCCCCGACCGCTGGCGGATCGTCGCCATGTGCGGGCTCGGGTTCGGCGCCACCAAGGCCCTGGAGTACCTCGGCCTCAGCCTCACCTCGGCGACCGACACCGCGCTCCTGATCGCGGCGGAGGGGCTGGCCACGGTCGGGCTCAGCTGGCTGTTCCTGCGGGAGCGGATCGGGCGGGTGCAGGCGCTGGGGTTGGCCGCCGGGCTGGTCGGCGTGTACCTGGTGGTGGAGGGCGGCGTGCGGCTCCCCACCGGCCTCGCCGGGCCGGGGACGCTCGGCAACGTCCTGGTGGTGCTGGCGCTGGTGTTCGAGGCCGGCTTCACGATCGTCGGCGCGACCATCGCCGCGCGCTACCCGCCGCTGCTGATCACCGCCGCGGTCGTGACCGGCAGCCTGGTCGTGTGGTGGCCGGCCGGTCTTGCCTCCCTTGCCCTTCGCGGCTGGCCGGGGCTCACCCCGGCGGGGGTCCTGGGCGCCGTCTACATGGGCCTGATCAGCACCGCCGTCTGCTATTGGGCCTGGTTCTTCGGCCTCCGCCGTGTCCGTCCGGGATCGCTCGCCCCCCTGCTCTTCATCCAGCCGGTGGTGGGGACCCTGCTCGCGGTCTGGATCCGAGGGGAGCGTCCGGGGGCGGCGACCCTGCTCGGCGGCGCGCTCGTCCTCGGCGGGGTGGCGACGGTGGTGCGGGAGCGGCGCCCGGGGCCGCGGGTGGTTCCGGCCGGCGCCGGTCCCGCCTGACCGCCGTCCGCGCGCGCCACGGCCGTTGCCACGGCGGTGTCGCGCGGCCTTCACAGTACGGTGAAGGCGCCCCCAACCGGGGGGGTGCCGCCTATCCTCTGCTGGTCGGGCGCCCCGCGATCCCCCGCTTCCCTCGGGTGCTCGGCAGTCCCTCCCTCTCGCGCCGGGCCCCCTCCCGGCGCCCCACCGCCGCCCCGGAATCGCTCCGGAGCGGCGGTTGGTGTGTCTGGGGGGTCCCGCCCTGGCCCCCTGGCGCCGTCGGGTCAGGCGTCGCTATAGAGGAAGAACTCGTAGGGATGGGGGCGGAGCCGGACCGGGTCCACCTCGCGGCTGCGCTTGTAGGCGATCCAGGTGTCGATCACGTCCGGGGTGAAGACGTCGCCCCTGAGGAGGAAGTCGTGGTCGCCCGCGAGCGCGTCCAGCACCTCGCCGAGGCTGCCGGGGAGGTCTCTGACTCGGGCCGCCTCGGGGCCCTGGAGCTCGTAGAGGTCGGCCTCCACCGGGGCCGGCGGCTCGATCCGATGGGCGATCCCGTCGAGGCCGGCCATCAGCATCGACGCGAAGGCCAAGTAGGGATTGCAGGTGGGGTCGGGGGAGCGGAACTCCAGCCGGCGCGCCTCGGGCTTCTCGCTGTAGGTGGGGATCCGGATGCAGGCGGAGCGGTTGCGGGCCGAGTAGGCGAGCTTGATCGGCGCCTCGTAGCCCGGCACCAGGCGGCGGTAGCTGTTGGTGGTGGGCGCGGCGAAGGCGAGCAGCGCCGGCGCATGGGCGAGCAGGCCGCCGATGTACCAGCGAGCGAGGTCGCTGAGGCGGGCGTAGCCGTTCTCGTCGTAGAACAGGGGCGTCCCCTCGCGCCAGAGCGACTGGTGGGTGTGCATGCCGCTGCCGTTGTCGCCGAAGAGAGGCTTGGGCATGAAGGTGGCGACGAAACCGTGCTGCTGGCAGACGTTCCTCACCACGTACTTGAAGATCTGCACCTTGTCGGCCATCGTCACCAGGGTGTCGTAGCGCATGTCGATCTCGGTCTGGCCGGCGGTGCCCACCTCGTGGTGGTGGACCTCGACGTCGATCCCGGCCGCGATCAGGGCCAGCGTGATCCGGCTGCGCAGGTCCTGGAGCTTGTCGGTCGGCGGCAGCGGGAAGTAGCCCTCCTTCAGCCGCGGCCGGTAGCCCAGGTTGGGGCTGCCGTTCTGGCCGCTGTTCCAGATCCCCTCGATGGAGTCGATGTGGTAGTAGCCCTCGTGCAGGTTCTGGTCGAACCGGATTGAGTTGAAGATGTAGAACTCGCACTCCGGGCCCCAGTAGCTGGTGTCGGCGACCCCGCTGCGACGGAGGTGCTCCTCCGCCTTGCCGGCGATGTAGCGAGGGTCACGGGAGTAGCGCCCGTGGGTGATGGGATCGACGACGTCGCAGGTGAGCGAGAGGGTGGGCACCTCCAGCACCGGGTCCACGAAGGCGGTGCGGGGGTCGGGGTGGAGGAGGAGGTCGCTCTCGTGGATCGCCTGGAAACCCCGGATGCTGCTGCCGTCGAACCCGATCCCGTCCCGGAATAGGTCCTCGGTCAGCTCGCTGATCGGGACGCTGAAGTGCTGCCAGCTCCCGATCAGGTCGGTGAAGCGGACGTCGACGATCCTCACCCCCTGGTCCCGGGCGAATGCGATCACCGCCCCGGGGTCGGTGGTGGTCCCCCTCGCCACGTACTCGTCGATGGCCACGGCGTCTCCTCACGGGCGTCGCGCCGCCGCCCCGCCGGGGAGCGCGGGCTCCTGGTCCCCGGTGCGAGGACCGTAGCACCCAGGGGATCCGGCCCGCCTCGTGCCTTACGCACAATACGACCCGGGCCTATCCTGTGGCCCCCAACCAATGCTCGCCGCCAGCCCCGGCGCCGGGGGCCGCCCCCATTAGGCGACCGGTGCGCGGACCTCGACCTGGGTGCGGGCTTCGGACTTGTCCTTGAAGAAGACCCGGTTGATCTCGGTGTACGGCTTCCAGTCCTCCGGGAGGTCCTCCTCGGCGTAGATCGCGTCCACCGGGCAGGGGTCCACGCAGGCGCCGCAGTCGATGCACTCGTCGGGGTCGATGTACAGCATCCGATCCTCGTCGTCCCCGAGGATGCAGTCGACCGGGCACACCTCGACGCAGGACTTGTCCTTGACGTCGATGCAGGTCTCGCCAATCACATACGTCATCGGGCCCTATCCCACCGGGAGGCGGCCGGGTGCCGGCCGCGGTCTCCCCTCGGTCGCCCCGCCAAGCATCGATTCGATGGTAGCAGAGGGCGGCGGGCGCCCCGCTGCAGGGGACGCCGGTCGTCGGCGGCCCGCGACCGGGCCCAGCCCCGCGGTCAGCTGGCCTGGGCGATCCCGTTGGAGATGTTGGTGTAGGTCGAGGTGAGGTGCTGGCCGAAGAACTGGAGCGCGACCAGGACCGCGATCGCCACGAACGTGAGGATGAGCGCGTACTCGACCAGGCCCTGCCCGTCGTCGGACCGCCCGCCCCTCAGCCAGTCGACGAGGGCCCGTCCCCGGATGCCGATCGTGGTCACCGCTCCAACCAGCTGCATGGCGCCATCCTAGCCACCCGAAAGGACTTCCACCCCGGCGGCAGAGGGTCGTTACCCACTCGTCGCGGATCGGTGCGGCCGCCGTCATCGAAGGGGCGGGGTCGGTCGCCGACTCCCGACTGCACGCCGCCTCCTCGCCGCTTCCATAGAATTGCCCAGACGCCGGGCCGGCCCCGGACCGACCGCTGGAGCTTGTCGCCGTGTGGAACCCCGTGCCCGTCTCCGCCCTGCCGCGCCTGGAGCGCCTGGGCGCGGCGGTGATCGACTTCCTGATCCTGCTGGTCCCCGAGTTCGTCTGCTTCGACCTGCTCGCGGGCGGTGTCTTCGCGCGCTACGCCCGGTACCTGCGCCTCCACCCTCACGCCACCGTCACCCAGGCGCTCCATGCCGCGCCCGGGCTCCCGGTCGACCTCGCCCGCGTGGTGGTCCTCTCCGAGCTGGTGACGGCCGTCTACCTCATCGGCTGCGTGCTCGCCTTCGGGGGGACCGCGGGCAAGCTCCTGCTCGGCCTCCGGGTCACCTCGGTGTCGGGACGGCCGCTCTCCGCCCGCGACGCCGTGCTGCGGTCGTCGGCCTTCTGGCTGCCGGCGCTGCTCACCTACCTGGTGCCGTTCCTGGGGTTCGTCCTCTGGGTCGCGGTGTACGTCGGCGGCACCGGGATGATCGTCTCGCGGCCCGACCGGCGCGGGCTCGAGGACTTCCTCGGGCGGTCGATCGTCGTCTACCGGGCCCAGGCCGGAACCCCCTTGAGCGCCCTCGTCGGGATCGACCGCGGGCTCCCGCCGGCCGGGGGCGCGGGGGGCCGCCGGGGGCGCGCGGCGACCGGCGGCCATCTGCCCGGGTGGGGCCCGACCGCCGCCGATCCGGCAGCGCCGGAGCCGCCGGCACCGCCGCCCGCGCCGGGAGCGCCGCCGGGGGACGCCTCCCGGCGCTGACGGTCCGCCCAGCGCCCGATGGCTCGCCCCGTGAGCGGCGGGTGTATGGTCGCCGCGGCAGGATCGTGGAGGAGGGCTCGGGGTGGTGACCGTCCAGGAGGAGTGGCGGCTCCCCCACCCCCCTGAGCGCGTGCTGGCCCGGCTGACGGGGCGGATGCCGCTCGGCGGGAGGGTCCCCGGGCTGGAGCCGTCGTCGGCGCCCGGTGCGCCGGGACGCCTTCGGGTCCGGCTCGGCGCCGGCCAGGTCACGCTCCTCGGGCGCGGCACCCTCCGGACGCTCGCGGACCAAGCCGGGGAGCGGCACCTGCGGTGGGAGGCGGAGGGCCGGCGCGCCCGCGGCGCCGGCACCGCCCGGGTTCACGCGGACCTCCGACTCCAGCCCCACGGTCGTGGGACCCTGGTGCGGCTATCGGCCGACGCCGAGCTCCTCGACTGGCCCGATCCCCCCGACGAGGGGGCCGTGGAGGCAGCCCTCCGCCACCTGCTCACGGCGGCCCGGCGGGCGGCGGTCCGCGCGCTCGCCGCCGACGACGTCGCGGCCACGCCGCGCCTCGCCGTCGTCCCCCCGGCCGAGGTGGTCCCGGCGGCCGCCCCCTCCCGGGCTGACGGGCTCGCCCCCCCGGGCGCCCGACTCTGGCGGGCGGCACGCGACAACTGGCCGGTCGGGGTGCTCCTGGTGGGGGCCGGGGCGGCGATGGCGGTCTGGCGCGGCGCGAGCGGCCGGCGCGGACACCGTTGAGCCCCCGCCGGGACGAGGCTCCGCCGGGACGGGGCTCAGGCGCGCCGCGGGCGGCGGCGCGGCCCCGGGGCCGGACGTGCCGGCGCCCGCGGCTCGGTGGCGAGGGTCGCCGCCGGGACGGCCACCACGGTCCCGCTCTCGGTGAGGGTGACCAGCACCTGCTCGCGGACCATGTTCAGGTCGGCGACGGTCCCGGCCGCCCCCTCCACCTCCACCTGCGCCCCCACCGGCGGCAGCCGTCGGCGCAGGTCCACGTACTGCTCGTTCTCGTACTGGAGGCAGCACTTCAGCTTGCCGCACATCCCGTTGAGGCGTGAGGGGTTGAGGGGCAGGCCCTGCTCCTTCGCCATCTTGATCGTGACCGGGACGAACTCCTTGAGCCAGCTGGAACAGCAGAGTCGCCGGCCGCACGGCCCGTAGCCGTCCTGGAGGCGGGCCTCGTCGCGCGCCCCGACCTGGCGCAGCTCCACGCGGCAGCGCAGGCGGGTGGCGAGCTCCTGGGCCAGGTCCCGCGATTCCACCCGCCGCTCGGTGGTGAAGTCGAAGAGGATGCGGGTGCCGTCGAAGCTCAGCTCCGCCCGCGCCATCTTCACCGCCAGACCCTGCGCCCGCACCAGCTCGCGGGCGGCGCGCATCACCTCGGGGATGCGGGCGTCCAGCTCGGCCCGTCGCCCCCTGTCCTCGTCGGTGGCACGGCGCCGGATCGGTGGGAGCGGGCTGGGGCAGAGCCCGGCATCGACCTCGACCTCGGCCATGACGACCTCGCCGATCTCGGGCCCGCGGGCGGTGTCGGCCACCACCAGCTCCCCGGGAGCGAAGGACTGGCCCTCGGGGTCGTAGTAGTTGAGCGGGCCGTGGCGGCGGAACTTGACGCCGACGACGAGGGGCACCGCGGACCTCAGGCCCCGCCCGGCGCGGCGGCCGGCGCCAGCGCGGGCGGCGCCGGGGCCCGTCCGAAGCACCGCAGCAGGAGGCGGTCGAGCACCAGGCGGGGGCTGGCGTTCCCGGCCAGCCGCTGCTGGCTCTGGTGGAGGTCGTCCAGCCGGGCCAGGCTGCCCTCAAGCCCGATCGCGCCGGCCCAGGTGGCGGCCGGGGCCCGGAACCGGCCCCACCGCACGAGCTCGGGCGCCCCCGCCGCGATACGGCACACGTCCCGGAGGAACGCCGTCCAGCTCCTGGCCGCCTCGCGCGCGCCCTCGGCGTCGGTCCCGAGCTCGGCGGCCAGGTCGAGCCACCCGTCCGGGCCCTGGCCCGCCCCGCCCAGCAGACGCTCCACCGACGCCTCGGCCCGGGCGGCGCACGCCGGGTCGGCGGCCAGGGCCAGCGCGCGCCCCGGCCGGCCGTCGGCGAGGGTCACCGCGGTCTCGACCGCCCGTGGGTCGGCCCCGGGTCGGGCCCGGAGCCAGTCGCCGATCGCCGCCGCGGGGACGGCCCCGAGCCCCAGGGGCTGGCAGCGGCTCGGCAGCGTCGGGGGCAGGTGCTCGTGCTGCGGCCGGGCGGTCGTGAGAAGCAGGACCGTGCCGGGCGGTGGCTCCTCCAGCAGTCGCAGCAGGCTGTTGGCGGCCTCGTCGGTGAGCCGCTCGGCGTTGGCGATCAGGACGGCCCGGCGCCCCCCGGCATAGGGGGTGCGGCTGAGGACGTGCTGGAGGGAGGGCCCGAGCGGTCCCACCTCGCCGCCGCAGATGCGCTCCACCCGGCAGCTCCCCGGCTCGTCGTCCGCCCAGAAGTCGGGGTGGGCATCCACCCCGCCCGGGGTGTCAACCGCCTCCAGGCACTCCGCCGCCAGCGCCCGCGCGAGGGTGGTCTTGCCGACCTGGTCGGGGCCGGTGATCCAGTAGGCGTGGGCCAGACGGTCCCGCTCCAGCTGGCGGCGCAGGAGCGCCACCGCTCGTTGGTGGCCGACGAGGTCGTCGAACGTCGGCATCGGCCGATTCTACGGGACGGGGTTCGGCACCGCGCCGGCCGAGGCGGCGCCCTCATTCGTCGCCGACCAGGGCCGGTCGGGCCCGACCGCCGCCGAGGAAGGTCTCCACGAACTCCGGGCTGGAGATCAGCTCGGCCGGGGTGCCCTCCAGCTGACACCGGCCCCCGGTCATCACATACGTGCGGTCCGAGACCGCGAGGACCGCTCGGGCCCGCTGCTCGACCACCAGCACCGAGGCCCCGGTGCGGCTGAGCTGGCGCACGTGCTCGTCGAGCATGGCGCGGGCCAGGGCGGGGGCGAGGTTGGCGGTCGGCTCGTCGAGGATGAACGCCCGCGGCTCCAGCATGAGGACCCGGCCGATCGCCAGCATCTTGCGCTCGCCGCCGGAGAGGCGGCTGGCCCGGCGGCCCAGCATCTGGCCCAGTCGGGGGAACACCTCCAGCACCCGGGCCATCCGCCCCGGGACCACCCGGGTGGGCAGCAGATACCCGCCCATCTCCAGGTTCTCCCGCACCGTCAGGGGCGCGAAGACGTCGTCGACCTGGGGGACATAGCCCACCCCGGACCGGGCGGCGACCTCGGGGGACCAGTTGGTCACGTCGCGCCCGTCCAGGAGCACCCGGCCGCTGAGCGCGGTGACCACGCCCACCAGGGCCTTGAGCAGGGTGCTCTTGCCCGATCCGTTCGGCCCCACCACCGACACCACCTCGCCGGGGTCGACATGCACCGACACCGCGTGGACGACGGCGCGCCCACCGTAGCCGGCGGAGACGGCGTCGGCGGCCAGCGCGGCTCCCCGCGGCGCCGCGGCGACGCCGGAGTCGGGGGCGGCAGCCTCACCCGACAAGGTACGCCTCCACCACCGCCGCCTTCTCGCGGAGGGCGGCCATCGTCCCCTGGTCGAGCACCCGCCCCTCCGCCATCACGATCACGGGATCGCAGAATTCATCCATGAACGCGAGCTCATGCTCGACCAGGAGGATGGTCAGCCCGCCCGCGCAGAGGGACTGCAGTCGGCGGCCGATGCGGCGCGCGAGGGTGGGATGGACCCCGGCCATCGGCTCGTCGAGGAGGAGCAGCGACGGACGGGCCATCAGCGCCCGCATGATCTCGACCAGCCGACGCTGACCCCCCGACAGGTCTCCAGCGTAGGAATCGCCTTCGGCCTCCAGACCGAAGTCGGCGAGGATCCCGCGCGCCTCCTCGACGGCGAGCGCCTCGTCACGGCGCCAGTAGCGGCGCCCCCGCACCGCCCCCCGGAACGAATCGCCGCGCTGGTCCGGGACCGCGGCGAGCAGGTTCTCCATCACCGTCAGCCGCTTGAACTCACTGGCGAGTTGGAAGGTCCGCACCAGCCCCTGGCGGGCCCGTCGGTACGCGGGGAGGTCGGTGATGTCGCGCCCCTCGTAGGTGATCCGGCCCTCGGTGGGGGCGAGGGTGCCGGCGAGGATCGACAGCAGGGTGGACTTTCCGGCCCCGTTCGGTCCGATCAGCCCGGTCAGACCCCCGCGCTGCACGGCGATGCTCACCCCGTCCACCGCGCGCACCCCATCGAAGCTGCAGACGATGGCCTCGGTGGCGAGGATCGGAGCGGGAGCCCCGGGCCCAGGGGTCGCCGTCCCGGCGGGGGGGGGAGCGGCGCCGCGCGCCGGGCGCGCCGCCAGCAGGGCCGCGCCGCCGCCGCCGCCGGCCGTCGCCACCGCCCGGGACAGGATCCGCCGGCGCGGCTCTGGGATCACGCCCTGCGGTCGGAACCAGAGGAAGCCGACGATGAGGAGGCCGATCGCCACCCACTGGAGGGCGGGGATCAGTCCGGGGGTGCCGAACGACGAGGGGATGAAGCGGGTGGCCTCCTCGAACCCGAGGGGGACCAGAAGGGCGCCCAGCACCGCCCCCTTGTGATTGCCGAGGCCGCCGATGATCACGGCCGCGAACAGCACGATGGTCTCCGCGTAGCCCCAGGCGGCGGGGGACCAGAGCGTGATGAAGCCGACCAAGATACCCCCGGACAGGCCCGCCAGGGCGCCCCCCAGCACCAGCATCGCGGTGCGCAGGGAGAGCAGGTTCTTGCCCAGGGCATCGGCCACCGGCCCGTTGTCCCGCATCGCCCGCAAGCTGCGTCCATAGGGCGATTCGGTGATCCGGCGGCAGAGCAGATAGGCGGCGAGGGCGATCAGCAGAGCGGCGATCCCGTACCCCAGCTGGTAGGGGGCGCCGTTGGGGTTGGCCTGGTTCTGGAGCGGCTGGGGCACCACCGAGACCCCGGCGGCGCCATTCAGGAAGGGCACGAAGTTCGTCACCAGGAGATTGGCCATCACCGCCGTGACCAGGAGCCCGATCGCCGCCACGTGCCCGGTGAGCCGGCGCCCGACCAGGATCGCGAAGGGCACGGCGATCAGACCGCCCACCAAGGCGGACCCCACCCAGGGGAGGGGGAACGGCAGTCCGAGGCCACCCACGTACGACTGGAAGCCGCCGTTGGCGGTGTCCCGGGGCAGGGCCAGCACCGCGGCGGTGTACGCACCTGCCGCCTGGAAGACGATGAACCCGAAGTTGCTCACCCCGGCCACCCCGAACTGCATCGAGAGCCCGAGACAGGCGATGGCGTCGACGCCGCCGTAGACGAGCAGGTTGGCGACGTAGAAGAGGGTGGCCTGGCTCACCGGCGGCCGCCCCCACTCGCCGCCTCGGGTGAGCGCGCGCCGTCGCGGGCCGGGCGCCCGTCCCCAATCGGCTCCCGCGGCACGGCGCTAGCTTCGAGCCCCGGCGGTGAACAGGCCGCCCGGTCGGAACGCCAGCACCACCAGCAGGATCACGAATGCCACCACGTACTTGTAGTCGGCGGTGATGAGCGCGGCGCTGGCCTCGGTGGCGACTCCGATCACCACCGCCCCGACCATGGCCCCGTACGGCTGGCCCGGCCCCCCCAGGAACACGGCGGCCAGGATCATCACCAGGAAGAGGTCCGCGCTGGTGGCGGCGAAGGTGCCGGCGTTGATCGCGAACACCGTGCCCGCGACCCCGCAGAGGGCGCCGGTGATGAGGCAGGCGAGCAGCACCACCCGGCCGGTTCGGATGCCGCAGTTGCGGGCCAGTGTGCGATCGGCCGCGGTGGCGCGCAGGGCCTTGCCGAAGCGGGTGTACCGCAGCAGCAGGTGCAGTCCGACCATGAAGGCCACGCTGAGGCCGATGATGACGAATTGGACCACCGTGAAGTTGAAGTCGCCGACGATGACGGTGGCACCCTGGCTCATCGTGTACGAGACGTTGACCGGGCCCTCCAGCGCCTGCACCAGGTACTCGATGATCAGGAGGAGCCCGAGCGAGACGATGACCAGGCCGATCGGGGAGGTGCCGCGGCGCTGGAAGGGCGCGTAGATGAACTGGTTCACGACCATTGAGATGACCGCGCCGGCGGCGGCGGCGGCCACCAGAGCGACCCAGACCGAGACCCCGGCCTGGTTGACGGCGTAGGCGACGAAGGCCGACGCGATCATGATCGAGGCATAGGCCAGGTTGAGGACGTTGGTGACGGCGAACTGGACGGTGAAGCCGACCGCGGCGATCGCCAGCACCGACGCGGTGACCAGCCCGAACCCGATCGACTCGATGAACACGCTCATGGGGTCGTGCTGTCCTCCGGAGAGTCTCCTGGCTCAGGGGTCGGCGGATGGGCGGCGGCTTGGGCCCCGACGGAGCAGCCGGCCTCCCGCGGGGAGGCCGGCTGCTCGAGCCCCGGGTCGGCTAGGAGACCGCCCGGAGCTGCGAGGTCGGGATGTCGGCGGCGACCAGCACCGACCCGTTGGGCCGGTAGCGGTCGATCTGGAAGATACCGGGCGAGTCGTGGTAGCTGTCGAAGCTGGTCGGGCCACCCGGGCCCACGTAGCGGATCGCCTTGCCCCGCTTGAGCGCGGCCACGCCCTCGGCGAAGGTGTTGACCACCACCGCTCCGGGGACCCCGTCGCCGATCTTGATGAGGTCGGCCTTGTAGGCGCTGGGGGTGGTGCTCTTGGCTTCGATCATGGCCAGCGCGGCCAGGTTCATCCCGTCGTAGAGGTGGACGGCGCCCGGCGCCGAGAGCAGGGTGCTGAAGCTGCCATCGCCCTTGGTCTGCGACTTGACCGCGGCCATGGCCGCCTCGAAGCCCTTGAACGCCGCCCCGGCGGTGTTCACCACCAGGTTGTCGGCCCAGAAGTTGTTGGCGAGGGTCTTGGCGCCGATGGCGCGAGCCACCGACAGGAACCAGGCCGGAGAGATGGTGGCGGAGGTGCCGATCACGGGGATCATCTTGCCGCCGTTGAGCTGCTTCAGCTCGGAGAGGAAGGTGGCATCAGCGGACCCCAGCGCCTCGGTCACCACCACCTGCGGGTGTCCGGCGAGGACCGTCGCCGCCTCGGTCCGGAAGGTGGTGGCGCTGAGGTCGAGCGTCTGGTTGGCCACCAGCTTGAGTCCCACCTTGTGGATCGCAGCGATCGCGGGCCCGACGAACGTCTGGGACCCGATGTCGTTGCCGAAGGCCAGCGCGATGCGGGTGAAGTGCTTGAAGAAGTGGGCGATATCGATCATCGCGTAGGCCTCTTCCAGGTCAGGCGGGACCAGCCGGAAGAAGTAGGGATAGTGGATGTGGTCGAACTCCGACTGCCCGGTCATGCAGAACATGACCATCTTGTTGGCATTGATGATGGGGACCACGGAGGCCGCCTCATCGGAGGTGCAACCGATGACCAGCGCCAGGTTGGGCGTGGTCGCGAACATCTGGTGCGCGGCCGGCACCGCGTCGGCGGGGTCACCTCGGGTGTCGAAGGTCTTGCAGGTGAGGTCATGGCCGAGCACGCCGCCCGCGAGGTTGATCTGGTGGGTGGCGGCCAGGCAGGAGGCGTCGTAGATCGGTCCGAGGGCCGCGTCGACCCCGGTGAAGGGGGCCAGGTCGGCGATCACGAGCGGGCTGCCGCTGGCCGCGCGGACGCCGGCGGCGGTCCTGCCGGCAGGGCTGGTCCGGGCCGCCACCGCTCCGCTGGCGGCGGTGAGGGCGATGGCGATCACCGCGATGCCCAGGGCCAGGGCCGGGATGCGGCGGCGGGGCCGAGAGGGTCCCGCCCCGGGCGGGGAGGCGAAGTCGGAGCCTGGGTCTGCTGCACGATTCCACGTCATGCCGTCTCCTCCATGTGCTCTGCGTGCTGTGCCGTCTTCACATCGGCGGGGTGCGGTCACTGGACCCGATCCGTCTCCGGCGGTCGGCGACGACCGCGCTCGGCGCGCTCCGACCCCGGGCACCGGTCCGCGAGGAGAGCCACCGGGAGGCCCGCGAGGACGGCCGAGCCCGCCGGAGGGCCATCGTCAGCCGACCCCCGGATGCCGCTCTGGGAGGACCCCGCCCGTCATGCTGTCCCTCTCTGCCCCCGCCCGTCGCCGCCGTCCCGCCGGCCCGGCGGGTCAGCGCCGGCCACCCTACCGCGGTGGGAAGCCTACACGAAATGGGCGGACCGGTCAAAAACACGGTCGCCGCGGTCGCCCCGGGGATCGCCACCCCGGGCGGACGGCCTCGCTCCGACGGGTGGCGCGGCGCCGGCGCGCGGCCGGGGCTCCACGCCGCCCGGTTGACCGGTCAGGCCGTTGGTTCCGACAGCGAGCCCGGGACGAGCCCCGCCCAGACCTCGGCCGGGACCGGGATGACGGCGGCCAGGGACCGGAGCCGGGCCGCCAGGGCCCCGGGGTCCGCCGCCACCACCGTGACGTGGCCCAGCTTGCGGCCGGGCCGGGGCTCCTTCCCGTAGGCGTGGAGATGGCAGCCCGGGACCCCCTGGACGCGGCGGCGGTCGGGGACCGTGCCGAGGCAGTTCAGCATCGCCGCCCACCCGGGCACGGCGGCGGGACCGAGAGCCCACCCGAGGCCGGCCCGGAGATGGTTGGCGAACTGGCTGGTCTCGGCCGCCTCGATCGTCCAGTGGCCGGAGTTGTGGACGCGCGGCGCGAGCTCGTTGACGAGGAGGCCGTCCTCGACCTCGAAGCACTCGACCGCGAGCACGCCGACGTAGTCCAGCTCGTCGAGGAGCCGGCGGGCGATGGACTCCCCCATCTCCTGCGTCGCCGGGGTCAGCCCGGGGGCGGGGGCGAGGCTCCAGCGCAGCACCCCGTCGTGGTGGCGGTTCTCCACCAGCGGGTAGCACACCGTGCTCCCGTCCACCCCCCGCGCGGCCAGGACCGAGAGCTCCCGCCGGAAGGGCACCTCCCGCTCCAGGATCGCCGGCACCGCCCCGACGGCGGCCCAGGCGGGAGCGACATCGGGCCGCCCGCACAGCCGCGCCTGGCCCTTGCCGTCATATCCGAGCCGCCGCGCCTTCAGCCGGGCGGGCAGCCCCACCCGCTCGATCGCGGCGACGAGGTCCGCCGCGCTGTCCACCACCGCGTAGGCGGCGGCGGGGATGCCGAGCGCCTCCAGGAGGCGCTTCTCGGCGAGGCGGTCCTGGGCCGCGGCGAGAGCCCCGACCGAGGGGAAGACAGGGCGCCGCTCAGCGAGCCACCTGGCGGTCGCGGCGGGCACCGACTCGAACTCGTAGGTGACCAGGTCCACGCGGGCCGCCAGCCGGGCGGCGGCGGCCAGGTCGTCGAAGCGCCCGATGACCTGGGCCGCCACCTGGCCGCAGCTGGCGTCGGGGTCGGGGTCGAGGCACACCGACTCGACCCCCAGACCGTGACCGGCGAGCGCCAGCATCCGTCCCAGCTGCCCGCCTCCGAGGATCCCGAGCCGCCGCCCCTTGCTCACCGCGCCGGCGCCGAGCCCGTCCCGGCACGGGGGTCGGGCAAGGCCAGCACCGCCGCCGTCTGGCGGGCCCGGCGCTCGGTGAGCGCCGCCGCCAGGTCGGGATCGCTGAGCGCGAGGATGGCGACGGCGAGGAGGGCGGCGTTCACCGCGCCGGGAGGGCCGATCGCGAGCGCCCCGACGGGGACCCCCGCCGGCATCTGGACGATCGACAGGAGGGAGTCGAGCCCGCTCAGGGCGGTGGTGCGGACCGGCACGCCCAGCACCGGCAGCCGCGTCTTCGCCGCCAGCATCCCGGGCAGGTGGGCGGCCCCCCCGGCGCCGGCGATGAGGACCCGCAGGCCCCGGTCCTCGGCCCCTTCCGCGTAGGCGAAGAGACGGTCCGGGGTCCGGTGCGCCGAGACCACCGCGACGTCGTGCGCCACCCCGAGCTCCGTCAGCGTCTCCGCCGCATGGCGGAGCGTCTCCCAGTCGGACGCCGATCCCATCGCGATCCCGACCAGCGGGCGTGCCGTCTCCACCCGCGCACCTCCCTGGCGATGGCCGCCGGTCGGCACGATAGCGGATCACGGGGCGGAGGCCGGGCGCCCGCCCGGCGGCCCGGCTACTGCCGGTAGTGCTCGACGACGTCCACCGGCCGCACCGCCGCCTGGTCCGGGTCCTCGCCGAACTCCCGGCGCGCCCGTCGTTGGCGGAGCAGGTCCCAGCACTGGTCGAGGTGCGCCTGGAGCGCCTGCATCCGCTCACGCTCCTCGGCGGTGAGTCCGTGGCCGCCCTCGGCGCGCTGGTAGAGCTGGTCCTCCTCGGCCATCACCGCCTCGATCTCGTGGATCACCTCCACGTCCCGCATCGTGGTGCCCCTCCGCATGCGCCGCCCCCCGCCGACCTCGCCATCCTACCCGGCGCCGCCCGGGTGGGCCGCTCCCGGTGTAACCGGGGGGGGAATGCCCAGGTGAATGGGTCGCCCCAGGGAATCGCGGAGGATGCGCATGCACCACGACCGTCAGGAATCGGACCGTCTCCCCCTCGCCGCCGAACCGCTCCGGCCCTCCCGGCGCTCCCGGCGGACGCTGCGGCGCCGGGTATTGGTGCCGCTCGGGCTGGCCGCCCTGACCGCCGGCCTCGCCGCCACCAGCGTCGCCGCCCAGCCGATGACGCCCGGTCGGGCCGCGCCCCGGGCGCGCGCGACCGCACCGCTGGCGGTCCGCACCGCGATGGTGACCGTGCACGGCCACCTGGAGCTGGTCCTCACCAACGCCGCCGGCCGCACCCTCTACTACCTCACGTCCGACACCGCGACCCACTACGCCTGCTCGGGCGCGTGCCTCAAGTTCTGGCCGCCGCTGCGCGGGGCCGCGACCAGCGTGAGCCACCCGGCCACCGTCCACGGACGGTTCACCTTCCACCAGGGGCCCAACGGGCACCAGGTTGAGTACAACGGCCATCCCCTCTACACCTTCAGCGGCGACAAGGGCCCGCGCCAGGACCACGGCGAGGGCATCCACGCCTTCGGAGGCACCTGGTGGGTCGCCACCCCGGGGCTCCGCCCGGCAGCTCCCACCACGGGCAAGCCCAAGCCCACCCCCACCAAGAGCGGCGGGTACGGGTACTGACCCCGACCCGGACCGGGCGACGGGAGGCCGCTCCAGCGCCTCCCCGATCGGCGCGGGGCCGCGACCCGGGTCGCGGCCCCATCCCGGTCCGGTGGTGGTGACCGCGGAGACCGCCGTCGTCGGGTGATTCACGGAGGTGACCCGGGGGAAGCCGGAGGCCGAACACCGATCCCCAATCGTGCGGCGAGCGTGGACAGGCGCTCGTCCCGGGTCCACAGCCTGGCGCCAGGGGTGAGCCTGGCTGCGGCGAGAAGCTGGGCGTCGACGTAGCCGATCCCGGCCCCGTGGAGACGTTCGCCCTCGATGAGCGTCAGGACCTCGACGTCGTCGGCCACCGTCGCCTGGGGGAGACCTCGGAGCAGCCCGATGACCTCGTCACGGCGGCGGAGCGTGCCCAGGGCGAGCTCGCCGGTGACCCAGGGGTGGGCCAGGACCAGGCTGGCGTCGAGCAGCCGGGCCAGGGGCACGTTCCCGGAGCCGAAGTGGTCGATCCAGATCGAGGTGTCGACCAGGATCACCGCGGCTCCGCCCGGCGCCGGGGCACCTCGCAGAGGCCGGGCTCGGTCCCGCCCAGCCGGGCCAGCCGGCGGGCGCTCTCCCGTTCGATCAGGGCGCCGAGCGCCTGGCGCACGAGAGCGGTCTTCTCGGTCGTGCCGGTGAGGCGCTGCGCCTCCGCGATCAGGTGATCGTCCAGGGCGAGCGTCGTCCGCATGGCCCACCTCGTTCTAAGCATCATATCAACCATCAAATGATGCCATAAGGAGTGCCCACGGGGACCGCGGCAGCGGCCTCGCCGACCGTCCAGAGGCGGATGGCTGCCGGGGCGCCGGGGTGGTCCCGCCGCGCCGGCGAAAGGCCGCCGGCGCCGCCCTACAGCCCGCGCGGCTCCGGGAGCTTGGGCTTGGCCGGCCCGCGTCCGGGCGGTCGCGGCGAGGGCTCGGCCTCCGGGCGCTCCGCGGGCGCGGCCCGGCCCTCGGCCCCGTCGCCGGCCCCGCCCTGGCGGAGCTGGGCGCGGTACTGCCGCCAGACCGTGAGCACCCGCTGTCCGGCGGTGACGTTGGTGAGGACGGCGAGGATCCAGAGCACGATCGTGAGCTGCCCGGTCAGGAGCCCGATCGCGGTGACCACCACCCGCTCCGGGCGTGCGAACCAGCCTCCATCGCAGGTGAAGCCGAGCGACTGGGCCCGGGCCCGCACATAGGAGACGAGGAAGGACCCGGCCAGCGCCGCCGCGATCAGGAACGGCTGCAGCTCGTGGTGCTCGCGGACCAGGAAGAGGTAGAGGAGGCCGAGGTAGGTGGCCCCCTCGCCGTAGCGGTCGGCGGTGCTGTCGAGGAAGGCCCCGTAGCGGTGCACCTTGCCGGTGACGCGCGCCACGGCGCCGTCGAGCAGGTCGAAGGAGCCCGCCACCAGGAGGACGATCCCGGCCGGCACCAGCAGGTCGAGCGCGATCAGCACCGCGGCGGCGAGGGTGATCCCCAGCCCGATCACGGTGAGCACGTTGGGGCTGAGGCGCTGGACCCGGGCGGCGGCGACCGCCCGCCCGACGCCCGCCCTAACGAAGCTCTGGAACCGGCTGCTTAGCAACGCTGGTCACCTCGGAGGGGCGGATGGTGGCGCGTGCCTGCCGGTAGACCGCGAGGACCTCATCGGTCACCCGGCTCCAGCTGTAGCGCTGCGCCGTGTCACGGCCGGCCGCCCCCATGCGGCGACGGGCGGCCGGGTCGTCGAGGAGCCGGCCCAGCGCCGCCGCCAGGCTGGCTGCGTCGTGGGGCGGCACCAGGCGGCCCTCCACGCCGTCGTGGAGGACGTGGCGGAAGCCGTCGATGGCGGTGGCGACGATCGCGCGACCGCTCGCCATCGCTTCGAGCAGGATCACCCCGAATGACTCCTTGCCGAAGTTGGGAGCACAGAAGATGTCGCAGCTGGCGAGCAGCGCCCGCTTCACCGGCTCCTCCACATAGCCGGCGAAGGTCACATCGGGGATCGCCTCCTCCTCCACCCAGCGCTCGAACCCGAGCCGGAGCGGCCCGTCGCCGACCGCGACCAGGCGGCAGTCGGCTCGCACCTGGCGCAGCAGCCCGTACGCCTCGAGCAGGCCGGCCAGGCCCTTGCGCTCCTCCATCCGGCCGACGTACAGGATCGTCGCCACCTGCGGCTGGGGGAGGAGCGCCTCCGGCAGCATCGAGCGCAGCTCCGCCTCGTCGTGCGGGCGGAAGAGGCCGAGGTCGATCCCATTGGGGACGACGTGGTAGGCCGCGGGAAAGTACCGGCTCACGAAGGTGCGGGCGGGCTCGGAGACGGCGATGCACGCATCGAGGCGGCGGAACAGGCGGCGCAGGATCGGGCGGCCGTAGTAGTAGCCGAGGTTCTGGCGCGCGAAGGCGTGGAAGGTGCCCACGTTGACCCCGTGGCGATTGAGCCGGAGCGCGGTCACCGGCAGGGCCGGCATCAGCGGCTCGTGGAAGTGGAGAACGTCGAACGCCTCCTGGTCGAGGATCTGGCGGATCCGGCGGGCGAGGTGGAAGGAGAGCGAGATCCGGGCGACCGAGCCGTTGGCCGGCACCGGGATCGGCCGGCCGAGGGGGTGGAGACCCTCGATCGTCTCCCGGGCGTCTCCGCCCGCCGGCGCCAGGATGCGGACGGCGTGGTCGCGGCTGCGCAGCTCGGTGGCGAGGTGGCGGATGTGCTCGCCCACGCCGCCGGGACGGGTGTAGTCATAGGGCGAGACGAGCCCGATCTTCATCCCCGGGGTCACCCCGCCGCCGGCCCGACCCGGGCGGGGGTGGTCCTCGCGGCGGCCCGGGCGGCGGGGACCGCTCCCCCCTCGGAGTCCAGCGGCGGTCCGAAGATGGGGGTCAGCACATGCCACTGCTCGGGATGGGCAGCGACCACCGACTCCAGGAGCCCGAGCAGCCCGCGGGTCACCGCCCGCACCGTCTCGGGGTCGGTCCCCCCCGCGGGGACCGTCACCGGCGGGTAGGCGCGCGCGTGGTACACATCGCCCGGGCCGCGCAGGATCGTCACCGGCAGGATGGCAGCCCCGGTCCGGGCCGCGATCTCCACCGCGCCCATCGGGATCGAGGCGCGGTGGCCGAAGAGCGGCAGGATTTCGCCGGTGCCGAGGAGGTCGCGGTCGATGGCGATCACCACCACGCCCTGCTGGCGCAGGACCCGGTAGACGGCGCGGGCCGCCGCGGCGCCCGAGCGCTGGGCGGCGGCGACGTCGCCGGCCCGGGCCGCGTCGCAATCGAGCGGGATGACCCGGCAGCCGGCCCGCGAGCGGGTTCGCTCGAACCAGTTGAAGCAGCGGATCGGCCGCACCCGCTCGGCGAGGAGGGCCAGCCCCGGGAAGACGTCGTTGAGCGAGGCGATCACCGATTCCCAGGCTCCGAGGTGGAAGCTCACGATGATGACCCCGCGTCCCCGCGCGCGGGCCGCGGTGAGGTGCTCGTGGCCCTCGGTCCGCAGCCACTCCTGCCAGGCCTGGGTCGGGCGGTGCGGCATCTGGAGGACGTCGATCCAGGCCTTGAGGAAGTTGCGCACGTTGGCACGGAGCAGACGACGCCGGCCGGCCCGGTCCAGGCCCGGGGAGACCACCTCGAGGTTCGCCGCGAGCCCGTCGAAGTGGGAGCGCCAGCCCACGGTGAGGGCCGCCGCCAGCGGGCGGGTGAGCCGGTACGCCCCCCGGCGGGTGAGCCCCCGCAGGCCCAGCTCGGCGCAGCGCAGCCCGAGGTAGGGCGCCCACGGCTCGCGGACCGGGTCGGTCACGGTCACGGCAGGACTCCCCGGGGCGCGCCCCCGCATCGGCCGGGCCCCGGGCGCAACGCTCATCTGCTCCTCACTCTGGTCGGCGCCGGCCGGGCGCCATCGCGGCCCGTCCCTCAGCCCACCTCGGCCCCGGCGGCCCCGCCGGCGCCCGCCGCCGACCGATCGCCCGTGGCCGAGCGCGCCGACTCCGGCGCGTCGCTGATCGACGCCGCCCCCGCCTCGCCGGCGATGAAGGCCTCGGTGAGCTGGCGGGCCTGGTCGTCGGAGACCTGGAAGGGCGGCGACTTCATGAAGTAGGCCGACGGGCCTTCCAACGCCCCCTCCAGGCCGCGGTCGAGCGCCAGCTTGCAGCAGCGGACCGCATCGATGACGATCCCGGCCGAGTTGGGCGAGTCGTGGACCTCCAGCTTGAGGTCGACGGTCAAGGGGACGTCGCCGAAGGACCGCCCCTCCAGCCGGATGTGCGCCCACTTGCGGTCGCGCAGCCAGGGGACGTAGTCGGACGGTCCGATGTGGACATCGTCCTTGTCCATGGCGAAGTCCAGCTGGGAGAGCACTGAGTTGGTCTTGCTGATCTTCTTGCTGGTGAGGCGCTCCCGCTCCAGCATGTTGAGGAAGTCGGTGTTGCCCCCGAAGTTGAGCTGGTAGGTGTGCTCCAGCTTCACCCCGCGCTCGCGGAAGAGGCGGGTGAGGACGCGGTGGATGATGGTGGCGCCCACCTGCGATTTGATGTCGTCCCCGATGATGGGGAGGTGACGCTGGGCGAAGCGGCCGCGCCAGTACTCCTCACGGGCGAGGAAGACCGGCATGCAGTTGACCAGGGCGCAGCCCGCCTCCAGGACCTGCTCGGCGTACCACTTGGTGGCCATCTCCGATCCCACCGGGAGATAGTTGACGACCACGTCGGTCCCGGTGTCGCGCAGGATGGAGACGATGTCGGCCGTCTTGCCGGGGGCCTTCTCGATCACCTCGGAGAGGTACTTGCCGAGGCCGTCGTGGGTCATCCCGCGCTGCACCGGCACCCCCAGCCGGCCCACCTCGGCGAAGACCACGGTGTTGTTCTGGCCGCGCCGGATCGCCTCGCCGAGGTCGAACCCCACCTTCTCCTTGTCGATGTCGAAGGCGCAGGCGAACTCGATGTCGGAGATGTGGTACCCGCCCAGGTCGACGTGCATCAGCCCGGGGACGAAGTCCTCGGGGGCCGCGTGGCGGTAGTACTCCACCCCCTGGATCAATGAGGAGGCACAGTTGCCGACCCCGACGATGCCGACGCGGACCTTCCTGTTCATCGCGATCCCTCCGACAGCGGGCGCTCGGGCCCGCCCAGCGCCCGGGGACGTGCCGGGACGGCATCCCCGAGGGTTGGACCCGCCGACCCGCGGCCGGCGAGGAGCTCGCTGAACCGATGCAGGTGCTGCTCGATCGCCTCGCGGTCGAGCCGGCAGAGCACCTCGCGACCGTCGCGCCGGGTGGTGACGACCCGGGCCCGGCGAAGCGAGCGCAGGTGCCAGGACATGCGCGGCTGGCTCACCCCCAGCTCGAGGGCGAGATCGGAGACCCGCATCTCGACGGTGCGGGAGAGCCGCTCGACGATGGACAGGCGGGTGGGATTGCCGAGGCCCTCGAAGTGGCCGGCGAGGTCGCCTGCCGGGACCGGAGTGAGGGCCCGAGGCAGGACGCGGCGCCGGGGACGGGGCGCGATCATGCTGGCGGCTCCACTCAGATAACGCATCGTTTGATAAAGGATCGGTTATGCATGATAGCCCCCGACCATGGTGGGGTCAAGTCCCTACGGGGTCGACCCGCCGCCGGCCGGTGGTACCCTGCGGCCGTCGGAGGGCGGGGGCCGGCCCGGCGGCTGGGACCGGCCGGTCCGCGGTCGAAGTCCCGCCCGTGACCACCGAGGAGCCGCGATCCATGCCGACCGGACCCGAATCCAGGGCGACCGGTGGGGGCCCGCGCTGGTGAGCGGCCGCCAGCGGGTCAGCTCCGGGTCGCCGTACGAGGCCACCATCGGCTTCAGCCGGGCCGTCAGGCTGGGCAACCGGGTCGTGGTGTCGGGGACCGCGCCGGTGTTCCCCGACGGGTCCTGCCCGGACGACGCGGCCCTCCAGGCGCGACGATGCCTGGCGATCATCACCAGTGCCCTCGCCGAGGCCGGCGCCACGCCCGCCGACGTCCTGCGCACCCGCACGTTCCTCACCGACCGCGACGACGCGGAGGCCGTCGGGCGGGTGCACGGCGAGGTGTTCGGCGCCGCACGTCCCGCGGCCACCAGGGTGGTGGTGGCCGCGCTCCTCGATCCCCGCTGGCGGGTCGAGATCGAGGCGGAGGCGATGGTGGGCCCGGACGGGGGCGGCCCCTCGCGCTGACCGGCAGGCCCCTCGACTCGACCGGGTCCGCCGGCCGTCTCCGCCCGCCGCGGGCTGGCGGCCCCGGTACAGATCCGGTCGGCCTCTGGTGGCGAAGCAACCCGGGCAACGCCCCCGCGGTCGCGTGGAGCCGCCGATCACCGTCCATTGCGGTCTTGCTAGGGTGTTCGCTGTGGACAGTGGGCGGTGCCCGGGGTGGTGGAGGCGGCCGGCGGGCCGGGCCCAGCATGGGTGATGAGCCGGGAGCGAGCCTCCCCGCGGCACCGGCGCCGCTCGCCGTCGACGTGCAGGGGCTGGTGAAGTCGTACGGCCCGGTGTCCGCGGTTCGGGGGATCGACCTCGCCGTCCGGCGGGGGGAGATCTTCGCCCTGCTAGGCCCCAACGGCGCCGGCAAGACCACCGTCGTCGAGATCCTCGAGGGGTACCGACGCCGGGACGCCGGGCGCGTCGCGGTGCTCGGATGCGATCCCGGACACCAGCGCCGCCAGCTTGCGCCTCGGATCGGGATCGTCCTCCAGTCGACCGGCGTCAATCCCTACCTCACGGTGGTGGAGACCATCACCATGTATGCGGGCTACTACCGTTCCTACGCAACGGACAGAAGGGACACGCGGTCCCGCTGCCGCTGATGCGGACCACCGGTCGAGCCGGTGGGCTCCGGGGCGGTCCCGGTTCCTGCTTCGCAGCCACCTGCCAGCGAAACGCTGGACTTCCGGTCGGCTCCACAGGCAGTTAACGTCTCCGCCGCACTGGCGGTGACGGGCGGGTGGGCGTCAGCCCACCCCGCAAGATTGCGCGCCGCGTTGAGGTCCCGGTCGATGACCAGCCCGCAGGCGTCGCAGCGGAAGGTCCGCTCGGCGAGCGACAGCTGGGCCGTGACGGTGCCGCAGCGCGAGCAGCGCTTGCTCGAGGGGAACCAGCGGTCGGCGACGACCAGCCGGCTCCCGTACCAGCCGCATTTGTAAGCGAGCAGCCGCCGGACCTCGGCGAAGCCGGCGTCGGCCAGCGACCGCGCCAGCCGCCGATTGCCGAGCATCCCACGGACGTTGAGGTCTTCAACCACCACCCGGCCGTGGCTCTTGGCCAGCGCGGTGGTGAGCTTGTGCAGGTGGTCCCGCCGCAGCGCCGCGATGCGAGCGTGGTGGTGCGCCAGCCGGCGGGCGGACTTCGCCCGGCGGCGAGAGCCGCGCCGCTTGCGGCTGTGGGCGCGCGCGAGGCGGCGGAGCGTGCGCAGGCCCCGGCGCAGCGCCTTCGGGCCGGGGATGACCGTGCCGTCGGACAGCGTGGCGAGCGCCAGCACGCCCAGGTCGACGCCGATGGTGTCGGTCGCGCCGCTGGTCACGGGAATCACGCGCTCGGCCTCGACCGCCAGCGCCACGAACCACCGGTCCGCCTCGCGGCTGACGGTGGCGGCGGTCACGTGCACCGAGCCGGCGGTGACCCGCGCGGCCCACCGGGACGCGTCCTCGCTGAGGCGGACGGGCCCGATCCGCGGCAGCGTCACCGCGCGTCGGTGCAGGGAGAGGGACCCGGTGAGGCGGAAGGCGTCGTGCGCGCGGCCCTTCTTCTTGAAGCGGGGGAAGTGGACGCGCGGACCCGGGCGCGCGCCTCGGCGGCTGGCCCCGTAGGCGTGCAGCCCGCGCTCCAGGTCGCGGAACGCCTCCTGCGGGGCGCACTTGCTCACCGCGCCCCACCACGGGATGCCCTCGGGGCTTCGCTTCCAGGCGTTCCACTCCCGGTGGAGCTGCATCGCCGAGGGCACCCGCACAGTCGGGTCTCCCGCGCGGCGGGCGTCGAGCGCCGCCCGCACGCGCGCGAGCCCCCAGTTGTAGGCGTACCGCGCCGTGCCGGCGTGGCAGGCCAGGTCCCGGCGCTGGGCCCCGGTCGGGTCGAGGGCGAACCGGAGCGCCTGGCGGACCCTCGCCATCAGGCGGCCTCGACGGGCTGGGCCGCGCACCGCAGGGCCCGGTTGGCCCGGGTCCGCGCCGACCGCCGCCCGTAGAGCCGGGCGCAGAGCCTGGTCACCACCTCGGTCATGTCCCCCACGAGGTCATCGGCGACCTCGGCCGGGTCGACCACGACGAGGCGCCGGCCTGCGCCGAGCAGAGCGGCCTCGATGTACTCCGAGCCCAGGCGGGCCAGCCGGTCGCGGTGTTCGACCACGATCGTGGAGACGCTCGCATCCGCCAGGAGCCGGCGGAGCTCGGGCCGCGCCCCGGTCAGGCCCGAGCCCCCCTCCGTGACGGCGTGCGCCACCGTCAGATCGTGGGCCAATGCCCAGGCGACCAGGCGCCCGAGCTGGCGGTCGAGGTCCGCCCGCTGGTCATGAGAGGACACGCGGGCGTAGCGAGCCACCGCCGGCGCCCCGCCGGCCGGCGCGTGGTCCACCAGGATCGTTCGCGGCCCCACCTTTCGCGCCGGCACCGGGAGCGTGCCCTCGCGCCACCAGCGCAGTGCGGTCTTGGGGTGAATGCCATTGGCCCGGGCCCAGGCGGCGAGCTTCACGGAGCCAGGATAGCATAACGTGCACCCGTACGCTACCTGTCATCCGTTATTACTGAACAGGTCCCAACCCCCACCCCCGGCCGGCAGCTGAGGTCATCCGGCTGGTCGGGCTCGACGCCAAGCGGGACACGCGCGTCCTCAAGCTCTCCGGCGGCCAGCAGCGCCGGCTCGACGTCGCGATCGCCCTGGCGGGGGACCCCGAGCTGCTGTTCCTCGACGAGCCGACCACCGGGTTCGATCCGTCCGGCCGGCGGGAGGCCTGGGACGTGGTCAAGCGCCGGGCCGAGCTCGGCAAGACGGTCCTGCTCACCACTCATTACATGGAGGAGGCGCAGTACCTGGCCGATCGGGTGGCGATCATCGCCGACGGTCGCATCGTGGCGGAGGGGCCGCCGGGGACGCTCGGCGGCCGGGACCGGGCCCTGGCGCGGATTCGCCTCCGTCTGCCGAGCGGGCTCGCGCCTCCGGACCAGATGGGCATCACGATCACACCCGAGGGACTGGCCGAGCTCACGGCCGACGACCTCACCGGGGCGCTCCACCGCCTCACCGGCTGGGCCATCGACCAGGGCGTCGCCCTGGAGCGGCTCGAGGTCATCCGGCCGTCGCTCGAGGATACCTACCTGACGCTCACCGGCGCGACCGGGGCCGGGACGTCCGCAGCCGAGAGGAGCCTCTCGTGAATGCGATCGGGTTGACCCTGGTTCAGGTGCGGTACGTCAACAAGGCCTTCTGGCGCAACCCCACCTCGGTCTTCTTCACCTTCGCCTTCCCGCTCATGTTCCTCGTCATCTTCACCGCCCTGCTGGGGCACGGGAGCGTGCGGATCGGTGCCCGGGTGGTGTCCGAATCCACGTACTACGTGGCCGCCATGGCGAGCTTCGCCGTCATCTCCGCCAGCTATACCAACATCGCCATGGGGATCACCTTCCAACGTGACGCCGGGATCCTGAAGCGGACCAACGGCACCCCGCTGCCGAGCGCCTCCTTCCTGGGCGCTCGGGTGGCGCACACGCTGCTGGTGGCGGTCCTGCTGGTGCTCATCACCGCGGCGTTCGGCCACGTCCTGTACCGGGCCGACCTCCCCTCCGGCGCGGACCTGCTGCCGTTCCTGGTGATGCTGGGAGTGGGATCGGCCAGCTTCGCCGCGCTCGGGTTCGCCGTCACCGCGGTCATCCCCAACGCGGACGCGGCGCCGGCCATTGTCAACGCCACCATCCTGCCCCTGCTCTTCCTCTCCGGCATCTTCATCCCCCTCGGCAACGGCTCGCCCGCCTGGATCCAATGGGTCGCCCGCGTCTTTCCGGTGAGGCATTTCGCCCGTGGGATGCAGGCCGGCTTCCTGGGGACGGCGTTCTCCTGGAGCGACGTCGCCGTCGTCGCGGCCTGGGGTGCAGGCGGGCTGCTGCTGGCGGTGCGCTTCTTCAGCTGGGAGCCGCGCACCTGACCGGACGGGGCGGGGCGGCGCGGGCACGGGACGCTATCCGCACGGCGGCGGATGGAAGTGCGAGCCCGGCGCGCCAGGGTCGCGGGCGGGTCAGGCCGACCCGTCCACCTCGAGGACCAGCTTGCCGGTGACCTGGCCGGCGGCCAGCCGGCGGAACGCCTCCGGCGCCTCCGACAGTGGCAGGACAGTATCCACCAGGGGAACCAGCCCGGTCGACTCGGTGAAGGCCAGCAGCGACTGGAACTCAGCGCGGGTTCCCATCGTCGAACCCCGGATCGTGAGCTGGCGCCAGAACACCCGGGCCAGGTCGGCCGGGGGATTGGGGCCGGTCGTGGCACCGGCGACCACCACCGTCCCCCCGGGCCGCACCGCCCGGAGGCTGGTGGCCCAGGTCGCGTCGCCCACCGTTTCGATCACCGCGTCGACGCCGCGGCCGGCGGTGAGGCCGATGATGGCGGCGGCGGCGGCGCGACCCGGCTCGACCGCGTGCTGGGCGCCTCGCGCGAGCGCCTGGGCGCGGCGCTCCTCGCTCCGGCTGACCACGATGACGCGCAGGCCGGCGGCCAGAGCCAGCGCCTCGGCGGCGGTGGCCACCCCGCCGCCCGCCCCCTGGATGCACACGGTGTCGCCGGGGCGGCAGGCCGCGCGCGTGAACAGCATCCGGTAGGCGGTGAGGAACGTGGTCGGCAGGCAGGCGGCGTGGCGCAGGTCGAGGTGGCGCGGGAGCGGGAAGCAGTTGGCGGCCGGCACCACGCAGGCCTCCGCCAGGGTGCCCTCGTAGGGCCCGTCGCTGAGCATGGCGAAGGTGCGGCAGAGGGTCTCGTCCGGCCCCAGGCACGAATCGCACCGCCCGCAGGTGATGACGCTGTGGCAGACGACGGCGGTGCCGGGAGCCAGCATCTCGGGCGTGTCCGGCCCGTAGGCATCGACGATCCCGGCGACGTCGCAGCCGAGGGTCCGGGGATAGGTGATGGCGCCGCCGCCGACCCCGCGCAGGGTCCAGAGGTCATGATGGTTGAGGCTGGCCGCCCGCACCCGGATGCGAACGAACCCAGGGGGCGGAGCGGGCATGTCCCTCTCGCCGACGACGAGGTTGACGAGCGGGTCCTCTCCGCCGCCGGCGGCGGCGTACACGCAGAGCATCGGGCATCCTCCTCGGGCCGGTCGCCGTCGCCGGGCGCGGCCCCACCGGAGCTGGAGTGTACCGGGGCGCGGAATCGGCTCCCGGAGGCGCGGCCGGCGTAACCTCGGAGCGAATGCCCGATGGGATGCCCCCCGACCATGGCCAGCCGGCCCCTCCCGCCTCGGTCGCGCCCGCCGGGGCGGAACCGGTCGCGGGAGAGCGCGCGCCGGCGGCGGTCGGGCCCGAGCGCCAGCGCATCCTCGCCGCCGCTTACCTGGCCGACGCCGGCGTGATCTACCGGTACGTGGTGCGTCGGCTGGGCAGCCCGGCCGACGCCGAGGACGCCACCGCCGAGACCTTCCTGCGGGCGCTGCGCGGTCGCCAGGCACTCGACCCGTCGCGGGTTCGCGGCCTGCTCTTCACGATCGCCCGGGCGGTGATCGCCGAGCATTGGGCCCGCCTCTACAGCGAGGCGCCGGGCCCGGTGGAGGGCCTGGAGGCCGGCGGCCGAGCGCTCGCCGACCCCGGAGCGGGGGTGGACGCCCCCCCCGACGGCGCGGCCGGGCTGCCGCTCGCCGAGGAGGCGCTCGACCGGCGGGTGGCCGCCCTGCTCGAGAGCCTGCCTGCCAACTACCGTCGGGTGCTGCAGCTGCGCTTCCTGGAGGGCTGCTCGGTCCGGGAGGCGGCGGAGCGGATGGGGGTGCGGCCCGGGAACGTCCGGGTCCTCCAGCTCCGCGCCCTGCGACGGGCCGCCGGGTTGGGGAGTCTCCTGCCGTGACCGACTCGGACGCGGACCGCGAGCTGGAGGAGGCCGCCGACCGGCTGGTGCGGGGTCGCGCCGCCCGGCCGGCCCGCCCCGGGACCGCGGGCGACCCGCTCGCCCACCAGGTGGCGAGCGCGCTGGTGGGACGTCGCCTCGGCGCCGCCGCGATGCCGGCCCGGCTCCAGCGCCGGCTCGCCGACCTCGTCGCCCGGGAGCTCGGGTTGGGACCGGCGCCGGACGGGGCGCTGCCGGTCCCAGCCGGGGGGCCGGGGCGCGGCGTCACCCGCCGCCAGTGGCTCGCCGGCACCGGCGCCGCGCTGGCGGCCGGGATGGCCGGGCTCGCGGTCGGGGAGCTGGGCCCCCACCTCGTCGGCGCCGCCCCCGCTCCGGAGGCCCCCGACACCCTGGTCCCCGACCAGGGGAGCTGGCGGGCCGTGGCGCCCGCGGCGGCGGTGCGGGTCGACCGTCCGGTCGCGTTCGTCGCCGGCGCCGTCACCGGGGTCCTCGTCCGCGACCCGACCGGGGCGATCCTCGCGCTGTCCGCCATCTGCACCCACCTCGGCTGCCGGGTGGCCTGGGCCGCCCGCGACCAGGGCTTCCTCTGCCCCTGCCACGGGGCGCGCTTCACGCCGACCGGCCAGTTCGCCGGGGGGCCCTGGGGCTCCGCATACCCACGGGGACTGCCTCCCCTGCCCCGACTGCGCAGCCGGGTCAACGCCCACGGCACGGTCGAGGTCCTCACCACCGTCTGAGCCCGCCCGGGCGGCCGGTGTCCGCTTCGCCCCCGGTCAGCCGTGCCGGGAGGGCCTATTGTGGTGCACCATGGGACGTGGTGTCGAAATCGGCGGCGCCCCGGCGCGTCCACCGCGCCGCCATGCGGACATGCCGTCCGTCAGCCCGATCATCATCGAGTCCCTGCGGCGGCGCGTGGACCGGGTCGCCCGGCTGATGGCGATCGGGATGGGGCGAGCGATCCCGCTCGGGGACACCGTGCCCGACGCGGGGGGCTCGGCATTCGGGAGCGAGGTCCTGGCGGCCTGCCGCGACGGGCTCCGGACCCTGCTCGCCCTCTGGGCGGAGGAACGCCCACCGTCCACCACCGAGCTGCGCCAGCTCGCCCGGATGGGCGGCCGGCTCGCCAGCACCGGGATGCCCCTGGACTCCATCCTGCGCGCCTACCGGGTGGCGGCCCTGGTCATCTGGCAGCACGTGGTCGAGATGGTGCGGGTCCACCCGGAGGTCGCGCCCCAGTCGGTGCTCACCGCTGTCGGACCGCTCTTCGACTACCTCGACGCCATCAGCGTCGCGGTCAGCACCAGCTACCTGGAGACTCGGGAGCGGATCCGGCGGGAGCAGGACCGCCACCACGACCGGATCTTCGCCGAGATCCTGGCCGGCGGCGGCGGGCCCGAGCTGACGGCCCAGGCGCTCGCCGCCGGGATCGTGCTCGACTTCCCGTACCGGGTGCTGGCGATCGAGGCCTCGGGGCCGGATGCCGAAGCCGCGATCGCCACCGCCTGGCGGACCCAGCGGGTCCACCTGGTGCTGGAGCAGGGGTCCGTGCTCGCGCTCGCCCCGGCGGCGACCAAGCCGGAGACCCTGGTCCGGCTGCTCGGGTCGGCAGGGCCTGAGCCAACCACCCGGGGCGGCCCGGCCACCTGGCGGATCGCGATCGGCGGGGTCGCCTCCTCCCTCGACACCGTGGCGCCGGCCGCGCGTGGGGCCCGCGACGCCCTCACCGTGGGTCGCATCCTGTGGCCGGCCGAGCGGGTGCACCGGGCGTCCGAGCTTCACCTCTACCGGGTCTGGCTTCAGGATCTGCCCGGCTTGCGGGAGTTCGTCGAGGCCACGATCGGGACGCTCCTGGAGCGTCAGCGCGCCCGCCGGCTGCCGCTGCGGGAGACCCTGGAGGCACTGCTCACCCATGAGGGACCGAGCGCCGCCGCGCGGGCGCTCGGCATCCACCGCCACACGCTCCTCTATCGCATGGAGAGGATCGAGCGCCTGGTCGGAACCTGGGAGCGGGCCGACCACCGGCTCCGGCTCACCCTCGCCCTCCAGGGAGCACGCCTGCTGGAGGCGCTGTCCGAGGCCGCCCCCGCCGCGGAGCCAGCGGCGGTGCTTCCGGCACGACCGCTCGTGCCCGTGCGCTGACCGCGTCGCGGGCGCCCCCGGGGGGAGGCGCGCCGTGCCGGGGTCATTCCGGGACGAAGTCGGCAGGGTGGAATTGGTAGTCGGGTCTGCAGGATCTTGGTACCACGAGCTGCGTGATGTTGGTAGTGGAATGGATCCCGGGACCAAACCCGAGATGATCTCGATCGGGGCCTATCGGCCCCGCCCGGCGGACGTCCACCTCGCCGAGCTGCTCGCCGAGTTCCCCGCTGTCATGATCACCGGAGCGCGCGCGACCGGCAAGACGACGACCGCTGCCCGGCACGCCGCCGAGGTCGCCCGCCTCGACGAGCCCGGCATCGCCGCCCTGTACCGCACCGACCCCGATGCGGCGCTCCGCCGTGCAAGCCGCACGCTCCTGCTCGACGAATGGCGGGAGGTGCCGACCGTGCTGGCGGCCGTGAAGCGGGCCGACGACCGCGACCGGACTCCCGGGCAATTCATCCTCACCGGCAGCGCCCGAGCCGAGCTCGGCCACGAGATGTGGGCCGGCACGGGACGCATGGTTGCAAGAGCCTTTACCCCCTGGTGGAACGAGAGTTGCACAAAGTCCACAAACACCCGACCCATGGTTTGGCCCCGGAGCGCCTACGATAGGGGCGATGGCCACCGCCACCCGCGCCCTGCTCCACCGGCTGGTCGACGAGCTGCCCGAGGCGTCCGTCGTCCCCGCAGCGGCCTACCTCGAACGGGCCGCCGACCCGATGGTCGCCGTCCTCGACGCCGCACCCCGGGACGACGAGCCCCTGTCCCCCGAGGAGCGGCGGCAGATCGAGGAGTCAGAGCGCGGCATCGCCGAAGGGGCGCCGCTCCTGACGGCAGACGAGCTAGAAGCCGAGATCGACGCTGCCCGCGCGTGAGCCGTGGCGGATCGTCTACGCGCCGGGGGCGCAGGGCGGTCTCAAACCGCTGCGGAAGGCTCAGCGCCGACAGATTGAGGAAGCCATCGCGCGCCTGCCCTACGGCAACGTGGCTGAACTCGACGATTGGCCGGGGTACTGGCGGCTGAAGCCGCGCCCCGCCGGGTGGCGGGTCGTCTTCCGTCGCGACCGGACGAATCGGACGGTGGTCGTGGTCGCCGTGTCGCCCCGGGCCACCGCCTACGACCGTCCGCCGGAGCCAGGCTCCGAACGAGGAGTCGGATAGGCGGTCTCGACGGCTCCGCCGCCCGACCCCATCGCCCGGGCCCCGCTTGCTCTCCCCCTCCGCCCCGGTCGGGGGTCCGGACCCGGCGATCGGCGGCGCTGACGGTCACGGGGTGGACCGCGGGGTGGACCTCTATGCGCCCGCCTAACGCCTCTGCGCAGAATCCCACTTGATTGCTGATGATTCAGCCCTACCCGCACGGGGAGTCGAACCCCGGTTCCCACCTTGAAAGGGTGATGTCCTGACCGCTAGACGATGCGGGCGAGCTGGGTCATCGTACGCAGGCGACGGACGGAGCGGCCGGCGGGTGGCCAGCACGCCGTCGACCCTTCCGGGGCCGGGGCCAGGCACGGGTGGCCCCTCGCGGCCCTCTTCTATACTTCATACCTGACCAGCCGCTCCACCGTCGATGGTCGCGGCCAAGCCGACCCATCAGGAGCCTCATGCCGGATTCCGCCGACGCTGCGCCGGGCGAGGCCACGGCCGGGCCCGCGCCGTCGGGAGCCCGGATCGCCGACCGGTACCCCAATCTCGGCACCCGCGGGGTCACGGTCAGCAGCAGCCCCGGCGCCGACGTCTCGGTCCTGACCTCGCGCCTGGAGGGGTGGCTGGTCGCCGTCGGGCTGCTCGCGATGGGCGCGCTGGCCATGGGAATCTACGTCGTCGTCCTCCACCACTGAGCCGGGGCCGGGAGGCGACGCGCTGGCCCCGCCGCCGGGGCTGGCGGGTGATCGGCGCCTGCGCTTCGCGCCCAGCCCCACCGGCCCCTTGCACATCGGCAACGTCCGCACGGCGCTCTTCAGCTACTGCCTGGCCGGCCCCGAGGGGCGATTCCTGCTGCGGATCGAGGACACCGACCGGGCCCGCTACGACCCGGACAGCGTCGCCTCGATCGAGGAGAGCCTGAGCTGGCTCGGCCTGACCTGGGACGAGGGGCCAGAGGTGGGCGGTCCCTGCGCCCCGTATGTCGAGTCGGAGCGCCTCAGCCTCTACCGGGTCGCGTCCGACCGGCTGCTGGCGAACGGCGCCGCCTACCACTGCTTCTGCGCCCCCGAGCGGTTGGAGACCCTGCGCCTCGCGCAGCGGGCGGCCGGCCTCCCCTCCCGCTACGACGGCCGCTGCCGGACGCTCAGAACCGCCGAGGCGGGCGAGCGCGCGGCCGCCGGTGAGCCGCACGTGGTCCGGCTCCGGGTCCCGCCCGGGGAGACGCGCTGGGACGACCTGGTGCAGGGGCCGCGGCGCTTCGACAACGACGCCATCGACGACCAGGTGCTGCTGAAGTCGGACGGGTTCCCCACCTACCACCTCGGCCACGTCGTCGACGACCACCAGATGGGGATCACCTGGGTGATCCGCGCCGACGAGTGGCTGCCGTCCACCCCCAAGCACCTTCTGCTCTACGCGGCCCTGGACTGGGCCCCCCCCGGCTTCGGCCACGTCTCCCGGGTGCTGGCGCCGGACGGCACCAAGCTGAGCAAGCGCCATGGCGCGACCGCGGTCCTGGAGTACCGCGACCAGGGCTACCTGGCGGAGGCGGTGGTGAACTTCCTCGCCTTCCAGGGCTGGTCCCCCGGCACCGAGGAGGAGATCTTCTCGCTCGCCGAGCTGCGCCAGCGGATGACGGTCGACCGCCTGCAGGCGAGCCCCTCGATCTTCGACCGGCAGCGCCTCGAGCACCTCAACGGGGTGTGGATCCGGCGCCTCGACCCGGACGTGCTCGCCCATCGACTCACCGAGTGGCTTCCGCAGGCGACGCCAGCGCAGCGGCACGCGATCGCGCAGATGGTGCGGGAGCGCATCCGCCGGCTGGACGAGGTGCCGAAGCTGGTGGCGTTCGCCTTCGGTGACCCGACCCCCGACGCCGACCACATCCGCGGCCAGGTCGATGCCGAGGACGCGGTCCGCTTCCTGGACCGCGCGTCGGAGGCGCTGTCGGGAGACCTGGCCGACCTCATGGAGCGGCTGCGGGGGGCGGCCGCCGACCTCTCCTCGGAGGGGGATGGCACCGACGGCCCAGCCCCTGGGAAGGAGCAGGTGAGGGACCTCATGCGGGTCCTGCGGGTGGCGGTCACCGGCGAGACCGTGTCCCCGCCGCTCCCGGAATCGATCGCCCTGCTGGGCCGGGAACGGGCCCTCTCCCGGGTGGCGCGGGCCCGGGCCCTGCTGTCGGCGCCGTAGCTCGGGCGCCGGCGGCCCGGCTCATGCCGGGCGCGCGGGGCGCACCCACGGCTTGACCCACGGCGTCTCCGGCCACCCCTCCGCGGCTGCCATCAGCGGGAACGCCGTGGCCCCGTCGATCGATTCGCGCACGATCTCGGCGTGGCCGACGTGGCGGGCCGTCTCCTCGATGAGGTGGAGGAGGACCCACCGCACCGACCAGGCCTCGACGTCCGCGGGGAACCAGGGCACGTCCTTGGGGACTGGCACCGCCTGACCGAGGTCCGCGATCCCGGCGATGGCCGCCTCGGTCCGCTCCGCCACCTCCGCGTACCGCCGGAGCACGCCCAGGAGCGTCTCCGTGGTGTCCAGCCGGAAGTTGCATTCGTAGTCGCGGTCGTCATGGGGGAGGGGGTGCTGGAGGGCGATGTCGATCCAGTAGCTCTCCACCGTGGCGACGTGCTTCAGGATCCCGCCCACGGAGAGCGAGCTGGCGCTGGGGGTGGCCCGGGCCTGCGCCTCGTCGAGGCCGAAGGCGGCGGTGGTGAGGAGGAGGCGTTGCTGGCGGAGGAAGGCGAGGAGGGCCTCGCGCTCGTCGGCGACCGGCGGAACGATCCCTGGCATGTCTGTCTCTCCCGGGTGACGCGCTGGCCGGTGCTGGACCGGCGAGGGGACCAGCGTGGGCCTCCAACCTGGACATCCTGTGGCCACTTTTTTGGATAACCTGGCGACCGTGCGCGCCGACCGCCTCATCGCCACCCTCCTCCTCCTCCAGGCCCGCCCCCGCGTGACCGCGGCCGAGGTGGCGCGGGAGCTCGAGGTCTCCCAGCGCACCGCACGGCGCGACCTCGAGGCCCTGGGCATGGCCGGCATCCCCGTCGTGTCGTGGCCCGGCCGCGGTGGCGGGTGGGCGCTGCTCGGCGGCGGCCGGACCGATCTCAGCGGGCTGAGCGCCCCCGAGGCGCGGGCGCTCTTCCTCGTCGCCGGGATCGGCGCGACCCAGCCGGGCGGCGCCAGCCCGGAGCTGGCCCGAGCGCTGCGCAAGCTGGCGGGCGCGCTCCCGGAGACCTTGCGGACCGGGGCAGAGGCCGCCGCACGCGCGGTCGTGGTCGACTCCCGCCCCTGGGACGTGCCCGCCGAACCGCCCCCGGGCCACCTGGAGCAGCTGAAGCGCGCCGTGATCGAGCGCGTCCAGGTCCGGATCGGCTACGCCAGCCGCGACCAGCCGGAGCGCGAGCGGACCGTGCACCCTCTGGGCCTGGTCAGCAAGGGGACGGCGTGGTACCTCGTCGCCGACACCGACGCGGGGCAGAGGACGTTCCGGGTGAGTCGCATCCGTTCGCTCCACGTCACCGAGACGCCGGCGGTGCGGCCAGTGGGGTTCGACCTCGAGGGGGTGTGGCAGGAGACGCTGGCTCGGCTGGCGGAGCGGCGCCTCCCGGTGGCGGCGACGGTCCGGGTCGCCCCCGACCTGGTGCCGACGCTGAGGGCCGTGCTCGGCACCCGTGTCGGCGCCGGGCGTCGATCACCCGGCGGTCGGATGGACCTGGACGTGCAGGGCCCGTCGTCCGAGATCGTGGCGGCCCAGCTTGCCGGGTTCGGGGGCGCGTTGGAGGTGCTCGGCCCGCCGGCGGTGCGCGGCCGGCTGGCACAGATCGGTGCCGAGCTGACGGAGGCCTACGGGGCGGCGTAGGGGGGGGCGCCCAGTCGCGCCGCCGCCCCCAGCACGCGCCGCCAGCCCTCGCCCCTGCCGCTCAGCTCGGCCGGGTTCGCCGGGCCGTCGCCTACAATGCGATCCTCCCCCGGAGCCGCCGGGCGACCCTGGTCGACCGGCCGCCGCTCCATCGGAACCCTGGGGCGTCGCCAAGTGGTAAGGCGCCTGACTCTGGATCAGGTTATCGGAGGTTCGAATCCTCCCGCCCCAGCCAGGGACCGACTACAGGGCCGGCGGTGGGTGTGCGGTCGTCGCGGCAGCTTGCCGCGCAACAGCAGCCCCGGGCCGCACCCGTGTCTATAGCGGGCGGCCGTTCAGCCTCGGCCGCGCAGGGGCGAGCCTGCCGACGCTTTCGTGGGCGCGTGCCAGTCCCACGAGCACATCGCGGATCTCGGCCACAAGGCTGCGTGTTGATCGACGTGCTATCGTACTGGCATGGAGTTCAAGCCAACGGACCGCCGGCCAGACGCACCAGTTGAGGCGGTTCGCGAGCTGGTCGAGAACCGCAGTCTGGCAACGACCCAGGACGGCCTCCCTGACATGGCCATCCACGACCCAGTCATGGCTGCGCGTCACGCCGTCGACGCCCGCTTGTTCGCTGGATCTCGCGAAGACGTCGAACTGCGCACCGAGACCGAATGGCTCGAGCGAGACTTCGGGCCGCTGGATGCTGAGAGCTGGCCCGACTGACGACAGTCCGTTGCCGCTGGGTCGTCGTCTGGGCTGCGCTCGATCCAGCGGCTGGACATCAGCAGGCGGGACAGCGCCGAGCGCTCGCTGTGTAGTTCGAGCCGTTCCACAGTACGGAATTGGTCACTGTCCTACTCATCACCTCGGCGCGACCCGCCGAGCGGTTCCCCGCCGACGTCGCCTTCCCCGCAGGCACCGCCGGACCGCCTCGTCCCGGCGTGGTCATCTGCCAGCCACGCACCATCAGTACACGCCGCATTCACAGGTCCAGAGCAAGCGGGCTGGCAAAAGCCGGGACTCTCCGCCACTCCGAGCTCCGGCGCCGGGTTCGAGACGCACTCGCCCACCGCTTTGCACTCGACGTCCGCCCGGCACGTGACGGAGCGAGTGGCTCCACACGCTACGGTCAGTGACCGCTCGAGCGCAAGCACCGGACGGTGGCGGAGCACGAGAAGGAGCGCCTACCTCTCATGCGAGCTCCTCCCAGCCGATCCCCGAGGGCGTGGCCCCGCGACTGGGCCCCACACGTCGTAGGCCCCGGCCGCGCTCGCTGACTGGATGAGGCCGTCCGCGTAACGGCCGCTCGGGAGACCGCCGCAGGCCGCGGTCATCGTAGACGACCCACGCGTAACCAGCGAGATGCGCAGGCGGCAGCCCGCAGCGCGGCGAGTGCGGCAGTACGCGGGGATGACGAGCGGCACGCGCGCCAACCAGTTCACCGGTCGCCTGTCCAGCCTAGGGCTGGCGACGGATCGCAGCTCACCGCCGAGGTCCCAAACGGACGGTGTTCACGTGCCAGACCTGTCTGCCGTCACTCGAATCGTACAGCAGGTTCCCACCGGGCGTCACCCATCCGTATGTCCTATCGGGGAATGCCTGGGCGATGATCCCGTCGCCGACCGTCGGGCCTGGGAGGGGGACGGGTGCCCACCGCCGACCGCCGTCGTGGCTGACCAGGAACAGACCTGGGCACTGCCCAGCCAGAGCGCCCGTCGGGTCGCGGTCAGGTCGAGGATGTCCCCGCCCACGAGGAGACTCCGGGAGCCTATGCGGCCGCGGCAGATGGCTTTGAGCACGAGCCACCACGTCCGCCCCCCGTCGGCAGAGCCGGAGACGCCCTTGGAGGTCTCGCCGGCCCCGCCGCTTCCGCCGCCGCAGACCGCCGCCAGCGTGGCGCGATCGGACGCCGCCAGCAGGCCGGCCGCCACCGCGCCGATCGGGTAGATGGTCGACGGCAGCACCCGGCACGGTGGCATCAACTTCTCCCAAGTGCGCCCACCGTCAACCGTCCCAACCAGGGCCGTCGCGGGGGTCGGATTGCCTGGAGGCGTGAGCCGGGTACAGCCGGTCCACATCCACAGGCTGGAGGGTGGCGAGGCCACCCGCTCGGCGGAGGTCCCAGCTGGCGGGGCATCCGCTGCGAGGGGGTGCCACGCAGTCGTCGCCATCCGGACGCGCTCCAGGTGGATCTGGCAGGTTCTGTCGGTCCGCACCGGCCGGCAGACGCGGACCGCGCCATATGCCCAACCGTCCAGGGTCGCCATCGCAGCTACCGATCCGCCCTCGTCCTCGTACGTCCACCGCCGACCGCCGTCAACCGTCTCGGAGAGGCGCGGGCCAAATGCCCACCCGTCGCGTGCATTCGCGAACATCACCCGGGAGACGGTCGGCTCCGCCGTCACGTCGACAGCGCCTGAGCAGGTCGGGGAGAGGGCCACGTCCCGTCAAGTGGTGTACGGCACAAAAGGCAACCGGCCCTCCTGAGACGATCGACCGGAGTGTTGGTCGGCGGCAGTCCCTCCTCGAGGGTGGGCGGATTCATGCTGGGGCCGGGGTGAGGAGCTCAGCGAGCACAACGGCCTCGTCGCAGTGGGGGCAGGGGCCCCCGGGGCCGAGCGTGCGGCACCAGCGGTTGCAGTCGGGACAGCGGCGCTCGCCGCAGGAGCGCTGCTCGCACTCCGGGCATTCGTAGACCTGCGGCCACCGGGGCGGGGATATAGCGTCGGGGGCGGAAAGCACCGGCGGGGCATGGCGGTAGCGGTGAGCCCGCATGCGACAGGCGCCCGAGCAGAAGCGGGCGCGGGAGCCGAGGACCTGTGTGTCGCAGACAGGGCACCGGCGGCCTCCAGGGCCGGCGGAGCCGTCACGCGACCCGTCACCGACGGGGGCGGGCACCGGGACCGACACGGCCCGCCCCTCAGCTGGCGGCCGCGAGGACCGGCGGGTCCGCCAGCCTCCCCGGGTCCAGCTTGGCCAGCGACTCCAGGCTGAGGTAGCGGCGGGTGGCCTCCGCCCACTTGTCGTGGTACTCGGCGAGCACAGCCCCGACCAACCGGATCACGGCCGCGCGGTTGGGGAAGATCCCCACCACGTCGGTGCGCCGGCGGACTTCGCGGTTCAACCGTTCCTGGGGGTTGTTGGACCAGATCTGGCGCCAGTGCTCCTTGGGGAAACTGCGGTAGGCGAGGATCTCCGGACCGGCCTCGGCGAGCAGCGCGGCGGCCCGGGGGAAGCGCGCCTGCAGCTGCTCCACCACCCGCTCATGCTGGGCCACCGCCGACGCCGAGTCGGGCTGGGCGAAGATCGAGCGCACCAGCGAGGCGACCAGGTCCTGCGCCGACTTGGGCACCCGGGTCATGCAATTGCGGACGAAGTGGACCCGACACCGCTGCCAGGCGGCCCCCGGCAGGATGGCGCCGATCGCCGCCTTGAGGCCCTCGTGCGCGTCGGAGATGACCAGCTGGACCCCGGTCAGCCCTCGTGCCACCAGCCCCCGCAGGAAGGCCGTCCACGCCGCCCCGTCCTCCGCCGTGAAGACGTCCCCGCCCAGGATCTCCCGGTGCCCCTCGGCGTTGACCCCGGTGGCGATCGCCGTCGCCACGTTGACGATCCGCCCCTCCTCCCGGCAGCGCTGGGTGAGGGCGTCGACCCAGACGTAGCGGTAGGGGCCCCGGTCCAGGGGCCGGTCGCGGAAGGCGCTCACCAGCTGGTCCAGACTGCCGGCCATCGCCGAGACCTGGGACTTCGAGATCGCGGTGATGCCCATCGCCTCGACCAGCCCTTCCACCCGCCGGGTCGACACCCCCAGCAGATAGGCCTCGGCGACCACCGCCACCAACGCCCGCTCCGCCCGCCGCCGCGGCTGCAGCAGCCAGGTGGGGAAGTAGCTCCCCTCCCGCAGCTTGGGGATCGGCAGCTCGATGCTGCCCGCCCGGGTGTCCCAGGGCCGGAGCCGGTAGCCGTTGCGGGAGTTGACCCGCTCCGAGCTGATCTCCCCATAGCCGGCGCCGCAGATCCCGTCCACCTCCGCCGCCATCAGCGCCTGCACCATGGTGGCGATCAACTCGCGGAGCAGGTCCGGGTCGGTCTCCGCCAGCCGCTTGCGCAGCCCGGCCGCAACATCCATGCTGGTAGGCGCCATCGTTGTTCCTCCCGAGGTTGGTGAAGCTTCCTCAGGATGGCGCGGTGGCCTTCTTCGTGACAAGCGTCGCGGCCGGTAGGGGCGGCCCAGGGGTTTCCCCAGGAGAGCCCGGCTATCCAGCCCCTCTCCCGGACCCTCACCCCACGACGACGACTACGACTCCCTCCATACACCACGATCGTGGACGCTAACGGGCTGGTCAGGCCACCCGGCCGCGGCAGGGGTCGACCATGGGGCGGAGGTGCCGCCCCCCAGCCCAATTACTTTCACTTGGCCATAACTGCCTACTTTCACTTGGCCATTGACAGGCCCTCCGCGACCCGTTGAGATGAGGTCAAGCGTGCGACCCCGGACGGTCACGGCGTTCCCACCTGGGACGCGAAGCGCGCATGGCGCACCATCGCCAGCGCTCGTGGGCGACGGGCGACCCGTAGAGACGCCAGGGGTGGGAACCGTCCGGCTGCACGAGGGCGTAGGCCATCCGTGCCCCGGTCTCGACGTCGATCACGGATTCTGGGAGCCGAATGGCGTGCCAGTGCCAATCGGAAGAGCCGGCCTACGTCGGGGTCGGCGACGGGCGCGGGCGGCGGCGGTGGTGGTCACGGGGTTGGTCACCGCTCCGACGCGATGAACCTGCGAACAGCCGCCAGATCGATGGCCGTGAGGTTCGAGTCCAGCCCCCAGGCGACTGGAGCGCTCGGGTGCGTCAGTCGGAGCACCCAGCGTTGGCGGCCGGAAATCGCTACTGGCCCCCACGCCTTTCCGGCGACGTCGATCCCGTAGCGTTCGCGGAGCGCTCGATTGGCCATCACGCCGACCGCTACCACGACTCGCGCCGGGGATGAACCAAGGACGCCGTCCAGGTATAGGGACGTGCAGGTTTCGAGGGCCGCCCCTACACCCTCCTGAAACCTTGATCCGCAGTGGACGACCTCGGCTAGGGCGTAGTCGCGGCCAGGCACAACATGTGAGGCGAGTAACTCTGAAGCAATCCGCTTGGCCCATCGCCAGTAGCGGACCGATGAGCCGACCCGCTCCCCCAGGCCGTTGATGAGGATCTCGCCTTCAAACACCCCAGGCTGTTGGCCTAGCTCAAACGCACTGTCGGCTGCGGCGAGGATCTCGTCGTCTGAAGACGCACTGGTCGTCCAGACGCCAGGCACAAGCGCCTCATCGCGCTCGCCGGCACCAGGGTTTGAGGCGAGGAAGAGGATTGGCGCGACGTTGAGATGTCCGTACCACGGCTCAGGATGGTATCGGGGGCCGACCGCGGGCTGCGCCCGGTACCACCCAGCGACCCGGCCGCATGGGTGATCTGGGTCTTGCAGGGCCCTTGCTACCTCGGGGCACCGGGCGATTCGGATCGCGAGTGCGCGAGCGGCGGCGGGATTGGCGACAGTCTCTTCGGCCACAGTTGGTTCCTCTCTGCTCGGATGCAGCCCCAAAGGTACTCGGCCCCTCTCATGCCCGGCAACCGTTTGCCGCTCACGGTTCGGGAGCGCGGCGGTAAGAGGTCAGAGTCCGTCCCGCGACTCGGCGGCGGCCATCGCCGCACCGCCGAGTACCGCTCGGCCACTCGGTCCACTGAGGCGCCAAGCCGGAGTGGCCATGGTTCCGCCGGGGTCGCCGGCATCGGTGCCGGACTGGGTGAGGGTGGAGAAGCGCAGGCTGAAGGGCTCCGCGAGTTCGTCTTGCTACTGAGCCACCAGCCCCCCGGGCCGACCACCGGGCCGCTCCAGCTTATCCGGCTGGCCAGCCCCCCCGGCGCCGCAGTGTGCCAGGCCGCCGCGATCACCGGGCAGCGTTCGGCCGCGGTGATGCGGCGGGGCCGGCCATCCTGTGGAGCGTGCGGAACTCGACGTCGGCGAGCACGAGGGCAGTAGGATGCTTGGGGGGATGCCACTTGGACCTCGACCAGCTTCGGCCGCTCTGCCGACACCGGGCCGCCAGCTTTCACTCCAGCGAGTCCTTGGTGCTCGCGGAGATCTGCAACGGGACACCCACGGGCGGGCACGATCGCTTGGCTGGGTGACAGTATCCCCGTCACGAGGCTGCTCCGAGGGACTCCCACCGTTGCCACGCCACGGCGCGGGAAGGCGCACTCAGAGGCATACCCAACTCCGCGGGACCTACTTCGGCAGGCGGCAGGCATGACACGCTGGGGAAATGCAGAGTTGATGCTCAGCTATCACACATTCGCTGCACCCGACCCGGCCGAAGTACCAGAGTGCCGGATCGAGTGCTGCACATGTTCCGCGCAGGCCCACGGGTCCGTCACTCCCCTCCTTTGCCACGCGAATGCGCCAAGCTTGTTGTATGGCGGCCCGCGCCGCATCTTCGTGGAGACCGGCTGTCTCGGCGACACCTAAGCACTCCGTCGCTCGACGAACCTGAACGTCCACGGCGACCGGCGTCCTCTCGATTCCGGACACCTTCGCCTCTCCCGGATAAACCATCATACGGACCCACATCGGGCCGATCTTTGGGCCCCGGAGCATCGGATACGGATTCGTACCGGGAGCGGACCCAGTCGCTCCGAGTGTGGCCATCAGCTCGTCAGCCTCTCCCACTCCGTCGGTTATCACTCGCGCGATGGCCGATGCGGGCTCATCGATAAGTGATTGCGCTATCCGGCACCACGCCTTTGAGTCCGGCCCGTGCCTCTGACTGACGCCTGACTCCTTGAGCACTTTGGCAAGCTGATCAAACGGGCGGTTTGCGGCTTGAGATGGAACAAAGGCCCAGCGATTCGTTCCGTAGAGTTTCAGTGCGGCAGCGCAAAGCTGAGAGGCGAGCCGCATTCGGTCCATGGCACACACGAACGTCAGCGCCGCTCGTACATACTCCGCAGTTTCGCCGGAGCTCCGCAGGGTGGTCGCAAACCGCGATTCGGGCAATACATCCCACCCAGGTGGCTCTGCCCCTGGGCGTTCTGATAGATCAAACAAGTGGTCGGTGAATCCTCGAGTAATCTCCAGAGCGAGCGCAGGGGCTGTCATCAGACTATCTCCTACTTGGGTCGTCACAACCAGCGCCAAAGCAAGCGTCAGTGGAAGCTGACTTCGACGTTGGCCGGGAGCCGATCTCATATTGTGCAAGGGTTTGCAAGCAGGTCTTAGGGCTCCAACAACCTGACGACGAAGTGCCATCGATGCGCCGCCGGGTGAGCGGAATCGCGGAGTCCACCCCCCGGCGACGAGTAAGCGTTGTTCCGCACTGACCTCCGCTATCATAGCGCCCAAGGTTCTGAGCTAGTCGACCCCAGCCTGGCCGTTCCTGTCAACGTTTCCCCCCGTGCTGCGCAGAACCTACCCCAGCCGCCCACGTCCACCGCCATTCGCTGAATCCGGGATGGGGCAGTACTCCAAATGCCAATGCAAGAGGATCCCATGCGAATTGGGGTTGCGGTACCCGCGCCTACCACGGTGGGTACCGGCCGACGTCCGGCGACGTGCCGGACGGATCAGCGCCCACCCGGACCAGGTCGAGGGCGACGCGTTCGATCAC
>DAHUZL010000201.1 GCA_027306655.1 Candidatus Dormiibacterota bacterium
GGGCGGCGCCGGAGGTGACCACCGCCAGCGGGGTCCACGCCCGTCCGCTGGCGGAGTTCGCGCTCTTCGGCATGCTCTGGGTCGTCAAGGACGGACCCCGGCTGCTGAGCCAGCAGCGCCGCCACCGCTGGCAGCGCACCAGCACCGGCGAGCTGAGCGGGCGAACCGTGCTGGTGGTCGGGATGGGCCGGGTGGGGGGGGCGATCGCCGCCGACTGCCGCACCCTCGGGATGCGCACCATCGGCTGCACCCGGCGCCCCCGCGACGGGGACGGCGGCGGCACCGCCGACACCGTGATCACGCCCTCGGCCCTCGACGAATGGCTGCCGAAGGCCGATGTGCTGGTGCTCGCCTGCCCGCTCACCCCCGCCACCCGCCACCTCATCGACGCCCGGCGGCTGGCGCTGCTCCCGCGGGGGGCGATCCTGGTCAACGTCGGCCGCGGCGCCTGCGTCGACGAGGTGGCCATGATCGCCGCCCTCGAGGATGGCCACCTCGCCGGGGCCGCCCTCGACGTGGTGGAGGAGGAGCCCCTGGCCCCGACCAGCCCGCTCTGGGAGCTGCCCCAGGTCCTGATCAGTCCTCACTCCGCCAGCACGGTGGCGGGCGAGAACGCCCGGATCGTCGCCATCTTCGACGACAATCTGGGCCGCTTCCAGCGCGGTGAGCCGCTCCGCAACCGGCTCGACACCGATGCCGGGTACTGACCCCGCCGCCGGGCTGCGCAGCAACGCCGATCAGCTGGTGACGACGCGCTGCTTCGCCGAGGTGGTCCACCCGCAGGCGCGGGCGCAGCCGGCAATCGACTGGCAGGGGGTCCCGTCGGCGCTGCCCGGGATGGCCGGCGTCGCTCGCAACCTGCGCGGGGGCAGCCCCGCCCTCGGCTGGGCCTGCGACCACGGCGAGCCGGGCGCCTCGGTGGGGAGCCGCGACCCCCACCAGCACCGGGCGGTCCAGGTGCTGGCCGCGCTCGGCAACACCGTCCGCGTCCTCGGCGGCGGAGCGCGGGGGGCGGTCGGGACCGTGATCGGCAAGCATGCCTACGTCCTCTGCGACTTCGAGGGCGCGGCGCTGGAGCGGATGGCCCCCGGCGACCCGGTCGTGATCGAGGCCGTGGGACAGGGGCTGAGACTGGCGGATCATGGCGACGTGCAGCTGCGCAACTGCAGCCCCCGGCTGCTGGCCCAGCTGCGCTGGCGGGAGGCGGCGGGCCGGCTCCAGTTCGCCGTCCGCGGGGTGGTGCCGCCGGAGCTGATGGGTGCGGGGCTGGGCATGAGCTCGGAGTGGGCCAACTGCGACGTGATGCTGCAGGACCCGGCGCTGCGCGAGGCGCACCGGCTCCATGACCTCTGCATCGGCGACCTGGTGGCGATGGCGGAGCAGGACCACCGCTTCGGGCGGGGGTATCGACGGGGGTGGGCCGCGATCGGGGTGGTGGTGCATGCGCTGAGCCCGCTGCCCGGGCACGGGGTCGGGGTGGTCACGCTCGCGACCGGCCCCACCGCCCGCCTGGGCTGGTGGATCGACCCGGGGGCGACGATCGCCGCCGCCGCCACCGGGGTGGGCGCCGAACGGTGACCGGTCGGGCCCCCCGGGGACGCCGTCCGGCCCCCACCAACCGCGATCGCCTGGTGGCCACCGTGGTGGTGGGCTGGGTCGCACCGGTGCAGCTCCAGGGCGATCCCTACGTGGTCGCCGCCGACGGCACCCCGTTCGTGGCCGTCGGTGCGGGAGGGATCTGCCCCACGGTCCGGGTCGGAGCGCCCGCCGGGGGGTGGGCCGCGGAGCAGGTCGAGCCGGCGGCGAGCCTCGCCCACCCCGACCCGGACGCCAATGCCGCGCTTCTCCTCCACGCCTGCGTCGGCAACCGGGTCGAGGTGCAGGGGGGTGGGGCGGACGGCGCGGTGGGGGTGGTCACCGGCTCCCACGAGCAGTTCGGAGCCTTCCGCCACCTGCTCGTCGACTTTCCCGCGGCGGTGCTGGAGGGGATCACGCCCGAGGGACGCTTCGCGGTCCGCGCGATCGGGTGCGGGCTGGCAGTGGACGGCCTGCCCTCGGTCGTCTGCCACCACCTCTCCCCCGAGCTGTGGGACGCGTGGGGGCCCCGGCAGGAGGAGGGGAGGTTGGTGGCGCGCGCGGTCGCCACCGTGCCCCCGGAGCTGGTGGGCATGGGGAGCGGGCGCTGGGCCGCCCTCACCTCGCTGGCGGTCCAGACCAGCGACGCCGCGACCCTCCGCCGACACCGTCTCGACCGGCTGCGGATCGGCGACCTGGTCGCCCTCCGCGACTGGGACGCCCGCCACGCCGCGGGCCACCGCCCCGGCGCGGTCACGATCGGGGTGGTGGCGACCGGGACCAGCCGCCGGGCCGGACAGGGCTGCGCCGTCACCGTCTTGCTCAGCTGCGCCGACGGCAGCCTGGTGGCGGAGCCGGACCCCGCCGCCAACATCGCCGGGATGCTCGGGATCGGGATGCCGTCGGGGCGAGCGGGAGCGGCCCCGCTCACCCCGACGGTCAGCCGCCCAGGGTCCAGTCCTGCGGGTACAGGTTGAGGTTGGGGTCCTGGGGCAGGGTCCCGTGCAGCCGGGTCCGGATCACCGAGACCTGGTAGTAGTAGCTCGGCTGCCACAGCTCGGGCAGCTGCAGCGCGACGTAGTTCTCGTAGTCCTTGAAGACGGCCAGGCTCGATTGCAGCGTGGTGGCGAGGATCTTGGCATCCATCACCGGGTTGCTGTACCCGGCGATGTTGTTGTTCCCGCCGGTGGCGAACCACACCTCGCCGGTGGGCAGGTACTCGGGCGAGTAGGTGGGGGTCCCCCCGGGCGGGGAGGGGTCGATGATCTGCCAGCTGCAGCCGGCCCGGGTCTGGTGGTTGCAGGGGACGGCGATCGAGAGGATGGAGGCCGGCGAGGAGGTGCTCAGGGTCACGTGGATGCCCGCCAGCGACCAGTCCGACTGGATCGTCTGCATCTCGGCGTCGAACGGCTCGGAGCCGTTGGCGGCGACCATGGTGAAGGCCAGCCGGGCGCCGCGGGCGATCCCGGCCCCGCACCGACCCGGGCCCGTCCCCGGCCGGGAGCAGGTGTCGATCCCGCTCGGCCGCACCGTCCAGCCGTTCTCGGCCAGCAGCCGCCGGGCGGCCGCGACGCTGAAGGGATAGGGATTGTGCAGCTCGACCGAGCTCACGAAGGGGTTGGCCGGGTGCACCGGGACCGGGCCGTAGGTGGGGAAGGCGGCGCCGTGGTAGATGTCGCGGATGATCCGGGCCTGGTCGATCAGACGCTGCATCGCCTGGCGCAGGTAGAGCTGCTTGAAGATCGGCCCCACGGCGGGATTGGTGTAGTTGACGAACAGGGAGTTGAAGCCCCAGGACACCCAGGGCACGATCCGATAGCCGTGGTGGGTGAAGAAGCCGCTCTGGGTGAGGTCCTGCGCCGGGATGTACCCGTAGTCGAGCTCGCCCGCGCGCAGCGCGTTGAACTCCGCCGTGTCGCTGGTGAAGGGGATCTCCTCGAAGCGCGCGATCGGGTGGGCCGCCATCGGGCCGCTGTAGCGGCGATTGAGGGCGAAGGCGATGTAGCCGGTGGCGGGGCTGAAGGCGCTGATCGTCCACGGCCCGTCGACCGTCTTCCAGAGCGGGTTGCTGGCGTAGGTGGCCTCGTCGCGGGATTGCCCGTTGAGGTAGTTGTAGACCGCCACCGCCCCGGCTCGGGTCCGGTCGAAGTTGCCGACCCCGCTGGTGGCGGAGGTGCGGTCCCAGGCGTGCTGCGGCATCGGCTCGATCTGGCTGAGCTGGTTGTAGAGCAGCCACAGGTGGCTGTAGGCGTGATTGAAGGTGAGGCTGAACTGCTGCGGCTTGGAGGCCGGGAAGCTCATCGCGGTGACGTCATCGGGGATGCTGCCGGGCACGTATCCGAGCCAGTTGGCGCGGTTGGCGAAAAGCAGCCGCATCCAGAACTCGACGTCCCGGTTGGTCACCGGCCGACCGTCGGACCAGCGGTAGGGGCGGAGCGTGATGGTGACGGTCCGGCCGTGGTTGGAGTACACCGGCGGGCGGGCGATGCTGAGGTTGTAATTGATGCCCGGCTGGCCGTTGTGCCCGAACCAGTAGAGCGGAGGATAGAGCAGGGCGTCGAGCTGGAAGATGTTGATGTTGTTGGAGTACGCGCCGCTCATCAGGGGAAAGACGTAGCTCGGCGTCTGCCCCGGGGGCAGGGCGAACCTCACCGTGCCTCCGGCGGCCACGGTCCGGACCGGCGGCGCTCCGGTGCCGCCGCAGGCCGCCAGCAGGACCGTCAGCCCGAGCCCGCCGAGGGCCAGGGCGCGGGGGCGCAACATTCTCATCGGTCCCTCCTCCTCCTGTCGTGTTCGGGCGTGCCGACGATCTCGACCACCGATTGTCGACAACATCCCATGATCCCCCTGCCGACCCGGGGTGTCAAGCGCCGGTCGCGGCCGGCCGACGGTACACTGGCCGCGGCTTCTGGACAGGAGAAGGCCCGTGGTCGCAAGCGGGTGGCTTCCGGTGGGAGCCAGGAGGACACGCCGTGACCCGTCGCCACCCCCGCACCCTCTTCACCTCGGAGTCGGTCACCGAGGGCCATCCCGACAAGATGGCCGACCAGATCTCCGACGCCATCCTGGACGCGATCCTGGCCAAGGACCCGCTCGCGCGGGTGGCCTGCGAGACCGCTGTCACCACCGGGACTGCCCTGGTGCTGGGGGAGATCTCCACCGACTGTTACATCGACATGCCCCGGGTGATCCGGCAGACCATCCAGGAGGTGGGGTACACCCGGGCCAAGTACGGGTTCGACCACGAGACCTGCTCGGTGATGCTGTGCATCGATGAGCAGTCCCCGGACATCGCCCGCGGCGTCAACGTCGGCGGCGCTGGGGACCAGGGCATGATGTTCGGGTTCGCCTGCGACGAGACGCCGGAGCTGATGCCGGCGCCGATCCAGTACGCGCACGCGCTGGCGCGGAGGCTGGCCCAGGCCCGCCGCGACGGCTCCCTCCGCTGGGCCCGCCCCGACGGCAAGACCCAGGTCACCGTGGAGTACGACGGCGAGGGCCGGCCCCGCCGGATCGACACCGTGGTCGTGAGCGTGCAGCACGCCGAGGACGCCGGCCCCGAGGTGATCCGCGCCGGGGTGCTGGATCACGTCGTCGGTCCGGTCCTGCCCCCCGAGCTGGTCGACGAGGCCACCACCGTGCTGGTCAACCCCACCGGCCGGTTCGTCGTGGGCGGACCCCAGGGCGATGCCGGACTCACCGGACGCAAGATCATCGTGGACACCTACGGCGGCGCCGCCCGCCACGGCGGGGGCGCCTTCTCCGGCAAGGATCCCACCAAGGTGGACCGCTCCGGCGCCTACGGCGCCCGCCACGTCGCCAAGACGCTGGTGGCGGCCGGCCTCGCCCGCCGGCTCGAGATCCAGATCGCCTACGCCATCGGGATGGTCAAGCCGGTGGCGGTCATGATCGAGACCTTCGGGACCGAGGCCGTCCCGCGCGACCGGATCGCGGCGCTGGTTGACGAGTACTTCGACCTCTCCCCGGTGGGGATCATCCGCGAGCTCGACCTGCGGCGGCCGATCTACCGCCAGGTCGCCGCCTACGGGCACTTCGGTCGCAGCGACCTCGACCTTCCCTGGGAGCGCACGCCCCTCGCCGGCGAGATCGCCGAGGAGGCGGGGACCGAGCCGCTCGCCCCCGGCCGCCCGGCCCGGCCCGGTGTGGCCGCCCGGCCGGTGGCCTGAGCCGCCGGGCGTGCTCCCCCTGCCGGGTCTCCCGGCCCGCCCGCTCGCCCAGGTGGTGCTCGCCGGCGGGTCGGGGACGCGCCTGTGGCCGCTCTCGCGGACCCGGACCCCGAAACACCTGCTGCCCCTCGGCCCGGGGGGGCGGAGCCTGCTCCGGGAGGCGGCCCTCCGCACCGCCCCGGCGGCCGATCTCCTGCTGGTGGTCACGACCGCGGACCAGGTGGAGGCGGTCGTGGCCGAGCTCGCCGAGGATGACCTGCCCGAGCGGGTGATGCTGGCCGAGCCGGTCGCCCGCGGGACCGGTCCCGCCCTGGCCTGGGCCGCCCACGAGGCGATCCAGCGGCTGGGCGGGGATGCCGTCGTCCTCTCGGCCCATGCCGACCACCTCATCCCCGAGGTCGAGCTCGCCCGCCGCGTCCAGATCGCGGCGGCGCAGTGGGCCGTGCTGGCCGATGGTCTGCTGGCGATCGGGGTGGCGCCGAGCCACCCCGCCACCGGGTTCGGCTACATCGAGGTCGGCCCGGCGCTCCCGGCCCCCGGCCCGGGCGCGGCACCGGCCCTCGACGCCCACCGGGGGCTCCGGTTCGTGGAGAAGCCCACCGCCGAGGCCGCCCTCCGCCTGACCGCGAGCGGGACCTGGCAGTGGAACACCGGCCTCTTCGCCTGGCCGGCGGGCCGCTTCGTGAGTGAGCTGGAGCGGGTGGCCCCCGAGGTGTCGGCCCGGCTCGCGGCCGCCCGTGCGAGTCGGGCCGACCCGGCCGCGTTCGCCGCCGCGTATGCCGACCTCCCCCGCGTCGCCGTGGAGCCGCTGGTGCTGGAGCGCACCGACCGGCTGCTCACCCTCACCGCTCCGATGCGCTGGAACGATCTCGGGTCCTACGCGGACCTCCACGCGGCCGGACGCTCCGCCGACGAGGGCGACGCGCTCGGCAACGTCGCCCGGGGCGACGCCATGGTTGTCGACGGGAGGGGCTGCTACGTCGACGCCCGCGCCGGACGGCTGGTGGTCGCCCTGGGCTGCGACGACCTGGTCATCGTCGACGCCGGCGACGCGGTGCTGGTGTGCCCGCGGGACCGCGCACAGGGGGTGGGCTCGGTGGTCGAGCGTCTGCGCGCCGGTGGACGCGAGGCGCTGCTGTGACCGCGACCGTGGTCGACCACCCGCTGGCGGCGACCCTCCTCACCGCCCTGCGCGACCGGGCCACGCCCCCGTCGCTCTTCCGGCTCCTCACCAAGCGGCTGGCGCTGGCGCTGGTGCTGGAGGCCACCCGCACGGCCCCCACCACCGCCTGTCGGGTGGAGACGCCGCTCGGACATGCCGACGGCCGGGCCCTGGCCGGCGTCCCGGTGGCGGTGCCCATCCTGCGCGCCGGCCTGGGCATGCTGGAGGCGGTCACCGAGCTCCTCCCCGACGTGGCCGTCGGCTACATCGGACTGGAGCGCGATCACGCCACGTTCCACCCGGCCGCGTACTACTCGAAGCTGCCCCCGCTGGCGGGCGCGTGGGTGCTCCTGCTCGACCCGATGCTGGCGACCGGGGGCTCAGCGGCGGCCGCCTGCGACGCCCTCGCCGCCGCCCGCGCCGCCCGGATCACGCTCCTCTCCGTGGTGGCGGCGCCGGAGGGGATCCGCCATCTCGGGGAGCGTCATCCGGCCGTCGAGGTGGTGACCGCCGCCATCGACCTGGGCCTCGACGAGCACGCCTACATCGTCCCCGGCCTCGGCGACTTCGGCGATCGGCTCTTCGGGACCTAATGGGGGTGAACGGAGGATCGATCACTCCGTAGTCATCGGAGTGGGGAGGAGGTCCGGAGGAGGGGTTGGACAAGCTGGGGATCGGTGGACCGTCGATCCCCCTCGAGGGGAGCGCCACCTCAGGAGACCACGAAGTCGGAGGGGCTCCCACCGTGGGCGCGGCCGACGGGCGGAGGGCGGGAGCGCGGTGCCGCTGGGAAGGCAGGTGCGCGAGCGAGCGAACACGTGTACGATACCAGAGGTGGAGATCCGCCGCGGCTACCGGTACCGCCTCGACCTCACGCCGGACCAAGCCCGCTTGGCCCAGCGGACCGCGGGCTGCGCCCGGCTGGTGTACAACCTGGCCCTGGAGCAGCGCTCGATGTGGTGGCGGCAGGGGCACCGCTCGACGGGCTACGCCCAGCAGTGTGCCCAGCTGGTCGAGCTGAAGGCGGCGTACCCCTTCCTCCGGGAGGTCCCCAGCCACCCCCTGCAGCAGGCGCTGCGCGACCTCGACCGGGCGTTCCGCCGCTTCTTCGCCGGCACCAGCCGGTACCCGCGGTACAAGCGGCGGGGTCATCACGACGCCTTCCGCTTCCCCGACGCGGCCCAGATCCGGGTGAAGGGAACGCACGCGCGGCTGCCCAAGCTGGGCTGGTGCGCGCTGCGGCTCTCCCGGCCGATCAGGGGGACGATCCGGACCGCGACCGTAACGTGGGAGGCCGGCCACTGGTACGTGGCATTCGCGACGGTGGCCGAGATCCCCGAGCCGGTGCCGGGGAGCCGGGAGGCGGTGGGCCTCGATGTCGGGGTGGTGGCGGCGGCGACGCTCTCCACCGGGCAACGCTACGCCATCACCGGCTGGACGGCGCGGCTGATGCGGCGCCGCCGGCGACTGGAGCGGAGCATCGCCCGCAAGCGCCGGGGGTCGGCCAACCAGCGGCGGGAGCGGGCGCGCCTGGCGCGCCTCCATGCCCGCGCGCGGCGGCGACGCCACGATGCGATCCACAAGCTCACGACGGCCGTGGCCCAGAACCACAGCCTGGTCGTCGTCGAGGATCTCGCGGTGGCGGCGATGACCCGGTCGGCCCGAGGGACGGCAGCGGCCCCGGGACACCATGTCCGGGCCAAGGCCGGGCTGAACCGGGAGATCCTGGATCGAGGCTGGGGGGAGCTGCGCCGGCAGCTCGCCTACAAGTGCGCGGAGCACGGCGGCCGGTTGGTCGCCGTGCCGGCGCGGTACTCCAGTCAGGAGTGCGCGGTCTGCGGGCAGGTGGCCGCGGCGAGCCGGCGAAGCCAGGCGGTGTTCCGCTGTGTCGGCTGCGGGCACGCGGCGCACGCGGACGTCAACGCCGCGACAGTGATCCGTCAGCGAGGGATCCAGCTCGCTGCCGCCGCGGGGCGCGCGGTGGACGCCTGTGGAGCCGCGGCCGGAGCCGGGTTGTGAAGCAGGAAGCAGGAATCCCCGGCCGTCAGGCCGGGGAGGACGTCAATTCTCAGCCGATTCTCAGGCACGCCGGGGGGTGACCGGCTACCGTGACGGGCGGGAAGCCGGGGCGCGGTCCTCGCCTCGAGATGTCGACGAGGACCCGGATGGAGGGTCAGCCATGCCACGATCCCTTGCACGCGGTCTGGTCGTCGCGGCCGCGCTCCTCGTCAGCGGCGTGAGCGCGTCGCTGGCGGTGTCGGCGGCGAGCCTGTCGGCGCACCCGCATCGCCATCGCCCGCCGATCTCGATCCGGCGGATCGACGCGCTGCGCGTGCGCTGGCGCCGCGTCCGCCCCACCCTGATCGGGGAGGTGCTCGCCGACGGCAGCACGGGCGGGATCTTCGGGACCGGCGCGATCACGATCGAGGGTCCCTTCGGTCGCGTCACCACCCTCACCCTGGACGGGCTCACCCGCGCCTGGGCCGCCGGCGAGGGGCCGGAGGCGACGATGGGGCGGATCGACCCGGCGTCGATCCCGGTCGGCGCGGTGGTGGTGATCCGGGGTGAGCTGGTCAACACCGGCCCGCTCTACGTCGCCCTGCGCATCTTCGACACCGGGTTCATCGTGCCTGCCCCCACGCCCACCCCCACTCCCACGGCGACGCCGAGTGCCACCCCCACCCCCACCCCGGCCCCGTCACCCCTGCGCGTAATCGGACGGGTGAGGGCCACCGACAGCGGCACCGGTGGCATGTTCGGCGACGGCACGCTGGTGGTGCGCGCGCCCAGCGGACGGTGGTTCCTCTTCGAGATGACGGCCGGCACCACCGCCTGCGTCTACCACGGGCCGGTGGAGGGCTGCAGCCCGATCAGTCCCACCGCGATCCATCTCGGCGACGAGGTCATCGTCCGCGGGCTCACCATCCCCGGCCGTCCCCACGTGTTCCAGGCGACCGCGATCGTCGACATCACCCCCGGGATCGAGCCGCGACCCACCCTGATCCGCGTGATCGGCCGCGCGGTGGGGGCCGACGACGGCAGCGGCGGGACGTTCGATCACGGAACGCTGGTGGTGCAGGCCCCGAGCGGGCGATCGTTCCTCTTCGAGGTCACCGCCCAGACCAGCGCCTGCGCCTACCACGGACCGGTGGCCGGGTGCTCGCGCATCGACCCCACCGCGATCCGGGTCGGCGACAGCGTCCTGGTCCGCGGGCGCACCGTCCCGGGGAGCGCGGACACCTTCGCGGCTGGCTCGATCGTGGACATCACGCTCGGGACCCGGCCGACCCCGGGCCCGTCGCCCGCCCTGAGCCCGACGCCGTAGGCCGCGGTCGATAGCCGGGGACCCGGGCGGCCCCGCGTGGAGCGGGGCCGCCCCACGGTCCGCGGCGACCGCTCCGGTCGGGCCGCCCCGCCCCGCCGTCAGGGGGCCGTGGGGATCCGTCACGTCCCGCCATCGGCTCGGAACCGAAGGGTGGCGCGCTCCCCGCCGGTCCCGTTCGACACTCGCGGCGACGCGGCCCGGCGCTTGGGACGCGGCTTGTCGAGACGATCGCGAGGGTGACCCCGTGCCCGACGTACGTCAGGCGGCGTGGGAGAGGATGCCGTGGGGGCCGGCCAGCCGGGTGGAGTCCGCTGAGGGGATCCGGCGGGGGACGCAGGCCCTCGCCCTGCTCGCGCTGGTCGTCCTCGCCGGCCTGATCGTCTGGGACTCGAGCACGGACGGGTGGCTGCGCGGGGCGGGGCTGCTCGGGCTCGCCTGGCTCGGCTGGTGGTGGACGGAGTCCGGCGGCCGACCCCGTCTGGTCGTCGCCGGCGAGGCGGCCGGGGCCGGCTCGCTGCTGCTGGCGGCCATGGCCGCGGGCAACCCCGCGCTCATGCTCGGGGTGGTCTACGCCGGCGTCGCCGTGGGCGCGGCGGACGCCCGCCGGCGGGTCGCGGTGACGCGCCTGGTGGCGTTCGCGGCGGTCTACCTTCTCGCCGCGGCCGTGATCCATCCCGCGGGTGCGTCCGGACTGACCGTCGCCGCCGTGACCGCGGTCGTCCCCGGGCTGCCGATCGCGGCCGGTCTCGTCCGGCTGTGGCGCGAGGCCGTGCGCGGGCGCCAGCGCTCGGCACGGATCGCCGCTCGGCTCCAGGAGGCGGCCGCCTCCTTGGGGGCGGCGCCGACCGCCGCGACGATCCTCGCCGCGGGGTGCCGCGGGGCCGTCGGTTTGATCGCCCTGTCGCCCGACGCCGAGGGGACGCTGGTCACCGGCTCGGCGGAGCTCGTCGCGCGGCTGGGCGCGGTCCGGGAGTCGGGGGCGGGGATGCGAGCGGTGCCGGTGCCGGAGACCGCTTCCCCCCTCCTCCGCGAGCGCCTGCGCCGGGGGGGCGCCATCCCGGCGGCCGACGCCGGCACGTGGGCGGAGCTGAGCCGGCTGCTCCAGCTTCCGGCGACGAGCCGTCACGTCCTGCTGGTCCCCGTGGCCGGCGACGGCGATCCCTGGGCGACCTGGGCGGTGGCGAGCGCCGTCCCCCTGCCGGCCGACGTCGCCGCCGCCTGGCGGATCCTCGCCGGCGATCTCGCCCGGGGCCTCGCCGGCGTTCGGGTGTCCGAGCGGTTGGGCCGGAGCGAGGCTCGCTTCCGGGCGCTCGTGGAATCCGCCTCCGACCTCGTCGTCGCGGTCGACGCCGATGGCCGCCTGGTCTACCACAGCCCCTCGGTCCCGGAGTTCCTGGGCCGCCCCGTGGACCTCGACCATCCGCCGGACTGGCGGCAGTTGGTCCACCCGGATGACGTGGCGGCCGTGCGGGCCAGCGTCGCCACCGCCCACCGGGTCTCCGGTTCGGGGCTCCCGGTGGACGGCCGGCTGCTGGCGCGCGACGGCGGGTGGCGGTGGTTCGAGATCGTGCCCTCCAACCTGCTGGGAGACCCCCGGGCCGGGGTCATGGTGCTCGCCATGCGGGACATCAGCGAGCGCGTCGCCCTGGAGGACCAGCTCCGTCACGATGCGCTCCACGATCCCCTCACCGGGATCGCCAATCGGGCCCTCCTCCGCGACCGCCTGGAGCACGCCCTGGCGGCGCTGGAGCGGGTCCGGCGGACGTTGGTCCTGCTCCTGCTCGACCTCGACCACTTCAAGGACGTCAACGACACCTTCGGCCACGAGGCCGGCGACCAGGTCCTCCTGGAGACGACGTGGCGGATCCGACGCTGCCTGCGCTCGTCGGACACCTTCGCGCGCCTGGGCGGCGATGAGTTCGCCATCCTGATCGAGGATGGTGAGGGGCCGGAGACCGGCGCGCTGCTGGCCGTCCGGATCCTGCAGGCCCTCCGCCGACCGGTCCGGGTGAACGCGACCATCCGCGTCACCGCCGCCGCCAGCGTCGGGATCACCGCCACCTCGGACCGGGCGGTGGACGCCCGGGAGCTGCTCCGGGAGTGCGACCTCGCGCTGTACACCGCCAAGGCGGAGGGGCGGGGCCGCTACGCGATGTACGGGCCCCCGCTCGCGGGCGGGATCGAGCCCCGGGCGCGCCTCCGCGCGGTGCGGGCCGCGGCGCCCCTCGCCCGCTCGAACGCCGGCTGACCCGCAGGGGCGGCGACGCCGCTCCCGCCTACAATGGCGGGGTCCGGCGAGGGGGGACAGGGAGGTCGCGAGTGTCCGCGGAGCGGATCAGCTTCGGCACCGACGGATGGCGGGCCGTCGTCGCCGACGACTTCACCTACGCCGCGGTCCGGGCGGTGAGCCAGGGGGTCGCTGCCTACCTCGCCGACGTGCCCCCCGAGCGTCGGGTGGTGGTGGGGCACGACACCCGCTTCTGCGCGGAGCTCTTCGCCCGCGAGGTGACACGAGTGCTCGCCGCCAACGGACGCCCGGTGCTCCTCCTCGATGGGCCCGCCCCCACCCAGGTGGCGGCGTGGACGGTGGTGGACCGCCGGGCCGCGGGGGGCGTCGTGGTCACCGCCAGCCACAATCCGCCCGAGTTCAACGGCCTCAAGTACAAGCCGGACTACGGCGGCTCCGCCGGACCCGAGGTGGTGGCCCGGCTGGAGGAGGAGACCGCGCGTGCTCAGGACGCCGGCATCCGGACCATGCCCTTCGACGACGCAGTCGCGGCCGGGTTGGTCGAGGTGGTGGACCCGGTGCCCGCCTACGCCCGGCAGGTGGCCCGGATCGTCGACGTCGACGCGATCCGGCGGCGCGGGCTCCACATCGTCCACGAGGCGATGCACGGGGCCGGTGCCGGGTACGTCGCGACCCTGCTCGCCGGCGGCGCCACCCGGGTGACCGGTCTGCACCAGGAGCGCAACCCCGGCTTCGGCGGCCTCCACCCGGAGCCGATCGCGGTCAACCTCGGCGACGCGATCCGGGCCATCCGCGCCGGGGGGATCGATCTCGGGATCGCCAACGACGGCGACGCCGACCGGGTCGGGATCCTCGACGAGACCGGCCGCTTCGTCAACCAGCTCGAGGTCGCCGCCCTGCTGATGTGGCACCTCTGCGAGCAGCGCGGCTGGCGCGGGACGGTGGTGCGGTCGATCACCAGCACCTCGATGCTGGACCGGCTCGGGGAACGCTACGGGTGCGCGGTCGAGGAGCTGCCGGTGGGGTTCAAGTACCTCGGCCCGCGGATGCGCGAGGTGGATGCCATCCTCGGGGCCGAGGAGTCGGGCGGGTTCGGCGTCAGGGGTCACCTGCCGGAGCGCGACGGCATCCTGAGCGGGCTCCTGATCGCGGAGATGATGGTGCAGGCGGGTCGCCCCCTCTCCGAGCTGCTCGCCCACGTCTACGACCTGGTGGGTCCGCACGCCTACGCCCGCCGCGATATCCGCTTCGAGCGGGAGCGCTATCCGGAGCTTCGCGACGCGCTCTACCAGCGTTTCCGGGCCTCGCCGCCGACGGAGGTGGCCGGGGAGGCGGTGGTGCGGTCCCGCACCGACGACGGCTTCAAGTACTGGGTCGCCGACGGCAGCTGGGTGCTGGTGCGGATGTCCGGGACCGAGCCCCTGATGCGCGTGTACAGCGAGGCCACCGATCCGGAGCGGGTGGACCGTCTGATCGGTGCCATGGCCGAGCTCGCCGCGGCCGGGCTGCCCGGGGGCGCCGCCGTTGCCCATGGCTGAGGCGCCCCCCCGGCGGGTGGAGAAGCCGTGGGGGCACGAGATCTGGTTCGCCGCCACCGACCGCTACGCCGGCAAGATCCTCCACATCCGCCGGGGCGAGGCCCTCAGCCTCCAGTACCACGAGCGCAAGGAGGAGACCATCTACGTCCTCTCCGGTCTGCTCGACCTTCAGCTCGACGACGACCAGGGCGTGCTGCGCACCGATCGCCTCGCCCCCGGGGACGGCGCCCAGGTGGCGCCGGGTCGGCGCCACCGGATGGTGGCGGTGGAGGACACCGAGCTCTGCGAGGTCTCCACCCCCGAGCTGGACGACGTGGTCCGCCTCGAGGACCGCTACGGTCGCGCGGGGACCAGCTCCGCCTGACCCGACGGCGGTTTTCCCCAGTTTCCACAGGGGGGAGTGGAAAACCGAACGTCCATTCGGCGGGCCGTCGAGGCGCCCCCGGTATCATCGACCCTGGGCCGCGTCGCTGGCGGTCCGCACCGGGGCACGGGGAGGATCGGCGTGGAGCATGTTCGCCTGGGATCAACCGGGCTCCGAGTGTCGCGGGTCTGCCTCGGGATGATGAGCTACGGCGACCCCTCGATCCGGGCCTGGGCGCTGGCCGAGGAGCAGGCCGAGCCGATCGTGCGGCGAGCGGTCGAGGCCGGGGTCACCTTCTTCGACACCGCCGACGTCTACTCCGAGGGCCGCAGCGAGGAGATCACGGGCCGGCTCCTGCGCCGCCTCTTCAGCCGCCGTGACGATTACGTGCTGGCGACCAAGGTGCACGGGGAGATGGGGACCGGTCCCAACGATCGGGGCCTGTCGCGGGCCCACATCCTGAGCGCCATCGACGCCTCGCTGCGACGTCTGGGGCTGGAGTACGTCGACCTGTACCAGATCCACCGCTGGGATCCTGAGACCCCGATCGCGGAGACCATGGGGGCGCTCGCCGAGGTGGTGCGGGCGGGCAAGGCGCGCTACGTCGGGGCGTCGAGCATGTTCGCCTGGCAGTTCGCCAAGGCCCAGGCGGTCGCCGCCGCCGACGGGGGCGTGCCCTTCGTGTCGATGCAGAACCACTACAACCTCGTGTACCGCGAGGAGGAGCGGGAGATGATCCCGCTGTGCCTCGACCAGGGGGTGGGGCTGATCCCCTGGAGCCCACTGGCCCGCGGCCTGCTCGCCGGCACCCGCGACCGCGGCGGCGTCCGCCACACCGTGCGGGCCGGCTCCGACCCCTTCGCCGACACCCTCTACGACGACGCCGACTTCGACGTGGTCGACGCGGTCCGCGCGGTCGCCGCCGGGCGCGGGGTGCCGGCGGCGCAGGTGGCGCTGGCCTGGCTCCTGGGCCGGCCCGGCGTGACCGCGCCGATCGTCGGCGCCACCCGCTCGGGGCACGTCGATGACGCGGTGGCGGCGGTGTCCCTCACCCTCACCGCCGACGAGGTTGCCGGCCTGGAGGCCCCGTACCGTCCCCACCCGATCCGCGGTCTCTCCTGAGCGGCGGCCGCGCCGGACCGTCCCCGCCCCCTCACCCGGCGCGGTCGCAAACGCGCTACCGTGGGCGGATGCAGCACCTCGGGCACGGCACCTGGTGGGGCGCCGACGGGCACCCTCCGCCGGGCTGAGCCTCGGTCCCTCGGTCCGGGCCGCCGCACGCGGCCCCCGGCGACGACCACTGGACCCGATCAGCCACCGGCGAGCCAGCCGGAGGAGGAGTGCGATGACGCAGACCATCCCCGCCACCGTCCCCAGGTCAGGCGGACACACCGCCCGCACGGCCGGCGGATCCACCGGCCAGGCCCAGGCCTGGCGGGACCGCGACCGGATGTCGGTGTCGCCCGCGTACTCGCGCTACACCGACCTCGTCGTCGCCGATGCCGATGGCGCGTTCGTCACCGACGTCGACGGGCGGCGCTACCTCGACCTCGGCTGCGGGATCGCGGTGACCAGCCTTGGGCACCGCCACCCCGCGGTGTCGGCCGCGGTCCGCGCCCAGGTCGACGGCTACTGGCACACCAGCGTGGTCACCCAGCACATTCGCCAGACCGAGGCCGCGGAGCGGGTCGCGGCGATCGCCCCCGGCCCCCTGGACTCAGTGTTCTTCGCCAACTCCGGCGCCGAGGTGGTGGAGGGGTCGATCAAGCTCGCCCGGCGCGCCACCGGGCGCAGCGGGATCCTGGTGTTCCAGGGCGGGTTCCACGGGCGCACCCTGGGCGCCGTCAGCTGCACCACCAGCCAGGCGCACTACCGCGAGGGCTACGCCCCCCTCCTCCCCGAGGTCTACACCACCCCCTACCCGTACTGCTTTCGCACCTGCACCCATGCCGCCACCGCCCCGTGCCCGATCGCCCTGGGCCAGGAGCTGGATCGACTCTTCCGCCAGATGGTCGCCCCCACCCAGCTGGCCGCCATCCTGGTCGAGCCGATCCAGGGCGAGGGCGGCTACGTGGTCCCGCCGGCAGGCTTCCTGGGCCGGCTGCGCCGGCTCTGCGACGAGCACGGGATCCTCCTCATCGCCGACGAGGTCCAGACCGGCATGGGGCGCACCGGACGCTGGTTCGCCGTCGACCACGAGGGGATCGTCCCCGACATCCTCATCACCGCCAAGTCGCTGGGCAACGGCCTCCCGATCGGGGCGATCGTCGCCCGCGCCGAGCTGATGGGGGTGTGGGACCCCGGCGCGCACGGCTCCACCTTCGGCGGCAACGCCGTCGCCTGCGCGGCGGCGATCGCCGTGATCGACACCATCGAGCGCGACGGCCTGCTCGAGCGGGCCACCCAGCTGGGCGAGCGCTGCCGGGCGGCGGCCCGGGAGTGGCAGGCGGCGGGGACGGGACCCGCCGATGTGCGCGGGGTGGGCGCCATGGTGGGCCTGGAGTTCCAGGACCGCGAGGGGCGCTCGGAGACCGACCGGGTGGGCCGGATCCGCGCCGCCTGCCTTGACGGCGGCGTGATCGTCCTGTCCTGCGGGCTCGACGACAACGTGATCCGCCTCATCCCGCCGCTCACCATGACCGACGCCGAGCTGGAGTCGGGCCTCGCGGTCCTCGGCGCCGCCATCGAGGCCACCCGATGACGCCCGCCGCCGCCCCCGCGGAGTCCCCGAGCGCCCCCACCTACGGCCACTTCATCGGTGGCGCGTGGCGCGAGCCGATCGGGGGGCGCACCTTCGAGTCCCGCAATCCGGCCCGTCGCCAAGAGGTGGTCGGTCGATTCGCGGCCGGTGGCGCCGACGATATCGACCTCGCCGTGCAGGCGGCACGGGCCGCGTTCCCGGCCTGGGCCCGGACTCCGATGCCGGAACGCGCCGACATCCTGCTGCGGGCCGCGCGCCTGCTCGCCGACCGCAAGGAGGCGCTCGCCGAGCTGATGACCCGGGAGATGGGCAAGGTGCTCACCGAGGCCCGTGGCGATGTCCAGGAGGGGATCGACATGACCCTCTACATGGCTGGCCAGGGTCGCCGCCCCAGCGGCGAGACGGTCCCCAGCGAGCTGCGCCAGAAGCGGTGCTTCACCGAGCGGGTGCCGATCGGGGTGGTCGGGTGCATCACCCCCTGGAACTTCCCCCTGGCGATCCCGACCTGGAAGGTGATGCCGGCCCTGCTCGCCGGCAATGCGATCGTGTTCAAGCCCGCCGAGGACACCCCCCTGATGGCGGTCCGGCTGGTCGAGATCCTGATCGAGGCGGGGCTGCCGGCGGGGGTGCTCAACCTGGTCACCGGCTTCGGCGAGGACGCCGGGGCGGCGCTGGTCCGCCATGCCCAGGTGCCGGCGATCTCCTTCACCGGCTCGGCCGAGGTGGGCCACGCGATCGCCGCCGCCTGCGGCGGGGCGGGCAAGCGCGTGGGCCTGGAGCTGGGCGGCAAGAACGCCATGATCGTGCTCGCCGACGGTGACCTGGAGCTGGCCGTCGACGGCGCCCTCTGGGGCGCGTTCGGCACCAGCGGGCAGCGCTGCACCGCCACCTCCCGGCTTGTCGTCGAGCGCAGCGCGGTGGCGGAGTTCACCGAGCGGCTGGTGGCCCGGGTGGGCCAGCTCCACCTGGGCGACGGCCTCGATCCCGCCACCGACGTCGGCCCGGTCATCAACGAGCGCCAGCTCCACCGCATCCACGGCTACACCGAGGCGGGGCAGCAGGAGGCGGCCCGGCTGCTGACCGGCGGGGCGATCGCCACCGACGGGGCCCTCGGCGAGGGGTTCTTCTACCGTCCCACGCTCTTCACCGACGTCCGCCCCGCCATGCGGATCGCTCAGGAGGAGATCTTCGGCCCCACCACCGCGATCATCCCGGTCGACGACTTCGAGGAGGCGATGACGGTCGCCAACGGCACCCGGTACGGGCTCTCGCTGGCGGTCTACACGCGCGACCTGCAGCGGGCGATGGCGGCGGTCGACCGCCTCGAAGCGGGGATCGTGTACGTCAACGCCCCCACCATCGGAGCCGAGATCCAGCTCCCCTTCGGCGGCACCAAGTGGACCGGGAACGGCCATCGCGAGGCCGGCACCACCGCCATGGACGAGTTCTCCGAGTGGAAGACCGTGTACATCGACTACTCCGGCCGGCTCCAGCGCGCCCAGATCGACACCCACCAGACGGGCTGAGACCACCGCCCTCCATGATCGACCTCGAGCTCACCCCGGAGCAGCGGCAGCTGCAGGCGACGATTCGCGAGTTCGGCCGCCGGGAGCTGGCGCCCACGATCCCGGAGCTCGACCGCGAGCAGCGCAGCGACCCCGAGCTCTTCGGCAAGCTGGGGGCGCTGGGCCTGCCCGGGATCTGCATCCCCCAGCGCTACGGCGGAGCGGGGCTCGATTGGGTGGCGCTCGGCCTCGCCTGCGAGGAGCTGGAGTACGTCGACGCGTCCTGCCGGACCGCACTCTCGGTGCATGCCGGCCTCTGCCTGACCGGTCTCTATCAATGGGGCACCGAGGCGCAGCGGCAACGCCTGCTCCGGCCCCTGGCGGAGGGCCGCCAGCAGGGCTGCTTCGCCCTCACCGAGCCGGACGCCGGCAGCGACGTCCGGGCGCTGCGCACGCTCGCCATCCGGAGCGGCGATGGCTACCGCCTCCGCGGCCAGAAGGTGTGGATCTCGATGGGCCATTCGGCGGAGCTGCTGATGGTCTTCGCCACCGTCGACCCCGCCCAGGGCATCGGCGGGATCACCGCCTTCGCGGTGGAGCGGAGCCTGGCCGGGCCCGGGCTGCGCACCCAGCCGATCACGCACAAGTACGGGTTGCGGGCCGGCGAGACCGCGATCGTCTTCCTCGACGACGCGGTGGTGCCGGCCGCCAATCGGATCGGCGAGGAGGGCGAGGGCTTCAAGGTGGCGATGAGCTGCCTCGACAGCGGCCGCTTCTGCGTCGCCAGCGGCGCGGCGGGAACGATCCGCGCCTGCCTCGACCTCAGCGTCGCCTACGCCCGGGCCCGTGAGGTCCAGGGCCGGCCGATCGGGCGGTTCGAGCTGGTCCAGCAGATGATCGGCCAGATGGCGCGCGACAGCGATATCGCCCGGCTGCTCTGGCTCCAGGCGGCCTGGCTCAAGAACAACGGCCGTCGCAGCGGTCGCCAGTCGGCCCTCGCCAAGTGGGTGAACAGCGACAACGCCCGGCGCTCGGCCGACGACTGCCTCCAGGTGCACGGGGCCACCGGGTTCAGCGAGGAGTGCCCGGCGGCGCGGTACCTGCGCAACAGCCGCGCCACCCTCATCTACGAGGGAACCCGGGAGCTGCAGACGATCCTGGCCGCGGAGTACGCGCTCGGCTACCGCGAGGACCGGCCCGTCCGCTGCCCGCTGCCGGCCTGGCCCGACGAGGGCGACCCCGCCCCCGCCGCGGTCCCAGCCGCCACCCGGACCGCATGAGCGCGCTCCCGGCGCCCGCTTCCGCCCCCCGGCCCGGGTCGGCGCGGGCGCGGGTGGGGGCGGCGCCGCCCGCCAGGACGACCCGGCTCACCGAGGGGCTGCTGGAGCGGCGGCAGGGACCGCTGCGCTTCCTCACCGGCGGGAGCGGTCCGCCTCTCGTGCTCTGTCACGGCTTCCTCGGCTCCGCCGAGAACTTCGACGCCTGGCTGCCCACCCTGCTCCCGCGCCGGACGGTGGTGATCCCCGACCTGCCCGGGTTCGGCGCCTCAGCGCCGCTCCCCGGCCGTCACACCGCGGGAGCCTTGGGCCGCGAGGTGGCCGCGGTCGCCCTGGCCCTCGGCCACGAGCGGTACGACCTGGCCGGGCTCTGCCTGGGGGCGTCGGTGGCGCTGGCGATGGCCGGCGACCGCCCCGAGTCGGTCGGCAGCCTCCTCCTCCACACCCCGCTGCTCCATCCCACCGTCGTGCGCCGCCGCTTCCACGCCCAGGTGGCGGGCTTCACGGCGCCGGGCGTCTTCGCCGCGATCACCTGGCTGGCCCACCGGCGCTGGGCGAGCGACTGGTACAAGCGCCACCTCACCGAGGGGGAGGACGTCGACCTCTCGGCGGCCCAGGTGAATTTCGACAACCAGCTGCGGGCGTGCCCGCGCGCGGCCCGGGCCTGGTTGCGCGACGGGCTGCGCCATGACTTTCGCCGCCTGGTCGCGGACTGGCCGCGGCCGGTGCTGCTCATGGTCGCGGCCGACGACCGCATCGTCGACGTGCCCCAGCTGGCCGCGCTGGCCCGGGCCCACCCGCTGGTCGAGACCCGGGTGGTGGACTCCGCCGGCCATGGCTGGAGCGCGGCCTTCGTGACCGCGCAGCGGGCCCTGCTGGCGGGCTTCCTCGACCGGGTCGACGGGCGCGAGCGGCCATCCCGGGCGCTCGGGCCCTGGGCGCGATGAGCGCGGCGTCGGCCGCGGGAGCGGTCTTCGTCGCGGTGATGGTGCCGATCGGCGACGACCCGGAGGTGGCGGGCGCGATCGGGAGGCTGGGGCGCCTCGACGCGGCGCTGGCGATCGTGGATCCCCCTGGCCTGCACTGCACGCTGCGCTTTCTCGGCCGGCTCGACAACGAGGCGGTCGGGCGGGCCCACACCGCGCTGGACGCGGTCGCCGCGCGGACCGAGCCCTTCAGCCTGACCCTGGGCGGGCTGGGCGCCTTTCCGGACTGGCGCGGTCCGGCCGTGCTGTGGCTCGGCTGCGGCGAGGCGCAGGCGCCGATCGGTGACCTCCAGCAGGAGATGGCGCGGGCGCTCGCCGAGCAGGGTTTCGGAGCCGACCCGCGGCCCTTCCGGCCGCACTGCACGCTGGCGCGGGTGCGGCGCCCGCTCGCGGGCGCGACCCGGCGGGAGCTGGCGGGAGCGGCGTCCCCGTGGCCGGACGGAGCCCGGCGGGCGATCCCCGTCCCGGCGGTGCGCCTGCTCCGGTCGGTGCCGCAGCCGCGCGGGCCGGCGCGCTACCGTACGCTTCATCACGCGGGGCTGGGGGCGACCGCGACGTCGCGGCGGGCCGAGCCATGACCGAGACGGGGACGGCGCCGCGGGTGGCGCTGGTCACCGGCGCCACTCGCGGGATCGGCGCCGCGATCAGCCGCCAGCTGGCGGCGCTCGGCCTCACCGTGGTGCTGGGCGCGCGGGACCGGGCCGCGGCCGAGCACGTGGCCGCCGCGCTCGGCCGGGCCCGGGCGGTGCCGGTGCAGCTCGACGTCACTGACGCGGCGTCGGTGAGCCGCTGCCAGCGGCTGATCGCCGCGGAGGTCGGGAGCGTCGACGTGCTCGTCAACAACGCCGGCGTCCTCCTCGACGACGAGGTGCCGATGCTGGCGGTGGGGGAGGACATCCTGGAGGCCACCCTCCAGGTCAACCTGGTCGGGGTCTGGCGGATGGTGCGGGCCCTCGTCCCGGCCATGGTCGAGCGCGGCTACGGACGGGTGGTCAACCTCTCCAGCAGTCTGGCATCGTTGGCGCCGCCGGAGACCGGCAGCCCGGCCTACAGCGTCTCCAAGGCCGCGCTCAACATGCTGACGGCGCAGCTGGCCCTGGAGCTGCGCGGGACCGGCGTCCTGGTCAACTGCCTCGACCCGGGGTGGGTCCGCACCGACATGGGCGGTCCGACCGCCCCGCGGTCGCCGGAGGAGGGCGCCGACACCGCGGTCTTCCTGGCCACCCTCGACGACGACGGCCCCACCGGCGGCTTCTTCCGTGACCGGGAGCGGGTCGCCTGGTAGCGGCTCAGGCGGTGCCCGTCGGGGTGGAGACGGTGCGCGAGCGCCGCAGCAGGCGGGGCGGCGGTCCGGCCGCGGAGACCAGCGACCCCGCCAGCACCAGGGCGAAGCCGGCGAGGGTGGCGGCGTGGATCGACTCGTGCAGGAAGGCGATCCCGAGCCCCACCGCGACAACCGGGTTGACGTACGTGATCACGCTGGCGCGGCTGGCGCCGGCGGCGGCGATGAGAGCGTAGAAGCCGAGCAGCCCGATGGCGGTGCAGACCACCCCGAGGACGAGCAGCGACAGCAGCGTGGCCGCGTCGGGCACGGCCCGGGGAAGGTCGAGGGGGAGCAGCGGCAGCACCATCACGGTCGAGACGACGAGGGTCGCCGCGGTGATCCCGGTGGACGAGACGTCGGCCAGGCGCAACCGCACCACCAGCGCCCCCACCGCGTACAGGAGGGTGGCGGCCAGCACCATCAGGGCGCCCATGACGTCGCGGCCGGGGTTGAACCCGAGCAGGACGACGACGCCGATGAAGCCGACCACGACTCCCACCAGCCGCGCACCCCCCACCCGCTCGCTGGCGGCAACCCGCAGCGCGAGCAGGGCGATGAAGAGCGGCTCCGCGGCCACCAGCAGGCCGGCCAGCGACGACGGGATCCGCTGCTCGCCGAGGGCGATGAGGAGGAAGGGGGCCACGATCTCGCAGACGGCGAGGACCACGATCCAGCGCCAGCGCCGCCACACCTGGCGGAGGTGATCGCCCCGCGCCGCCAGCGGTGCGATCACCAGGGTGGCGAGCAGCAGGCGCGCGAAGACCACCCCGATCGGGCTCAGGTCGCGGAGCGCGACCTTGATGAAGAGGTAGGGGATGCCCCAGATCACGGCCATCAGCAGGAACAGGAGCCAGGCGCGGCGGGTCACGGGATCTCCCCTCCCCCGCTCACCACTCCCAGGGCCGGCCGTGCCAGGGGTCCAGGCGTGGGAAGACGCCGGAGCGGAGCAATCGCCGGAGCCGAGCGGTGAACGCCGCCCGCTCGGCGGGTCTGAGCAGGGGCCCCAGGTCGCGGTCGAGGGCGGCCCCGGCCGGCCCATCGGACGCGAAGCGGCGGAGTCGGGCCAGCCACGGGGCCGGCACCGGCTCGCCCCCCAGCTCCATGAGGACGGTGCGCAGCTTGGGGTCGACGTGAAACGTGACGCCGTGGTCGATGCCGCGGAGATGTCCGGACCGGTCGACCAGGATGTGGGCCTGCTTGCGGTCCCCGTTGTTAACGAGGACGTCCAGCACCGCCATCCCGCAGAGCGCGTCGCGGAGCGGCTCGCCCCGCGGCGCCGCCGCCGGATCGGGCTCGTCGATGAACTCCTGGAGGGACCCCTGGCCGAAGGGGGCCTCCCGCCTCACCACGGTGCGGGGCGTGAAGCCGAAGCCCAGCGCCTGGTCCACCCGGGCGGTCGCCACCTCCCGACGATGGAGGGTGCCGTGGGGAAAGTCCCAGAGCGGGCGCTCGCCCCGCGCCGGCTTGTAGATGGCGAGGCGAGGCCCGTGCGGGGTGTCCAGCAGCACCTGGAACACGGCGTTGCTCCCCCACGGCACCCGGCCGATCTCCACGATCGGCGCGGTGGCGAGGAGGGTGTCGAGCTCGGGACCGTCCGGTGCTCCCCCCTCCGGGCCGGGGTCGGCGCCGTCCCCCGGGGCGAGATCCCGACCCGCCGACGGCGTGCTGCCCCGTCCGAACTCGCCCGCCACCGGACAAGCGTATCGGCTGCCATGGGAGGAGGCCGCGTGCCGGGGCCGATCACCGCGGCATCGGGGCCCGGGTGCGCGACAATAGCGGGGACGGCTGCGGCGGGGGTGATTCGCGCCCTGTCGCCCGCCTGGGCCGGCCGCCCGGTCGGCCCGTTCATGGAGGACGCCATCTGATGGCGCGACCCACTACGGCCCCCGCGCGCGCCGATCGCGGCAGCGCCCTCTACGTCGCCACCGCCCTCACCGGGCTGGCCGGCCGCCTCGCCCTCGCCGAGCAGCGGCGCCGGATCCGCGCCTACCTTCGGGTCCAGGGCTGGCGCGCGCGCCACCATGCCTTCTTCCAGGACGGGGACACCCGGACCGCCCCCCGCTGGCGGCCGGGGGTCCAGGCGCTGCTCGCCGCCGCGCCCCGGGGGGAGTTCAGCCGGGTGACGGCGCTGGGCGCCGCGCTCAGCGACGACCCCCTCATCTGCGCCAGCATCGCCCAGGAGCTGGCCGGCTTCGGAGTCGACCTCAGCCTGGTTCCGGAGGCCTTCGAGGAGTCGGCCGCGCTGAGCGTCCCCCCGCGGCGCGCCTCCCGGCCCCGCCCGCTGCTGACGCGGCTCCACTCGATCGTGCGCCGGGTCGAGGCCGCGGTGGAGGAGAACCGCCGGCTCCGGGCCGAGCAGGCAGAGCTCACGTCCCAGCTGGCCGACTTGCGCCGCCGCGCCGGCGCGGTGGCCGGGCTGGTGGGGGCGGCGGCGGCCTCGGCCGGCGGCGGGACGCCGCCACACCCCCCGAAGCGGCCCGGGGGACGCCCCCGTCGCGCTGTTCGGCGGCGCCGGCGGCCCACCGAGGCCTGAGCGGGTGCCGACCGCGGCCGACCCGGGGCCGGCCGCCCGGGGCGGGATCGGCATCCGCCGGCTGGCGGAGGGAGAGGAGGAGGCGTTCGCGCGCTGCTTCGAGCTCGCCTTCAGCGCGGCGCCGACCGCCACCCACACCGAGCGGGCCCGGCTGGGTCTGGAACCGGGGCGCACCCTGGTCGCGGTCGACGGAGACGAGGTGGTGGGGACGTGCGCCCTCCTGTCCCTGGAGATGACGGTGCCGGGCGGGGTCCTGCCGGTGGCCGGGGTCAGCGGGGTGGGGGTGCTCCCCAGCCATCGGCGCCGCGGCACGCTGACGCACCTGATCCAGCGCCAGCTCCAGGACCTCCATGCCGGGGGCGAGGCGGTGGCCGCGCTCTTCGCCAGCCAGGCCGGGATCTATGGGCGGTTCGGCTTCGGGATGGCTGGCGACGACTGCGCGGTGCGGATCGCCACCCGCGACGCGGAGCTCCGCGCGCTGCCCGCGGCGCTCGGCCGCATGCGGATCGTCCACGACCCGGCCGCCTCGCTCGCGCAGCTGGGGGGCGCCTACGACCGCTGCCGGACGGGCCGGCCCGGGATGATCCGCCGCGAGGAGCGTCAGTGGCGCTCCTGGTGGGCCGAGCTGGTCGCCGACGACCCCCGGCCGGTGCTGCTGGCGGTCCACGAGCGGGAGGGGGTGGTGGACGGCTACGTGCTCTACCGGGTCGAGCTGCGCTGGGCCCAGGGGCAGCCCAGCGGCCTGCTCCAGGTCCAGGAGCTGATTGGCGACGCTCCCGCCGTGGAGGCGGCGCTGTGGCAATACCTGCTCGGGATCGACCTCGTCTCGGAGGTGGAGACCTGGCACCGACCCCCCGACGACGTGCTCCGCTGGTGCCTCGCCGACCTCCGCAGCCTCAACCTCACCCTCCGGGACGGGCTCTGGGTCCGCCTGGTCGACGGCGCCCGCGCTCTGGAGGGCCGCGGCTACGGCGCCGAGGGTGAGCTGGTGTTCGACCTGGACGATTCGGGCTGCCCCTGGAATCGGGGGCGCTACCACCTCGAGGTGGGACCGGGCGGTGCCCGCTGCCGGCGCACCCGCCGGTCGGCCCAGCTGCACCTCGACGTCGCCGCCCTCGGGTCCGCCTACCTGGGCGCCGCTCGCCTCGTCCAGCAGGCGCGGGCGGGCCGGGTCGAGGAGAGTGAGCCGGGCGCAGCCGCGCGCGCCGACCGGCTCCTCTCCTGGCCGATCGCGCCCTGGTGCGCGGAGGTGTTCTGAGCATGCCGGCGGCGGCCCCGCGCGTCGTCCTCGTCCACGCCGCCGTGCTCGACCCGGAGCGGGCCATGCTGCTCCCCGACCGGACGGTGGTGGTGGAGGGGGAGCGGATCGTGGACGTGTCGGCGTCGTCCACCACCCCCGCCGCTGACCGCGTCCTCGACCTCGGCGGCGCGGTGCTGATGCCGGGCCTGATCGACTGCCATGTGCACGTCACCGTCGTCACCACCGACGTCTGGGGGATGGCGGAGTGGTCCCCGGCCTACGTGACGGCGCGGGCGGTGGGCGTCCTGCGGGGCATGCTGGAGCGCGGCTTCACCACCGTCCGCGACGTCGGCGGTTGCGACTTCGGTCTCGCTCGGGCGGTCGCCGAGGGCCACCTGGAGGGGCCGCGGATCATCCACGGCGGCAAGATGCTCTCCCAGACCGGCGGCGCGGGGGAGTGGCGCGGTCCCGGCCGGACCGCGGTCGACACCCACTACGCCTGCCCCACGCTGGCCGTCGTCTGTGACGGCGTCACCGAGGTGCGCCGCGCCGCGCGCGAGGAGATCCGTCGCGGCGCCCACCACCTGAAGCTCTACCTGAGCGGCGCCGTGGACGCCCCCAGCGACCGCATCGACGCCACCCAGTTCGCGGAGGAGGAGATCCGGGCCGCGGTGGAGGAGGCGGAGGCCGCCGGCATCTACGTCGCCGGTCACGCCTACACGTCGCGCGCGATCAACCGCGGGCTGCGCCTCGGTGTGCGCACGATCGAGCACGGCAACCTGATGGACGCGAGCAGCCCCCCGCTCTTCCGGGAGCACGAGGCGTTCTACGTCCCCACCCTCGCCACCTACGACGCCCTCCACCGCCGCGGCCGTGAGCTGGGGATGCCGGCCGCGGCGCTGGCCAAGCTGCCGCCGGTGCTGGAGGGCGGCCTCGCCGCGCTCGAGCGGGCCCACCGAGCCGGGGTGGCGATCGCCTACGGCACCGATCTTCTCGCCGAGATGCACGGGGAGCAGAGCCGGGAGTTCACCCTCCGGGCCGAGGTCCAGCCGGCCGCGGACATCCTCCGGTCGGCGACCACCATCGCCGCTCGGTTGCTCCGCCTGGAGGGGGAGATCGGCGTCGTCGCCGCGGGCGCCCGCGCCGACCTGCTGGTGATCGACGGGGACCCGCTCCGGGACGTCCGGGTGCTCAGCAACCCGGACCGGCATCTCCTGCTGGTGATGCAGGGGGGCCGGATCGTCACCGACCGCCTCGGTGGCCGTCCTTGACACGCCCGCGGGACCGCCCCAACAATCGGCGCGTGGCGATCCCGCACGGCGCCTGGCCGTCCCCGATCGTCGCCAGTGACCTGGTCGGCCAGGCGGCGCGGGTCTCCTTCCCGGTGTTCCACGGCGACGCGCTGTGGTGGTCCGAGCTTCGGCCCGCGGACGGCGGCCGGACCGTCGTCGTCCGCTCCGTCGCCGGCGAACCGGCGGAGGACGTGCTGCCCCCGCCGTGGCATGCGCGCACCCGGGTGCACGAGTATGGCGGCGCCTGCTGGACCCCGGCCGATCTGCCCGACGGGACCCTCTCCCTGGTCTTCGCGCACGACGACGACCAGCGCCTCTGGCGCCGGGACCTCACCGCCCCGGACGGGTCGGCGCTCGACCGCGACCCGATCCCGCTCACGCCGGTCCCGGCCGAGCCCGGCGCCGACCGGTTCGCCGAGCCTCAGCTGCACCCGGACGGGCGGGAGGTGTGGTGCATCCGGGAGCGGCATCACGACGGCCGCGTCGCACGCCACCTGGTCGCGGTGGCGGTGGACGGCTCGCTGGCCGTGCGCGAGCTCTGGGGGGGGAGCGATTTCCTGGCCGGGGCGCGGCTCTCGCCGGACGGGCGCCGGCTCGCCTTCATCACCTGGGACCACCCGTCGATGCCGTGGGACGGGACCACCTGCCGGGTGGCCCGGGTGAGCGCGGCCGGCGACCTCGGGGAGCCGGTGCCGGTGCTGGGAGGCCCGCAGGAGTCAGTGCTGCAGCCCGAGTGGGCCGATGCCACGACGCTCTATGCGGTCAGCGACCGGTCCGGCTGGTGGAACCTCTATCGGGTCCCGCTCCCCCGGGCCGGCGGCGCGGCCCTGGAGCCCGAGCCGCTCTGCCCGATGACGGAGGAGTTCGCCGAGCCGCTCTGGCAGCTGGGGCAGACCACGTACGCGCGCCTCGACAGCGGGGCGCTCGCGGTGCTGCACGGCACCGCGACGCGCCGCCTGGACGTGCTCGATCCCGTCCGGGGGCGGCTGCGCTCCCTCGATCTGCCCTACGGCGCGTACGCGCCGATGCTGGCCGGACGCGGCTCCGAGGTGGCCGCCATCGCCGGGTCGCCGACCCAGGCCTGGACCCTGGTCCGGATCAACACCGGCAGCGGGCGCGTCACCAGCGTGCGCCGAGCCTCGGACGGCGACGTGGACGCCGCCTACCTGCCGCCGGCTCGGGCGACGGTCGTATCCGGCCTCGGGGGACGCGAGGTCCACGTCGTGGTCTATCCCCCGACCCATCCCACCGCCGTGGGGCCCGACGGGGAGAGTCCCCCCTACATCGTCTTTGTCCACGGAGGCCCCACCAGCCAGGTCCTGCCGGTCCTGGACCTCGCCAAGGCCTACCTCACCAGCCGCGGGCTCGGCGTCGTCGACGTCAACTACGGCGGCTCCAGCGGCTTCGGCCGCGCCTATCGGGAGCGCCTGCGCGGTGGGTGGGGGGTGGTGGACGTGGAGGACTGCGTCAGCGCAGTCCGGGCGCTGGTGGACCGGGGCGAGGCCGACGGCGCCCGGCTGGCCATCCGGGGCGGCAGCGCCGGCGGGTGGACGGTGCTGGCCAGCCTCACCCGGACCGACGTCTTCGCGGCGGGGACCTCGTACTTCGGGGTGGCCGAGCTGCTCAGCTTCGCCGCCGACACGCATGACTTCGAATCCCGCTACCTCGATGGCCTGGTCGGCCGGCTGCCGGAGGACCGGGCGGTCCTGATCGACCGGGCCCCGCTCACCCACGTGGACCGGCTCGCCTGTCCGGTGCTGCTGCTCCAGGGCGCCGAGGACAAGGTGGTCCCGCCCGCCCAGGCCGAGTGCTTTCGGGATGCGCTGGTCCGCAAGGGCATCGCCCACGCCTACCGCCTCTTCCCCGGGGAGCAGCACGGCTTCCGCCGGGCGGAGACGATCATCGCCGCCGCCGAGGCGGAGCTCTCCTTCTACGGCCAGGTGCTGGGGTTCGACCCGCCCGGGGTTCCGCGACTGGAGCTGACCGGGGGATGACCCGGCGCCCTCGTCATGGCTTTACGTTTTTCCCGCGTAACGCATTCCCGCCAACTCAAACCCGGCTCGCGTAATGGTTTTGGTGGTGCGACGATGGCTCGCGTAATGGCTTTGGTGACGAGCGTCCGACCCTGCGCCTTCTGCGGGCGCGAGCTCGCTCCGGAGCGCCGGAGTCCACGCCTACCTGCGCGTCCGGAGGGGGTTTAGGCGATCGCCTTGCGCCCTGTCCCCAAGCCTGGCTGTCCCGCGATGGGCTGGGCACTGGCCAACGTGGGGCTCACCATCGGGGCTGCACCGCCCGAGGGCCACGACGCCGCCCACGGCGGGGCGAGCAGGTACCTGGGGTGCTATCGAGCCGGCCACGGTCT